>JAZRTS010000031.1:0-69105 GCA_045652135.1 Eubacteriales bacterium | reverse complement strand
AGCGTAAAGCCGTTTTTCTTGTAGTACCTAAGCGGATACGTAAGGTGCGAAAGGCTGTTTATACCGTCGAATTTCGTAAGCTCGTAAAGCTCGTCAAGGTATACGTTCCAAAGGGCGATATAGTCGTCGGGGGTATAATTTTTGTAGTCGATAAGCGCAAAGTCGGGCATATCCTTAACGTTGTGAAGCGAGCCTAAAACGAAGTCAAAACCGTACTTTTCAAGATACGCTTGCGACTCTTTCGGGTACTGCGTCATCTGTCCGAGCTCAATACCGTGCAATACGGTAATTTTACCCTTTGATTCATCCTTGGCTTTTAAGCACTCATCCATTCTTCTGTCAAGGTCAATGGGGGCATAAAGATGCTCAATTTCGCTGTTGACGTCAAGATGGTCTGTAAGCGCAATATACTTAAATCCCTTTTTACAGGCTTTTTCGGCTGTTTTCAAGGGTGACTCAGCACGTTCGCCGTCAAAGGAAAACGAGGTGTGTACGTGTAAATCGCAGTTATATTTCATATGTTTCTCCGCTGTTTGTTTTATTAACTATACCACATATTTTCGGATTTTTAAATAGGAAAATAAAAATTTATAAAAAAGAGGCTTTTATGAACCGTTTTGAAAAAATAATAGCAATACTTAAAGAAAGAGAAATGACAATAACGTTTGCCGAAAGCTGTACCGGCGGACTTATCGCAAAAACGTTTACGGATACACCCGGGGTGTCGAGCGTATTCCTCGGCTCCGTTGTAACGTACGCAAACAGCATAAAAAGCGAGCTTATTGACGTTAAAGAAAAAACGCTTGAGCGCCACGGCGCTGTGTCAAGAGAAACGGCTTACGAAATGGTAAAAGGCGCAAAATCGGTGTTCGGCGCTGACGTTGCCGTGTCCGTCACGGGTATTGCAGGCCCTGACGGCGGAAGCGAGGAAAAGCCCGTGGGACTTGTTTATATCGGCATTTCCACACCGACGAGCACAAACACGTATGAATTCAGGGCTGACAGCACCCTCGGACGCATCGGCATAAGAGACGCCGTTGTGAGCGAGGTTTGCCGACTTTTGCAGGAGACACTCGAAAATGAGTAAAAAGAAAAAGAAGAAGCAAAGGTATTACGAAAAAGAAGAAAATAATACATCAGAACTTCAGAGAAGAAAGAAAAACGGAAAGAAGCTTCTCGTAATCGCAGGGCTTTTCTGCGTGTTTGAGTTGCTTTATCAAGGGCTTTTACAGCTTGAAAAACGGTATTTTCCGCTTTTCCCCATGTCGGTATACGCGCTGACGGGTGTTTTATGCGTATTATTCTTCACGTATCTGATAATGAACAGAGGAAACCCGAGGGAAAAGGTAACCCCGGAGGAGCTTTCACCGAAAATACCGTATGATGAACGTGTACAGCTTTGCCAAAAATACAACAAAAGAAAAGAAAAGTCACGTGTGCTGATATACTTTATAGTTGCAATATCTGCCGTTATCGCACTTGATTTTATCGTGCTTTTCCTGTTCCCGTGAGGTTTTTATGGTCAATTTTACAGTAATATACGTGGGCAATATAAAGGACAAGTTTTTTGCCGATGCCGTTGCCGAATACGAAAAACGGATAAAAGGATACTGCAAGCTTAAAAATATCGAAATTAAGGAAAAAAGACCGCCCGATGAGCCTAACGAAGCGCAGATAAAGGCGATACTCGATGCAGAGGGCGAAAAAATCCTCTCGTCAATTCCGCAGGGCGCATACAAAATTGCACTTTGCGTTGAGGGCAAAAAGGTAACGAGCGAGGGGCTTTCAAAAATACTCACCGAGCTTCCGCACAAAGGCTTTTCCGAAGCCGTGTTCATTATCGGTTCATCTCACGGACTGTCTGACAAGGTCAAATCTGCGTGTGATTTCCGTCTTTCCGTGTCCGATATGACCTTTCCTCACCGCTTGATGCGCGTGATTCTGTCCGAACAGCTCTACCGTGCGTGTACGATAGAGGCGCAAACGGGGTATCATAAATAAAATTGAAAGTTGAAAATGGTGGCGGCACCCTTGCTTCGTTCATTTTATTCGGGGTGTATTGTAGGGACCGACGTCCAAGTAGTTCGTGGCTCGCCACGAACTACACGGTCCGTTTCAAACCCATTTTCGTTCATTACATTCAACGTGGTGCCGTAGGGGCTGCAATGCACGTCCGCCTCAAATCCATTCTCAAACATCAAAAAAGCTCCGTTTAAAACGGAGCTTTTGCTTTTAATTTGCTTTTTCGTACGGTACGGGGTCAGGTGTGTGGACCTCTTTTATATTTGCGCCGACTGTGCTGAGCTTGCCGACGATGTCCTCATAACCTCTTTTGATGTGATAAATATCATCGATTACCGTTCTTCCCTTTGCCGCAAGTCCTGCAATTATAACTGCCGCACCTGCACGCAGGTCAACTGCCCTTACGGGAGCCGCAGAAAATGTAACGGGGCCTTCAACAACGGCAACCTTGCCGTCAACCTTGATGTTTGCGCCCATACGCTTCAGTTCCTCAACGTAGCGGAAACGTGTATCCCATACGCTTTCGGAAAGTCTGCTGGTGCCGCTTGCAAGGCAGAGAAGCGCGCACATCTGCGGATTCATATCCGTAGGAAATCCGGGATAAGGCATTGTTTTTATGTTTACGCTGGTAAGCTCACCGTCGCGCTGTACAATAACAGCATCGTCAAGCTCCTCAACGGTGACACCCATTTCCTCAAGCTTTGCCGTGATGGATTCAAGGTGCTTGGGAATTACGTTGTTTATTTTAAGTCTGCCGCCCGTTGCCGCTGCCGCGATCATAAAAGTGCCGGCTTCTATCATATCGGGAATTATCGCATACGTACAGCCGTGGAGCGATTCAACGCCTTTTATCTTTATAACGTCCGTACCTGCGCCCGATATTTCAGCGCCGCACGTGTTGAGAAAGTTTGCAAGGTCAACGATATGCGGTTCTCTTGCCGCGTTTTCGATAACGGTCGTTCCCTTTGCAAGCACCGCGGCGATGATTATATTCATCGTTGCACCGACGGAAACACCGTCAAAATACACCTGATTGCCTATCATTCCGTTTTCGGCAAATGCTTCAACGTATCCGCCCTCAACGTTTACGGTCGCGCCGAGCGCTTCAAAGCCCTTTATGTGCTGGTCAATGGGGCGGATTCCGAAATCACATCCGCCGGGGCATCCGACGGAAGCGCGGTGGAATCTGCCAAGCTCCGCGCCTATAAGATAATACGAAGCACGCATCTTTCGCACAAGCTCATAGGGAGACGTGCCGCACTTACAGCGAGTACAGTCCACCTGTATTGTAGTGGACGAAAGGCGCTTGACGACAGCACCCATGCTTTCGAGTATATCAAACGATGCACGTACGTCGCTTATATTCGGAAGATTTTCGATCGTGCAGGTATCCTTAACGAGGAGACACGAAAGTATTACCGCAACAGCCGCATTTTTCATTCCGCTGACTTCTATTTCGCCAAACAGCTTATTTCCGCCGTGTATAACAATATTCTCCATAAAAAGTCCGTTTCCCGACAGCAAAAACGTAATATATATTAAAGAATGCCGTACGCTGCCGTATTACAGCATTCGAAAAAAAGCATAAAAACACATTCTAAATAACTATACCATACCTTATTAACAAATAAAAGAGGAAAATAATTAAATTAACGATTATTTTACATATTCATTAAAGTGGAGGGAATCTTCGGGTAAAAAGAAGAATACGGAATATATCTTAACGCAAGGTCCCGTAAAACAAGTTTGAAATGTAAAAAAAGTATGAAAATGTATTTTTTTGATATCGGTCATATTGTATGAAAAAAACTGAATTTTGTGATTGAGGTAAAATCCGTATGAAATTGGCGGAAATGTTTTTCCCGTTTGCCATAACGCAATCATTGTGACACCTCCTGCAAGAAACGGCGGTGAAGGAGAAATTACGTCACGTTGAATGAAATCACGGTAAATATATCTTTTATATAAAAATTGCCGTGAAAATTTAAATAAAGATGAAAATTTACAAAAATAAGTGTAAATTCGCTTCACTTTTTTTAAATTATATTATATAATACGGTTAGTTGCATTTTGCGCGGACATAAATGACGCGCTGAATTTGAACGAACAAGGAGAGACGTATGAAAAAAATGAGTAAACCTCTGCTTAAGACCGTGTCGTTTATCACGGCGCTTCTTATGGCAGGAAGTACTTTTGCCTGCGGTAACGGTGAAACAGATACAACATCATCCGATGTTCCTTCTGTGTCCGAGCCGGGTGCATCACTTTCGCTCACCCGAACAGATGCAGGTGAGAGCTACAACGTTAAGAATGTCACGTATGAGCTTAACACGAAGACCATCGCAGACGGAACCTTTCTTTACTCCGAAGGCAGTCCCGTCAGAAAAGGAAGCGGAATGACGCTTAACCCCGATAAGCTTTCCTTGCTTCAATTAAGCAAGCTGTTTACCGAGGATGAAAAGACTGTTGTAAAAACGAAACTGCAGAATAAAACTCCCGATTATAAGGCGCCTCACGCCTCACTGTTCATTGGGTTAAGACTTACTGACCCCGGACGCGGCCCGACGGGCACTGCCGGTGTATGGCTCGCGTTGCGAGGAAACCAGCTCGGCCTTCGTGTCGGTGACTGGCAGACAAGCGGCGGACATTTTGTTGACAGTCCCATTGACTTTTCCACGAAGCGCACCCTTTACATAGAGGATGACCACGCGGCAAACGTTATCACGCTTTATGCAGACAACGATGCAGGGGAAAAGACAGAAATATTCCGTATTGTTATCAACGAAGATAAGTTAAGAGCATATCTTCCTTCAAACCCCGATGTTCCCGTGCTTGCCAACAAGCTTTCCGAAGCGCCCCCCGCAACAGGATATATCGGATTTTTCTCCCACTATTCGGAGCATCCGGTCATCCTTGAGGACTTCACCGTTACGGGTTCAACGAAGGAATATCTCGGAAGCACGTATGCCGATCCGCTTTTCATCACCGATGTTTTCTCCGATACTTGGGTGGCAACGGACGATGAGGGCAGAACATCGCTTCAGTACACAGACAAGGCTATCGATTACAAGCAGATCGGTATGTTCTATTTTATCAATTCCACGGGAAGCGGTAAATACGTAAACCATACAGAGCTTTACTATGGCGACGATAACGGAGCCGGCGGTGTAAAGCGTCTTGAAAACATAATCTCAAACAACGATGCGCACTTCTGGGCAGAGCCGTATTTCGGATATTACGAAACTACGGATGAGTGGGTAATAAGAAAACACGTACATATGCTCAATGATGCAGGTATCGATTTCATTTTCTTTGACATAACAAACGGTATGTCGCTCAAGAGAGCCTATGAAAAGGTACTTGACACGTTCTCTGAAATGAGAGAAGAAGGCTGTAAGGTTCCCAAGGTGGTATTCCACTGCGGAACGTTAGCCGATAACGTTGCAAAAACACTTCCCGAAATATTTTCAAACGTATATTCCAAGGACAGATATAAAGACCTCTGGTTCATGTGGGAGGGCAAGCCCCTCGTATTTGCAGACGATGCAACGGTTGCGACTATGACCGCTGACCTGAAGGCGAAATTCACGTTCCGTGACAGCTGGGCGTACTCAAACGGAGAATGGTACACGGACACAAACGGCAAGGGCTGCTGGCCGTGGGCTGACACATTTCCGCAGGCTCCCGGTTATTCAACAACGGGTGAGCTTGAGCAGATGGTTGTAATGTCCGGTTATTGGGCAAATTCCGAACCCGGCAGAAGCTATTCGGACGGAAGACAGCCCAAGAACTCCGAGTTCTCCTTTGAACTTACAACAAACGGCACATCAGGCAAGGGCCTTGCATATCAGGAACAGTTCGACCGTGCGCACGAAACAAACCCGACAGTTCTTATGCTTATCGGCTGGAACGAATGGGGCGCAGGAAGACACTCCACGGATCAGCTTAAAAATGACGGTCAGCTTATTGCAGGTACATACAGAGTTGATTCGAAGGACCCTGTTAAAAAGTACAGCTACATTGACCTGTTCAGCCCCGAATACTCACGTGATATTGAGCCTGTTACGGGACTTTACAAGGACAACTACTACTATCAGACGGTTGCAAACGTAAGAAAGTTCACGGGAACAAGAGCAGTTCCCACCGCATTCGGTCAGAAGACCGTTGATATGACAGCCGGTGCCGTACAGTGGTACTCTGTAGGCCCTGAATTCCGTGATTATCAGGGCGATACGCTCCACCGTGACTGCGACGGTTCCGTTGTTGATTCATGGTACAAGAACGAAACGGGCAGAAATGACTTCGTTGTTTCCAAGGTATCGGCAGACGCTGACAACGTATACTTCTACGCTGAATGTGCAAATGACATCACGGCGGCAGAGGGAACGAACTGGATGAACCTCTTTATCGACGTTGACTGCAACGCCTCCACGGGCTGGTACGGTTATGATTACATAATCAACCGTTCGCAGAACGGTAATATGGCATCTGTTGAAAAGTTCGCAACGACAGAAAAGAACGCTGAATGGAGCGTTTCATCTGCAGGCGAGGCTGAATTCAAACTTGACGGCAAGACTATCGTTATCAAGGTTGCAAAGAGTGTTGTAGCTCTCGGTAACACATTCGACTTCAAGTGGGCTGACAATTCCATCTCCGACGGTAAGGAAATAATGCAGTTCCTTGACCTTGGCGATGCGGCTCCGAACGGCAGATTCAACTACAGATACACGACAGAAGCCGTTACAGCTCCCACACCTGCGGCACTTACAAGCGGTATGACAGTTCTCAAGGCTAATTCATACAATGCCTATGTAGGCGGTGAGCAGGTAATGATAAGCGCCGCAAGCACGAAGGCAACAGCAATCGGTGAGCAAGGCAAGATATATGTTCCCGAAACATTTGCATCAGAGAAGCTCGGCCTTGCAGCCGATAAGCTGACAGAGGTCGGTGAGCATTACGGCATTAAATACGTTATGATCAACGATGCGGTAACGGCATCGGGTAAGGTAATAACTGTTTCCGATAACGGTCTTATCGTTATTGCAGACAGCGAAATTACAGATATGAGCGTACTCGACGTTCTTTATAAGTCGTTGATGTAATAGAAATTAAAATTTGAAAGGACATATGATTATGAAAAAGTTTTTATGCAGATCATTGTCCGTCCTCATAGCGGCGCTGATGATATTCAGCGTCGGCTGTGACAAGGGTGACGGAACGACGAACACCGATACTAACCCCGGTGATGTCGGCACAGCGCCCAACGGCGTGACGGATGATCCCAATTTAGGTGAGCTCAAGCTCACACAGACACAGTACACGGAAAAGACCGAAACTGTAAGCGAAAAATACACTTTTAATATGGACAGTGTTGCCGCAGGTGTTTTCTCACAGCCTATGAATATAAAAGTGGGCAGAAATAACAGCTCCTCCGCACAGTTCCTCAAGGAAACCGTTTCGCAGTTCAGAGTTATAAAATCTTTCGGCGAAACATCAACATCCATTTATGAAGGCCAGCTCCAGTGTACAATGCCCGGTACAGGCTGGGACGCTCTTTATTTCGGTCTTCGTAACACAGGCTATGACCCGACTGTAAATGAGGGTGTATGGTTTGTTATCAAGCAGAACAACATCGGTATGCGTGTAGGTACATGGCCCAACGCTCCCGGTAACCAGTACGTTTCCTCCCCCGTCAGCTTCGAGGAGCTTCGCCACTTCCGTGTAGTTGACGATCCCGTAAAGAATGAAATATCATTCTTTGCCGATGATGATAACGATAAGGAAGTGCTCCTGGCACGCGTTGTCATCAAGGGCACCCCTGAGAATGCAACGGTAGAATTTTATGAAGGTAATAAAACAACACCTGCATTCACGAACAACTGCGAGGTTCCCAAAAGCGGTCAGGCTTCCTTCTGGTGTCACTATCCTGACAAAAATGATAAGGTATACGTAAGGAACTTCACAATCACAGGTTCATCCACGATATACAAGACAGACACATCTCCCGACTACCTCTTTACAAAGGATGTATTCTCCGACACTTGGGTAGCAACAGATGACGAGGGCAGAGTTATCGTTCCCGGTGAAAAGGCTGTAAACGGCAACGACGTTGGTATCTTCTACTTCATGTGGCATCAGGGTTCGGGCAGAACGCTTTATGACCACAGCAAGGCTTACTACGAAGGCGGCGTTGCAGGTCTTGAAAGTGTTATGAAGCAAGGCTCGCAGGGCTTTGCGCACTACTGGGCTGAGCCTTACTTCGGCTACTATCATTCCAACGATGCCTGGGTAATAAGAAAGCATATGTATATGCTTAACGATGCAGGCGTTGACTTTTTGTTCTTCGACTACACGAACGGTATCGTTTACGAGGAGTCACTCCTTCTCATACTCAACACAATGGCTGATATGCGCGAAGAAGGATACAACACACCTCAGATCGTATTCCACTGCGGCGACAGCTTTGTAGGCGCATCAAATGCAGCTCTTACTATACCCCAGCTTTGGTCAATGCTCTACTCCGTAGACAGATTCAAGGATCTTTGGTATTTCTACGACGGAAAGCCCTTGGTACTTGCACAGAACGACGTTCTCGAATCCGAAGAAATGAACAATTTCTTCACGTTCCGCAGAAGCTGGGCAGACTCCACACAGTCATGGTACAGCGAAACACGCGGTAACGGCTGCTGGCCTTGGGGCGACGTATTCCAGAAGCCCGGTCTTTCACCCGAGGGTGAGCTTGAGCAGATGATCGTAATGTCCGGTTTCTGGGCAAACGGCACTTGCGGCGCAACAGCGGGCAGAAGCTTCTCGAACGGTAAACAGCCCGATTCAACTGATTATTCATTCTCACTCGTTAACGACGGTACATCCGGTAAGGGTATCGCTTATCAGGAACACTTCAACAACGCTATCGAACAGAATCCCGGTATTATTATGATCGTCGGCTGGAACGAATGGTGGGCAGGAAGATGGGAATCCAACTCCCTTACAAACCACGACGGTATGACGGTTGCCAACACATACAAGGTAGATTCAGGCGATCCGCTCAAGAAAAACTACTACGTTGACGCATTCAACCCCGAATTCTCACGTGACGTAGAACCCGTCAAGGGACTTTACAAGGATAACTACTACTACCAGACAGCGCTCAACATCAGAAATTACAAGGGTACAAGAGCAATTCCGTCCGCATTCGGTCAGAAGACTATTGACCTTGCAGGCGACAGCACGCAGTGGTACGCTGTAGGTCCTGAATTCCGCGATTATCAGGGCGACATCACTCACCGTAACGAGGTTGCTTACGTATCAAACGCAAAATATGTAAACGAAACAGGCAGAAACGACTTTGTTGTTTCCAAGGTATCGGCAGATGCTGATAACGTATACTTCTACGCTGAATGTGCTTCTGACATCACAGCGGCAGAGGGAACAAACTGGATGAACCTCTTTATCGACGTTGACTGCGATGCCAAGACAGGCTGGTACGGTTATGACTACATAATCAACCGTTCACAGAACGGCGACAAGGCTTCCGTTGAAAAGTTCGCAACAACAGAAAAGAACGCAGAATGGAGTCTTTCCTCCGCAGGTGAGGCTGAATTCAAGGTAACGGGCAATACTATCGTTATCAAGGTTGCAAAGAGCACGGTTGCACTCGGCGACACGTTTGACTTCAAGTGGGCTGACAATTCTGTTGCAGACGGTAAGGAAATTATGCAGTTCCTCGACCTCGGCGATGCTGCTCCCAACGGCAGATTCAACTACAGATACACAACAAACGGCTCAACAATGGCAGCTCCCGCTTGCCTCGAAAGTAATATGGTAGTTCTCAAGGCAGGCTCCTACAACGCATATGTCAGCGGTCAGCAGGTAATGCTTTGCGGAGACTCCACAAAGGCTGTAGCGCTCGGTGAAAAGGGTACTGTTTACCTGCCCAGAGTATTTGCGGAAACAACACTCGGACTTTCCTCCGATTCACTCACAGATGCAGGTAAGGTTTGCGGCGTTACATACGTTGCCGTAAACGATGCCGTTGCCGCACAGGGCAAGGTCATCACAATAACGGTTGACGGTCTTATCGTTATCGCAGACAAAGAGATCACAGACACAACTACACTTTCAACGCTTTACAGGTCTTTGATGTAATGAAATATATCGATATGCACTGTGATACGGTTGCCGAAATGTATTACCGCAAGGAAAGAGGGCAACAGTATTCACTTTACGAAAATGAGCTTCACATAGACATAAAAAAACTGCAAAAGGGCGACTGCCTTGTGCAGAACTTTGCGGCATTTGTGAATCTCGCAACGAGAAAAGAGCCGTTTAATTACGCAAACGCGCTCATCGACCTCTATTATGAACAGCTGGAGCTTAATAAAGCTTATATCGCACCTGTTTATAAATTCGAGGATATTGAGAAAAACGCAAAAGCAGGGCTGTTATCAGCCCTGCTTACCGTCGAGGAAGGCGAAGCCTGCGAGGGTAAAACAGAGAATCTGCGCCATTTTTACGAGCGCGGTGTCCGAATGATGAACCTTTGCTGGAATTATAACAATTCGCTTACAACCCCCAACGGTATCGACATCGAAAAAGGTGTTGATATCAAGGAAACGGCAAACGGTCTTACTCCTCTCGGTTTTGAATTCGTTGAGGAAATGGAAAATCTCGGCATCATCGTTGATACGGCGCACATCTCCGATAAAGGTCTTTACGATATTTTGGAACATTCCAAAAAGCCGTTTGTTGACAGCCATACGAACGCAAGAAGCATTTTTGACCATACGCGTAACATATCCGACGATATGATAAAGAAAATGGGCGAACGTGGCTGTGTTGCGGGTGTCAACTTCTGCTGTGAGTTTATGAAGGACTTGACACGTGAAGAATACGGTGTATCCTTTGAGCTTGCAGTAAACCACATCAAGCACCTCGTGAACAAGGGCGGTGAGGATTCCGTGGGCTTCGGCTCGGACTATGACGGTATTTCAAGTCAAGGCCTTGCAATGGCAAATGCTTCGTATATGCCCCTGTTTGTTGACGAAATGAAACGTCAGGGATTCTCGGACGATCTTATAGAGAAAATATTCTACAAGAACGTTCTGAGAGTATACAGAGAGATCCTGTAGCCGATATTCTGAGGAAAATACAGAAAGGAAAATGCAGTAGCTCTTGAAAAAGAGAATACTTTTTGCTCTTTATAATGAAACGAGGTTTTGTTACGATAGCGACGGGTGATGAGCAATACTATAAGATCGCGTACAATCTGCTCAGATCTTACAGATACTTTTCATCCGATCCACTTCCCTTTGCCATTGTATGCGACAAAGAGAATTCTTTTACGGAAGCGTTTGACGACGTTGTCATTCTGGAAAACGCAACGCGTTCCTATATTGATAAACTGTCGCTGCTCAAGATCGTTCCGTATGACGAAACGATATTTATCGATGCGGACTGTCTTGCGTACGGCGATCTTAACGTATTTTTCGATATGTTTGACGGTGCAGACGATGTGTCGTGCTTCGGTATCGTGCTTCCGAAGGAATCCGATGACGGGTTTTTTAAGCTTTGTAATATAGGAAGCTATGCCGAAGATGTCAAGTTCTGTATCGATATGCACGGCGGAATTATGTTTTTCCGCAAAAGCGATATACTGAATAAGGTGTACGACACTTGCTGTGAGATAAAAGATCACTATTACGAATACAAATTCAAATACTTCCGTAAGCCCGCAGACGAGCCGCTTATGGCGCTCAGTATGGCACTTTACGGACTTCGTCCGGTGCGTTCAGTAAATCCTTTAAACGGTAAATATACGATTTTCTCTTTTTACCCTGTAGACGGAAAAAAATTGCATGCGGATATACTTAACGGAAAAGCGAAGGTGAAAAACGGACAGTTTAAGTACAGCGTAATGTTGGTTCATTTCGGAACGTTAAGCACGAAGGAGCAGATGTATTTATCCGAAGAATACAACCTTGATCTTCTTTGTAACGGAAAATCGTTGAAAAATTCACTCAGAGCATTTTTTAAGCCTTATCGGTTTTCACTTTTCCTCGGCAGGATGCGCAAAAAATACAAGATGTGGATATATAACGTGAAATGTACGGTCAAGCCGATATTAATGAAGCTGTTGCACCGTAAATGAAGTATAATGCACGGTATTATAAAAAACGGTAGGAATTCCTACCGTTTTTTTGTTTGCTCCGTGTTTACTTTATATTGTCGGACGGCCGCCCTGATTGCCGCTTGGGGGCATCTGCGGTCGGTTGCCGCCGCCCGGGCGCATGCCTCCGCCCATTCCGCCGCCTGAACCTGCTGTGCTTACAATATTTGACTGCGTGAACGTTACCGCTGTGCCGTTTCCTGCTTTAGCCGTATATTCCACACCTTTTTCAAGCTTGGGAGATGAAACGAGCACACATTCAAATTTTTTGGCAGGTGTATGAGATATTATGCTTTCGCCGCCCTTTGATATTGTAAACGTATCTCCGCCTTGTCCCGACACGTATACAAGTACGGCGCACTGTGTTGAAGATGAACTTACATTCTGTGCCATTCCCGCTGAGCCTGCGGCAATAAGCATACCGCCCGAAACGGTGAATGACGATGTGTAATCAAGCGGGCCGTTGCCGCCGTTTGTCGGGCCGTCAACGATGACCGTACCGTCTGTCATTGTGAAGCTTCCGTTTGAATCAAGCCCGTCGCCGTCGGCATTTATATAAAGATATCCGCCCGACACCGTGACTTCTGCATTTGATGATTCATGCATACCGCCCCACGCACCGGGACGTCCGCCCTCACTTGCGGAATTATCGTTACCGCCTGCGCCGTTTATTCCGTCATCGGATGCCTTGACGTACGTTTCGCCGCCGCTTATCGTTATCGTGACACCCTCAAGCCCCTCATAGGCTTTTTTGATATTCATTTTACCGCCCGATATAGTGAGCGTTTCATCTGCGTGAACACCGTCGTCCCCCGACGAAGCTGTGATATTTCCGCCTGCGATCGTCACATCCTTGTTTGAGTGAACGGCATCGTCTGCGCTGTCAATGGAAATTTTGCCGCCGTTCACGTTCACACCGACCGATGCCTTCAATGCCTTTGCGCTTGCCTCGCTTGCATCTCCGTACGGATTTCCCGACCACGAAGTACCTGAACCGCCTCCTGTTTTGATGAGCAGCTCACCGCCGTTAACAGTAAGCACCGTTTCTGCCTGTATACCGTCTTCCGATGCGCTTACATTAAGCACACCGCCGTTGATATCTATATATCCTCTGTCAGCTTCATCGGCATTATTTGATTTTATACCGTCACCGCCCGATGACACGTTGACAGTACCGCTTTTGATACAAACGGAATCCTTACCTCTGATGCCGTCGTGCTTTGATGAAACATTTACGGTCGCATCCTTTATTTCAAGGTCATTTTTCGAGGTTATTCCGTTGTTGTAATTCGCCTTGACAACAAGCGTGCCTTTGCCGTTTATCTCAAGGTCATCCTTTGAAAAAAGCGCGGCATTAGGCTCATTTTCCTCTGCTGTGTCATATTCGTACGCAGTGCCGTCGGAAAGCGTGTTGACTGTTCCCTCCGTAAGCGTCAATGCCGCATCATCACAGCTTTTTATATACACGGGCGCACTTTTCTCGCAGTGTATCATGACACCGTTCAATATGAGTGTTACCTTGTCGGTTTTAGGCACATCAACAATTATCTGGCCGTCGTTGAGCGTACCCGAAAATGTGTATGTACCTGCTTTGTTGACGGTTGCCGTCTGTTTGTCAACGGTTATTCCGTCGCCGTCATATTCTATTTTGTCGCCGAGCAAGCGCACGCCGTCTTCCTTTGCCTCGGGTGCGATGCCCTCGCTCTCGGCTTGGGTAAGAAATTCCGATATTATATCGTCAACGTTGACCGTGTCAAATACATCTGATGTGTCTGTCGATGGCGTATGTACGCTGTTCGTAATATTCATTTCATCCGTCACGCCGTTTGTGTGTAACGTATCCGCTGTGCTTTCGTCACCGCACGCACACAGCGAAAGCACCGTGCAAACAGAAAGTATCGCCGCTATCGTTTTTTTCATATTTTACTCCGTAATAATAATTAATAAATTATTTTATTCCTTAAATCACGATATTCGTTGTCAAACGAATATCATTTCATGCTTGTGCCGACACAAGCATTTTGGGCGGCTGTGCCGCATTTAATGCCGAAGGCATTTCATTCAAAAAAGGGTACGACCGTTACCACTGTAACGATTATACCCCTTAATTATGATGATTTTGTGAAAATAAAATGATTTTTATATGTTACTTTGCGTTTTCCTGTGTTTTCGGCAGATAGTTGATGATAAGCGTATACGCATCAAAGGAAGCCTTCGGCTTTATCATTTTACATTCGCACGTGTAGTCGGGATAAAGCAGCTCAAACTGTCTGAAAACATACGTTTCAACGTCACTTTCGGTAACATCGTACGTGCAGTACAGCTCAATTGTGCGCCTTTTGTACTTGACAAGGTCGGAAAGCTTTTCGGAAATAAGCTTTTCCGTCATTCCCTCGTTTGCGCAAACGAGCTTATTTGCCGTATAATACGTTTCGCCGTCGGTGCATTTCGGAAGCTCATCGCTCTTGTTTTTGTGTGTTACGCCGATTGCCTCATCGGAAATGTTCATATATGCGTGTGTGACGGCTCCGCGGAAGCTTTCATCGTCAAACTGTTTGTCAAGGTCATCCTCGTAAACGTCGGTGTTGTAATATTTATCGCCTATAAGCACCGTACACCAGACGGATCGAGTGCCGCCGACCTCACCGTAAACGAGGTGGGAAATTATCCCCGCGCGGTTCAAGAGAAGCTTGAATGCCTTGTGGTAGCCCTCCGAATTCGCCTCACCCTCAACGAGTGCGCCGTAGACGTTTGAGGAATATGCCCCGCTTTGCGATTTTTCGCAAATGCTGATGATGTAATCGTGCAGCGCTGTCTGCTTTTCAAGGTCATTTTCAAGCTCCGACACAAGCGACTGCGCCTTTGAAATTGCCGCACTCAGCCTTGTTCTTTTCAGCTTCAGCTCATCAAGCGTTTCCGTATACGGTATCATAAGACACGTATATTTTTCGTCGATTATGCTTTGCCCCGATACTTCTTTTGTTTCCTCCTCGGAAATTATTTCTGTGTATTTATATTCACCGAGGGAAAAACCGTCAGTATCGATATAAAAGTATTCCGGCAGGTCGTTCAAAATTGCATTTGATGCCGCTGTAACGTCCGTTTCTTCTGCCACAAACGGCATTTGCTCCGTCGTGTATTCAAGATTTTCAGCCGACTTTACGATAGCATCGTATATATACTGCTGTTTTTTCGTCAGTCTGTTGTAGTATACCGCCCCTGACCTTACAGCAGGCTCACCCTGTAACATTTCCGCCATATCGGAATAACTTCCCCCGTTTTCACCGAGGGAAGTTACGATAGCCGCTATAAGTATTGTTGCAAACAGAAGGAATCCGCAAATACGGAATACAAGCTGTTTCATCAGTTCTTGATGATTATTTCGGGAACTGCCGTCATACCTTCGGGCAAGAAGATATAATCATCTGTCCAGCTGTCGCCTCTGAGCAAGAACGTTTCGGGGCCGTATGCACCGTGTCTTGCAGGCTTGGAGTGAAGCGGTCCGAATGTGTTACGGCGTGTAAGCACGTATTCAAGGCAAAGTGTGTTGTTACCTGCGTTAAGCATGTCGGTAATTTCCGCTTCGTACGGCTGCCAAGCGATCGCCTTCGGCTCAGCGCCGTTTGCGGAAACCTTGACAACTGCCGCTTCAAAGTCGGGCAAGCGTACGAATACACGGTCGCCGGGGTTGAACGAGATATTTGTCTTGTATGTTACAGCGCCCGAGTAGAAAGGAAGTCCCTGCTTTGCGATGTCGCCGTGGAACACGTGTGTTACGGGCTTTATCATCGTCTTGTCGCTGTGGTGTACGGAAACACCGAAGTCACCGACGATATAAACAGCCTCGATATTGAGTGTTTCGTAGAAGTCTGCTTCAAGACGGACGGTGTTTTTGCCAAGCTTCAGAGCGCTTCCTTCAAGTGTGAACTTGTGGAATGCTTCGTCTATCCATCTGCCCGTTTCCTCAGCCGTCATCTTTTCGCCGTTTATTGTAACCGTCCAGAGGTTGGGTGTTTCGCATACGAAATCGAATTTTTCGGGGATATATTCAGCAAAGAAGCTGTATTCAAGGGCAACTCTGCCGTGCTTCTTCTGCTCCTGAAGACCTAAGAACCAAGGCTGGATCATTTCACCGCCGCGGTGAGCAAGGCCGTACGTATCACGAACGAGCTGGTCAGCCTTGAGAACTTCAAGATTTTCAGCAAGCTTCTTGCCGTCAACCTCAAGGTCAGCAAAGTCGAGAACGAGTACGTTGTCCTCGGAAAGCTCAATGTCAAATTCCTCGCCGAGAGGATATGATGCGACCTCTGTAAGTGCCTTTACGGGTGCAAGGTCGGACTTCTTGCATACTCTGTATACGTGTTCGCCTGCGGCATAGAAGTCGGTAACAAATGTTATCTTGCCGTTTTCGCTCGACTTAACGAGTGCCTTTGTACCGTCAAGCGCGAACCATTCCTCACAGTCACCGTCGCGGTTTATCTCAACCGTGCAGTTGTAGTAGGAAACGGTCTTATTCATATTCATAAATACAACGTATGTGTCATCGCCGTCGCATCTACACTGACAGTAAACGTCTGTAAGCTCATCGCCCATTGCGTTCTTAACGGATGCCGTGAAGCCGTTTGCCGCCTTTATTGCCTTAACGAGCGCAGTGCCCTCAAACGGAATTCTTTCGATGTTTTCAAGCTTGTCAAACGCATCGGACTTCAGCGCATCGATATAATCGGGCGCAAAGCCTGCAAGGATTACCTTACCGCCTGCATTTGCAAACTCACGGAGAATACCCAGAGTTGTGGAGCGCATTGTGTACATACCGCTTACAACAACGCTCTTGTACTTCATTTCACCGAACTTGATGTAGGGTGTGCCGTCTTCAATTACAACGGATGCAAGTCTGCTCATCATTTCCTCGTCGCCGTAGTCAAAGTCAAGCTTTGCGCCGGAGAGCCAATGGAACTGTGTGAAGTACATATTTTCGATATATGCAACGTCCTTATTGTTTGTGCCGAGCTTTATGCTCCAGCCGGGATGAATAAGTCCGAACGTGCTTTCAACGGGGTTGATAACGAGCGTGTCGCATATAGGCTTACCTGCGCCGAGAACAACGTGAAGTCTTGAGAAGAAGTCCTCAACAACGGGGTAATCCTTGTACCATGCGGACTGATGAAGAATACTTGCGGGGTAGTCACGCTTTGCCTCACCCTGCATTGAGTACCATGAAAGGTGGTGGCAACGCAGGTTGATACCGAACAGAGCCTGCCATCCGCCCGTCCACTTGTGGCTTTCGAAGTCCATCTGCCAGCCTGAACAGCCGTAAAGCTCGGAAAGCATTCTTGTTTTGCCCGTCTGACGTGCAACGGATGAAAGCTGCTTTACTATCCAATAGCCTCTGTTGCCCTCGGAAAGAACGTCAACGCCGGGAACTGCCATGTGTTCATAGAAACGCATGATAGAGCCTATCATACAAGCCTGTGTTGTGAATGTATCTTCGTGGAGAACGTGGCCTGTAAGCTGCATATTGTGGTCATTACACCAGTCGTTTATCTGAACTGCAAAGGATTTCAGGAAAAGGTCCTCTGCCAGATCCATATAGTGCCATTTTACCTGGCTCATCTTCTCGCCGTCACGCTGTAAAAAGAGGTCGGGAAGACGTTCTTTGAGGTCGTAGCCGTATTTTTCCGTGAACTTTTCAAAAAGCTTGGGTGTGTAGGGGGTTACCCACGAGGGCTTCTTTGAGCTTCCCGTGGAAAATCCGCACATAACAGCGCCACGGTGGGGCTCATCTGTAAAAATACCGCAAACCGATGTGCCGATACGCTTACCGCACTTGTCGGCATACTTTTCGTGTGTCAAATCGATAAATCTGCGTATAGCTTCGGGATTCATCGTGTCAACGTATGTATAGCCGTTGTAGAAGCTGCCCTTTGCCGCCTTTTCAACGGAGAAGGAAAGCACCGTCTTACCTTCGTATTCGGACTTGGGTGTGTCTTTTGTTATAACCTTATCGTTTGTAAATGCAAATTCGCTTTTTTCGGGAAGCATATCGCAGGAAAATGCGATGATATCCCCATCGGAAAACTCAAAATCACGTCCGTCTGTTGTTTCGCATCTCAAATAGCTTGCGGAATATTCGGGGTTCATCGTAACAAAACCGCCCGCAGTACCCGAGGGCCATCTGTCCTCGTCATAAAGCCAGTTTTCAAGACCAAGCTTTTCGCCCTTATCAGCGACGGCGTTGACAAGCTCGAACCATTCCTCACCGAGATATTCGGTAACAAGACCTGTTCTTGAGTGCATAAAGTAACCGCCGAAGCCCATTTCTTTCAGCACGTCTACCTGACGCAGAAGCTCATCTTTTTCAAGCTTTCCGTTCCAAGACCAGAACGGCTTGCCTCTGTAATAGACGCCGGGTGATTTAAAATCATCATAAATTTTCGACATTTCACATTACCTCTTAATTTATTTTCTGTTGTTTTTATACTGTTACTGTGACGGTAAGATACGTTCTTTCCATACATACCCCGTGTATTTCCACGGTGTAGTCGATTATTATTTTACCGCCGTCTATATCAAGGGAGTTTTCAACGCTTTTTGTCGTGATGCACATTTCAAGCGGGAACACACCCGTTTCGTACGTTGACATACAGCGTGAATTTTCCTTAAATATCATTGATGTTGAAGCTGAGCCGCTTCTTGTCATCGTAACGGTGTCAGGCTCGTCGGTACTGAATTCAAGCACCGTGTGCGCACCGTCCATTCCCGTAAGCTCAGTTTCGTCATAGCTTACTGCGAGCTTACCGTTTTCAAGGGATAAAACACCCTCGGTCGATATTTCTATTTTTTCTTCCTTTTCGTCTTCGTTCTGCGGAGAGAAGAAATCTCCTTCAAGCTTGAATTGCTTCGATACGATATCGATTGATACGTTTTTCTTCATATTTTACCTTCGCTATAATAATTCATTATAATTATACCATAGTTTTTTTGATTTGTCACCATATAATTCAAAAAAAGATGAGGGATTTTTGTGTATTTTTTGAAGATAATAATTAAAGCGATGCAAAATAATAAAAATTGCGTTCATTTTATCAAGCACCGTGCTTTTTAAATATTATGTTTCGGGAGTATACTATGCGTTTTTTTATAATAATATCCGTTATCATTTTATTGCTGACGTTTTCAGCTTCGGCATTTTCTGCCGAAAAATACGAGGGGGATGAGGTCGAGGCAATACAAAGGGCTCTGCGTACACTCGGTTATTATTCGGGATTTTGCGATGGAATATACTCGCGTGATGTTGAACGCGCCGTTCTGGAATGGCAAAGGGATACAGGTATACCCGAAACGGGAGTCTGTTCATCTTATGAGCTTTCGCTTTTGCAAATCGAGGAAAAAACACCGCTTGAAAACGAGGAAGAAATACTGTCGCTTGCCTCGTATTTACACGAAAATGCCAAAGATGCGCCGAGAATATACAAAACGGAGCTTGGCCGTAAAGTTTTGAGAACGCAAAAAAACGTAAACGTCAAAAAACCGTTTACGTTTGATAAAGAATGTCTCCGATGTGCGTTTGAGTGCCTGATAACGTGCGGCAACATACGGGGGTGAGGTTAATAACCTCCCTCGCCCATCAGAAATGAATATATGAATTTGTAAAGATGTTCGGAGTTTTCGGTGAATGAATGTTCCATTCTTTTTGCTTGAAAATCAGTTTCGGCATTGACGGTAACGGAGATAACACGCTGACCGCGTCTGAATATCTGCAACGTAAGGTCAACCGTGTCACCCTCACCGGGTGTAAGCTCCGTTTTTATTTTCGTTTTGCTTTTTTCAAACGATAAAAGCTGTATTGCGTGGCGAATACCGTTTTCTCTTATATATCCGGAAATATCCCCCTTCAGAGTGCGTGCGATGAATGCTCCCGTTTCCGTTATCTCGTACATATCGGGTGAGGTGCATCTGATGAATTGAGCTTCCTTCAGTTCTTCAAATTGGTCGATGAAATCAAAATTGCTTACGAATTCATCTTGTACCACTATGTCGTTTATCTGTGAATATCTCAAAGGATAGTCTACATAAAGCATAAGAGTGAGTATATAAAGTTTTATATCTGCAGGTTCTTTTAATTTCAAAATATGTGTGCCCCTTTGTCAAAAATTAACTTGATATACTGATTTTATCACACAATAATGCAAATATTCAATATTTTGTCGTGAATTTAGTGAATTTTTTTTTAATTTCTATTGACATTTTTAAAAAAAGGAGCTATAATATAAATAGTAAATTCGTACGCTTCCTAAAACAAGCGCACAAGGGGAGGCAAAAATGCAACAATCCACAGACGTTACTCTTGCCAAACATGGCGACCGTGATGCTTTCGGAAGATTGCTGCAGGTGTATTCACCGCTTATGGCATCTCTTGCAAATCAGTTTTATTCCGATGATATCTCCGCGGATGCGGGTATCGACGATCTGATGCAGGAAGCAAGCATTGCGCTTTACAATGCGGTCATGTCGTATACAGAGGGAAAAAACACGACCTTCGGCCTTTACGCGAAGATCTGCATAAAGAACAGGCTTGTGTCGTTTTTGCGCCGCGTCTGCGCAAAGAAGACAAGCATTGGTGAGGAATCGCTTGAAAAGCTTATCGACTCCTCGGTGCTTCCGACGGAGGACACGCCTCTTGAGACACTTATATCGGAAGAAGAAGTCGAGCGTTTGCAGAAAAAGATACGCGCCTCTCTTACGGATTACGAATACAGCGTATTTTCGCTTATTGCGAAGGGCGCGGCAACGTCTGAGGCGGCGGCGATACTCAGTGTCAGTGAAAAGTCCGTGCTTAATGCTATGGCGCGCGCCAAGACGAAGCTCAGAAAAATCATATAATTAAGTCATTATGTCCCGGTAGCTTAAACAGAGCGTTGATTTTCAAAGGTGGCGGTGCAAGTCCGTCCGTGGGCAAATAAAATATTTTTTACCAAAGCGAGGTATTATCATGTACGAAGACAAGAAATTGGTTTGTAAGGACTGCGGCGAGGAGTTTATTTTCTCAGCAGGTGAGCAGGCTTTCTATGCTGAAAGAGGCTTCCAGAACGAACCCCAGAGATGCAAAGCATGCCGCGATGCAAGAAAGAACGCAGGCAAGCCCGCCAGAGAATATCACACAGCAGTTTGCGCTAAGTGCGGTGGCGAAGCGAAGATTCCCTTCCAGCCCAGCAACGACAGACCCGTATATTGCAGCGAATGTTTCGCAGCAATGAAGAACGCAGAAGAATAATTGATATTCATGACACACCGTCTTTGTAAGCCGGTGTGTCTTTGTATATATAATGTATTTTATATTGTCGGCACTCTATGGGCTGAAAAATATGCCTGCAAATTCGCCGAAACGAAAAAAGTACATAATTTGGAAATGTTTAAGAAACAAACAAAGTGACACACATTTCCAAAATGTGTGTTTTTTTTACAAAAACACTTGACAAATGCACAAAAATGTGCTACAATCGCTATATCAACTTTTCGTATTCGGTAGGAGGATACATTAATGAAACGCACAGTATGGCTGAGGGTTTGCGCTCTCTTTATTATGATAGGTATATTTGCTTGCACGATGACCGGTTGCTCGGGCGGGGACCCTTCGGCGGCTGAACAGCGCCTTAAAGATTTTGTGCTTAAGTGCAACAAGCTGGATATCGACGGTATCCTTCGCTGCATCGATCCTGCTGTGGCTGAACCTATTGCGCTTGCCATCAGCGGTATCGAGCTTGTAGGAAAATGGGGCGGAACGACCGTTGATAAATATGAAATATATGAAAAGGTCTCCTCTGCCATTTTGAACGAAGAAGGGCTTGACGCTCAGGAATTTTTGGAATCGATCCAGGTGGATATCGTTGAAACGAAAGTGCACGGCAGTTATGCGGACATATATGCCAACATCACTTATGCGATAGCTGACATTAAGTTCACAAAGGAAGGTATCGTGTATATGGTGGAGCAGGCTGATGCATGGTACGTAAGTTCCCTTGAGTTCGTTCCGTTTTAATTACGATTCTTTTTGAAAGGTGTGAATGGTTTGGCTGATAACAAAAAATTGCAAAGTTTGTACAATGAGCTGAGAAGATCCGAAAAAAACGAAACGGAATATGAATCAAGCAAAAAACGCGCGTCAACGGATCTGGCAAACTCAAGAAAAGAAAAACAAAACCTTGAAAAACGTCTTGACGGAGTACGGAAGATCATAGATATGATGGAAGGTTCGGGCGGATTCTTTTCCGTGAACATTCCCGAAAAAATAAAGAGAGTGAACAAATCCTCCGATTCGGCGGGCAGTGATTTCAAAGGTTGCATCAGATGTACCGGTGTTCAGTCTGCTGACTTTGCCGATAAGTTTCACACCGAAAAGGTGCATGAAAACAGACATTCGTCCAATGCGCTTCAGGAGTTTGAAAACGAGGAAAGAAGACTTATCAGTGCTATTGACGCGATCGACCGTCAGATAAAAGCGCTGAACGATCGTATCGGAACTTTGACTACTAAGATCAGAAATTGCAATAACACTCAAAGTTCGTTACGTCGTCAGATCAGAAATCTTTGATGCAATAATATAAGAATATAATTAAATGTGAGGCAGTGTGATATGCGAATAGAATTAAATGCCGGAGGTTTGGACGGTTTTTCTGCGATCGTTGAGTTTGCGCTCGGTGTTGACGCTCTCGATGAAGATATTGATTCGGTTATATCAAGCTTTCAGTCTGTCAAAAATGCTGTAAGCAATCTTGAGGGCGGAATCGGTAATCTCGGCGGTGCTGTCGAATCACTGCGGAAACGTATTTATAACGAAGAAAGCAAGAAACATAATCTGATCGATATGGGCAGACGTTTCGATGATTTTCTCACTCTTGCCATTAATATGGACAAAGATGCGGCAGAGCTTGTGCGTAAAAATAAAGAAGAATTTTATCAGATGAACGAGCATCTCCGTCCCGTGGTGGTCGAGGAAGAAAAGAAGAGTCTGTTGGATAAGTTCTTGGATACGCTGGTTTCCGCAGGTGAATTTATTGTAGAAACGCTGGTTGAATGTGCCGATGAGATCTTTGTAATCGGCGCTACCGTAGTAACTGTTGTCGGCGGTGTTTT
Organism: Eubacteriales bacterium; assembly: GCA_045652135.1. GTDB lineage: Bacteria > Bacillota > Clostridia > Oscillospirales > CAG-272 > RGIG7213. The sequence goes on along the minus strand of JAZRTS010000031.1, from coordinate 45,782 downwards.
GCTCATCGGTTTTACGATAATCACAGGTGGTACAGGAGCGCTTCTGATAGCAGGATTCGCCGTACTCGGTGCCGGTATCGGAATGGGTGTCGCCGGATGGAAATCGTACCAGGGCGACGGTGACGTTGATCTTGTGGAAGTGTTTAAGGGCGGATTGTTCGGCGCTGTGGCAGGTGCTGCGGTAGGTGCGACGCTGTTTGCGGCAGGACAGATCGCTGCAAGCTTTTCCGGAGTGGGCGGATTTATCGCAAGTGAGTTTGTTCAGGGCGCAGGAACAGGTGTGGCTCTTGACTTTTTCAATCAGACTGTTATGGAAGGCGAAACCGTTTTAGGCTTCGAAGACTACGATTTCGCTCGGACGGTATACGAGGGCTTCAAAGGTGGCGCTGTTTCCGCTTTGGTGGGAAGCGTGATGAAGTTCACGGGATTCACGAGTAAGTTGTCTGAAGGCATGGGAAAGATCCTGAATATCGACAGCAAGTTTTTAAAACACATAGTAGCGAATATGCCCGGAAATGCGATAAAAGGCGGAATTGAAAGCCTTACGGGATTGGGCATCGACGTGGCTTTTGGTATGGATGACGGTTCGTACTCTATAGAAACGTTGTTGTTAGACATGGCATTCAGCACCGGGTTTGGTGCGGTATCGGATGGGCTGAATTTTAAAGCTCAACAGTTTGAAATAAAGACGAGAGTCATGGAGAATATCGAAAAATCGAGGATCGCCCGTGAATCAAGTCATTTCGGCGAAGCTCCCTTGAGTATAGAGAAACAGCGTATCAGATCGCAGACCAGAGTAAGAGTTATGGAAAATATTGAAGCGTCAAAGATAGCGCGTGCGTCGAGCAATTTTGACAGATACCTTAAGATACTCGATGGTGCACCTGCTCCGACTCCGATGTCGTTAATGAAAAATATCAAGATCGGTACATCTTCATTATTCGGCAGGGCGACCGGTGAGGCGGATTTTTCCGGATTGTTTATTTCCCAAAAAGATATTCCCGAAGGACTGTTCGGAAAGGGCCTTCGGACTATACCGCGCACCAGTGTTCCCACCCTGTTTTTGGATAAGCTGACAATTTCAATGCCGTCGCTGCCCGTATTCAATTTGGGCCCCGTGAGCATCAGCGGCTTGGGCGGAGGAATCGGTAAAAATAACAGGTTGTTTGCTTAAGAAAGATTTAAACGGAAAATTAATATAGAGAGCGAGAGGGTATCATAATGAACGAATATAATTACGAGGAAATGCTTGCAAGCGCGGAAGCCGCGTTTGCAAACAAGCAGTATCAGGCTTCATTGGATTACTACAGAAAAGCACTGGAGGAACAGCCCGATAACGTGTACGTTTTATCCAGGGCGGGTAGTCTGTGTATCGTGCTCGGATTATACGACGAGGCGATAAAACATTTTATTCATGCCGCTGAGGTAGATCCCAATAACGGCGACAACTACTATAATCTCGGCAACGCGTACTTCTTTATGAAAGAGTATGCCGGATGCCTTGATATGTACACGAAAGCCGAGAATATGGGATGCAGCGAAGAAGTTTTGAATAAGATATTCTTCCAGAAGGCAATGCTTTGCAGCGCAAGAGGCGATATGAAGTCAGCCCTTGTATATCTTAAGAAATACGAAGCGGCGGTCGCTGACAATATTAAATCGATAGACCCCCGCGTGCTGACGGAAAAATTAAAGATCCAGACCGTATTGAATCAGTATGAAGAAGCTGAGCTTACCGCGGCAAAGCTTTTGAATATACAGCCGACGAAATTCCAGAATTATGTGCTGTATTTCAATTTGCTCATGTTACTGAAAAAATACGATAAAGCAGAAAGCATTATGTTTGAAGCGCAGGAATGTGCCGATATGAACGATAAGGAAAAATACGCATTGGCGATTCAGAAGGCGGCATTCTACACGGAAATGATAGACGTATTTTCCGATAACGAGGAAGCGGTTGAAAGAAGTGAAAAGCTCGCTTTGATGATTTTTGATGAACTGCTCAGTTCAGACAATCCCGAAATAAATAAAAACGAGGTTGCTATAAACAGGGCGAATTTCTTCATGAAGGCGAAAAAGTACGACGAAGCCATAGAGCTTTTGAAGAAATATTTGCCTGCGACCGATATAATTCACTGCGATGCCGATCTTACACCGATTCCCGAGGAATCCGATATTACTTCGGATACGGACGACACCGATACAAGCGGACAGTATGAAACGGAAGACAACGGCGGTTATTACGGTGATGATGAAACGTCAGGCGGATATTATGATTATGACGGCGGAGAATCGTCCGACGGTTATTACGACGACGGCGGTGAATCCCACGATAACTACGCGGACGAGGATGAAGTCTCCGCACAGGAGAAAAACGAGGAAGAACCGGCTGAGGAGGATGTCGTTGAGGAAAAGACAGACGTTTCCGAAGAATTCATTGAGCGCGTCAGATACATATTGATGTCGTGTTACATATCGAAGGAAGATTATCTGAATGCTTTGAATATGTCGGAATATCTGAAGGAAAGCCAAAATATGTACTATCAGTATTTCAGCAGATACTGCGAAGCGTATGCGTACAGAAACCTTGCAGGCTCCGACCCTTACTACACAAAGGAGCTGGGTGAGAGAAAGTATGCCGAGGCGATCGCGTTCTACCGTTCCAAGATGATGAGCAATCCCAAGGACAGATATGCCATCGTTTTGCGTACGAGAATGTATGCGGAGCAGGGATCATACGCCAAAGCTGAAGAAATGACTAATCTTTTAACCGCAGAGGAAAGCAGTTCACTTAAGGAATACATCGAAAAGTGTCGTAATTCCGATAAGACCGAAGCATAAAACGGGGAGGGATACAGTTGGATCTTATATCCGTATTATTTGGCACTGACATTGTGCTTGATGAAGATAAATTCAAAAAAGCATCGGATGATTTTGCTGCATTGAGCGTAAGACTTCAGACGCTCAGCGATGATATCGAAGATATGCTGAGTACTCTTCAAACGGGATTTAATACCCCCGCAGGCAGAAAGTTTGTCAGTGCGTGCAGAAAAAATCTCCGTCAGCCGATAAGCGACCAGAAAAAAGTGTTGGAGCACATTTCCACGACTCTCCTTGAGGTGCGTGAAATGTATTCGAGCGTTTTCAAAGAATATGATAACCTTAATACCGCAATAAAAGCATACAATCACGATGCCTGAGCGGTAAAAAATCACGTAAGCAATTTAAATAAAATATATAAATTTTGAAAGGGAAAAAATTATGTCAACAGTTCTTTCACAGCAGATCATTACAAATTCCACAGCGGAAGTGGATTCGTACATCACTAAAGCAAACGGATATTTCAGCGAATTGCAGAGTGCAATCAGTACGTTGATAGCAAGCGGATTTATAGGAGAAGGAGCCGACGGATACAAAGCTTTCTTCGACACGAAGATCGTTCCCACGCTCACAACGAATCTTACGGAAGGTGAGAGCTCACTTATGGGTGCCCTCAAGAAAATGATGGAAGAGATCGGTCAGCAGTTCCTCGGTACTATTGACCCCGCTCTCGGCGATGCAAACCAGAACGCAGGTCAGTAAGGCTTGCCTTGATATCAGAAGAAATATTATTTACGTTTGAAAGGAATTAAAAAAATGTCTGAAAAGATTGTTTATGATTACACAAAAATGAATGAAGCCGTAACGAAGATCAATGATATCGCAGGCCGTTACAGAACTGCAGGAAGCGCGTTTACAAGCGGTTTTATCTCTGCTATACAGGATTGGGAAGGCGAAAGTAAGGAAAAAATGGCAAAGCTTATCAACGGCGATGTAAATAAGTTGGTTTCAGAGGAAATCCCGAAATACCTTGAAGGTCTGGCATCTCTTCTGAACGAGAACATAAATCAGATGCGTAATGCAGATTCTCAGATCGCGGACAGTATTCCCGATAAGTTGGGTTAATAACCACCCACAAGGTCATATTTCACTGTCTGAGTTTATGTAAGACGGGTCAAGCCTCGCGTTTACCGTTGGGCTTGACTGAATACAGGGCAGCACCGTACGCCGATACAGTACGGTGTTGCCGCGCATTTTACGGAGGTCGATATGGAAAAGAAAGAAAACAATGCTTTGACCGATTCGCAGAATGAAAAAGCTGTGGATATTCAGAGAAATAAGGAATTGTTTGAATATGAGATGACGGAAGTCAAGCTTATGCTTTCCGGTCGTTTCAAGAATCTTTCGGCAAAAGATATGAATAATGCGGGAACGGACGTAGTTGTAAAAAAGGCAGATTTTCAGTTTAAGAAGCCTGAAATGTTAAACAAAAAAAACATCAGTTCATCCGTACCTGCCGTGTCTGCGAAAAAAATACCTCAGTCGGAGTTCAAGGCACAGAAGGGCGAGGTCACTATCACCTCGGAAAAGATCGAAAGTAAAAAAGCAGTTTTTTCTGTTCCTACGGTAAATATTGATTATTCAGAGCTTAATTGTCCGCAGATACAAAAATCTGATTTCTGTGCGCAGAATGACGGGAATTCATCACTTGCGCAAACAAATGTTTCTGCCGGAAAAGCCTTTCCGACAATGTCTTTTAAAACATTGAAGGTCAATATTCCCAAAGCGGAACAGCACACATCTGTCAATGCTGAAAAAAGTCTCGGCATAAAGCAGTTTACGCTGTCAAAAACAAAAAGTGACGGACTTTCTTTAAAAATGAAAGAAATATCACAGGTAAAGTGCCCGACACTGCGGTATGAATCCGCGGATTACACTGTTAACTGTGAGTGTACATTGCCGTCTGAACGCGATGTTTCGTGCTTCAAGAAAGTACATGGATGCAACGTGAATGCAAGCTGCGATTGCACCGTCAAAGAAGTAAAATTACCCACAACGAACGGTATAACGGCGCCGTTTGAAATCGAATCAGCCGTTGAAAAGATCGCACCGCCTGAAAAGTTAAAGCTGAGTTATTCAGTGTTTGACGGAATCGCGGTCAACGTAAACGGTACTGAACAGATAGACGAAAAAAAGTGCTGTTTCGGAACAATAAATTTTGAAAATAATACGAATCCGGTTTACAATATACCTATAAAAGCTTATACGTCGCCTTCGGATATAACAAAGCCCGATATAGACGTTGCTGAAATGAAGGTTGAGCCGATATCTTCCATCACGGACGTGACGGTAAAGGTCATGGATATTTCTAAGAATATTTTTCCGAAGTGGCTTTCGTACGACGAGATGTGCAAGAAATGCGTAGTGCCGATTCGTAAGATAGACTATACGAGCGCCATGGAAGATATAGTGGACACGTTCAAATCAGAACGTTCTTGACGTATATCAAAAAATATTGAAGCAGTATACGGAGATGCCGAATTATGGAAAATAACAAAATTCTGATAAGCATTCACTTTGACGCAGGGGAAAAATCCCGCGTGCTGGAACTTATGATACTTCGCGATGCTTTTTTCGGGCAGTTGCTCGAAAGTGTATATTACGGCTTGAAAAAGCAGGTGAAACTTGAAAAGAAAGCATCCGTTTCCGATGATTCGGTTTTATCTTACAGCGAATGCCTTGAAATATACAATAATTGTGTCGCTGACAAGGCAATATTAAAAGGTAGTGACGCAAGCGAAGAATACTGGAAAAAAATACTTGTTTCTCTTTATGACAGAAAAACGCTTGAGAAAGAGAAAAATCATACGGTCGATTCAGACAGCGGTGAGCAGGTAGTTTTATTTCAGTCCGATCTTAACAAAAGACTGTGTGATCTGGGATTTGTCTCCGCAACAAGACTGATTTTTTTCAAGGAAGTTGAAGAAGGCATCCATGAGATCAACACTGACGGAATAATCCCTGCGTTCAATCCCGATAACGCGAAGTCTGAGGTTAAATTTCCCAGATATAATATCAGTACAAGACAGCTTCAATGCTATGACCGCAACCCTGTTGAAATTATACCTCCGCAGAATCCTCCGCAGAAAGCAAAACAGAATTTGTGGATGATGCTTCTGCCTACTGTTATGACGATCGTCATAATGGTACTTCTCAGGAGTGTTATATCAGGCTCCGCCGGAGGTGGCGGCGCTCTCGTGTTGATGAGTGTGGCGATGAGCGTTGTCACGGTCATAACGTCGGTCATGACATGGGTAAGGCAGGAAAAAAATTATAAAAAGAGCCTCGCCGAATGGAAAAGCCAGTACGAGGAGTATATAAGACGCGTTATCGCAAAGATCAAAAAAAGACACGCCAGAGACGCCGACCTTCTCAGAACGAATTATCCCGGTGCCATCAAGCTTCTTGATAAGGTACGCGAGTTGAACGACGATGTATTCAGCAGATCGCCGTCTCATTCCGACTTTCTGACGGTAAGGCTCGGTATTTCCGACCGTGTGGAAAGTCTGTTTGAGATCAAGGGCAAAGAAAAGGACGAGATCTTTTCACCTGCAACGTTTGAGCTTGCCGAGGATTCGGTGACGCTGTCGTTAGTCGATGAAAATGCAAATAACGGCAAGGAAGATGCTGCGGATTACTATCTTTCAAATTTACCTGCGAAAATTGCCGAAACTTACCGTTATATGAACGGTGCGCCGTTTTTGTATTCGCTCAGCAAATGCGGTACGCTCGGTATTGTGTACGATGATCCGTCGGACAGTATTGCCAAAGTTGACGGAATAACGGAGCGTTTTATAAGACGTATGATCTTCGAGCTTTGTTATTACCATTCGCCCGAAAATCTGCAGTTTGTTATATTTTTCCCCGAAACGGTCAAAAAATCAGATATAAACGAGTATATCAAGAGATACGCCCATCTGCCTCATTGCCGCGATCTGTTTGAAAATAAATCACAGTTCGTTTTCAGCAAAAGGTCAGCTAATATCGTTCTGGGCAGTATGCTGAAGATAATGGAGGAACGCAGCCATGCAAGCACCAATTCGGCTGTCGGACCGCACATCGTGTTTATTGTTTTTGAAGAATACAACCTCAAAGAACACGCATTTGCGTCTTATCTTCCCGAGGCTCCGAAGGATGGCGAGGCATATAAGAATAAATCAGGCTTGACATTCGTGTTCGCGAAGCGTTATAAGGAGCATTTGCCCGAATACTGCAGCGATATAATCACGCTGACGAACAGACCCGGCGGAGAATGTTCCATCGTTCCGTACAGCGACAGGGACCGTAAGAAATCATTCAGATGCGATATTATAGGTGAATCAAAGGATGAGGGAGCCGAAAACCGTTCCTTCAGAATGCTTTCGGGTATTTACTACACGCGTATTTCGCAGAACAGACAGGTTCCTTCCGGAGTATCGCTTTTCAATCAGTTCGGAATCGTAAATAACAGCAAAGAAGACATAGGCGAAACTATAAAGAGAGCTGTTGCGACAAACTGGGGCCGCGATGATGAAGGACGCAGAATCTTTGACGTAACGAGAACTCTGGCTGTCCCGATAGGTATGACGGACAACGATATGGCGATACTTGACCTGCATGAAAGATCCGATGGACCTCATATGCTGGTTGCGGGTACTACGGGATCGGGTAAATCCGAAACGGTTATATCATATCTTATCGGTTTATGTATGCGTTTCCGCCCCGACGAGGTCAATATGATGCTTGTTGATATGAAAGGCGGCGGATTTACCAAGAGATTGGGTATGCTTCCCCACGTTGTCGGTAAGGTGACCGATATTGACGGAGATGAGAACAATACCGGCGCAGAATATATGCTGAAGCGTTTTCTCGTTGCCATTAAATCAGAGGTAAAACGCAGAAAGCTCGTTATCAATCATTTTCAGAATGTTGACAGTATAGACGGATATATTAAAAAATGCAGAGAATTGAGAGCATCCGCGGAAGCTTCCGAGGCTGATCTCAATTACATAAAAGAAAACCCGCTGACTCACCTTATTCTCGTCGTGGACGAATTTACCGAGTTGAAACGCTTCTCCAATGAAAGCGGAGAAATCGACTACATGGGTGAGATCACAACTATCGCGCGTATCGGACGAAGCCTCGGAATTCACATAATTCTTATTTCTCAGAATATTGAGGGAGCTATTACGGACGATATACGTGTCAATGCAAAATCAAGACTTTGTCTTAAAGTCGCCACGCGTCAGGCTTCAAAAGAAATGATCGGCAATGAGCTGGCGGCATCGCCGTCCATGCCCGGAAACGGCCGCGCATATCTGTTGGTCGGCACGGGATCGAAATTTGAGTATTTTCAGTCTGCTTATTCCGGAGTATTGGCTTCCGAAAACACAAGCAGTGACCTTGTCGTTACAAACGTTGAAAAAGAGGGAGAATATAGTCAGTTTTATTGTTCTTACGAGGATAATGAGGAAGTTATAAAGCTTCGTAAATCAAAAAAGCAGACTCAGCTTGAAGTTACCGTGGAAGCGGTGTGCAATTTGTATGATACAATGAAAAAAGAGGGCAATATTGAACCCGTCAGGGAAATATTCCGTGATCCTCTCCCGACGAACGTCGTGTACGATAAAGAAAAATACTGTCTTGATTGAGAACAGTTTATGATGAGGTAGAAGATGAAAGATATTATTTTCAACGACAGCCTTGGCGATATTGCCATCGGTCTATATGATATTCCGTATTCACCGAAGGCGACGGTTTTATATTTGAATATGATAAAATGTAACGCCGTAATATTTGGTGGGGCTATGAGCGGAAAGACCAATATAGTCAAAAACGTTCTTGCTCGAATGAACGAGGAACAGCCTTACGTAAGCTGGGAAAATACATATGTGCTTGACTTTGGCGGAAACATAGGCGAGTATTCGAAATTGGGACGAGTATGTGCCTGCTTCGATAACTCAAATGAAGAAAACATAAAAAGACTGTTCCAAATGATAGAACAGAAGCTTGCGGAAAATATACGTATTCTCAACGGTGAGAATTATATTGACTATCAGAAACGAAACCCCGATGCTCCCCTGCCTCACATTACGCTGGTGATTGAAAACGTGACGGCTTTTCTGGCAGAGGAGAGGTATTCGACTTACCACGACAAGCTTACGAGGCTTGTCCGTGACGGTGTGTCAAAAGGTGTTTCGGTGCTGTTGACCGCTACCGATCTTACGGGTAAGCTTAACAGAATGATGGTTTATTTCGGACGTAAATATGCCCTTGAGATGCAGAAGGATAAGTATCTTGAAATTTTTGGCACGAAGGTAGACGAACCGATGAAGATACCCGGACGCGGTGTGACAGTTGTTGATTCTCTGCCCTGCGAATTTCAGGCATTTCTTCCTTTTGCAAGCAGTAGTGAGCTTGCCGAATTGATCGGCAGGACTAATGGAAGCGGTGTTGAAAAGCTGAATGCTTTTCCGCCCGAATTGACCTCTGATAATTTAACTGATTTTTGTCCCGAAACAAAGCTCTTACCGTCTGAGGTTCTTGTGGGCCTTGATTATTATCGCCACTCCCCCGTCGCGCTCGATTTTGACGAAGTGCGTAATATAGCCATATACGGCAAGAAACAGTTCGGAAAAACAAACCTTTTAAGACTGATAATGCGCGGAATAAAGGAAAGGTATCCGAATGCCGAGTACGTATTCTATGACGATCCGAGAGAACAGCTCAAAGAATTTTACGATGCTGTCAGCGGAAAAGCCAGATATGTTACTCAGTTCAAGGACTTTAATGCCGTAGTGAGAGAATTTGAAACCGGCATTCGTGATATGGATTCCGATCCTGTATTTTTCATCATTCAGGATAAAAAGCTGTATAACCACAAACGTCAGAACCGCGAAGGATTTACAATAGACGGTTTTTATCTGACAAATGCAATGATGCAGGCAGAGGAACGCAATTACTATTTCATTATGGCGGACGTTCCCAAGATCACTGATAAATTTACGTATGATGAATTTAATATGCTGATCAATACTGCATTTTTGCTTGACAGTATAGGCGATTTTCTTGCAGAAAAAGGCAGTTCATCTGTTTTCAACTGTATGGACCCGCAAGAAATGAAGCGTGAATATGCGCGTTGCGACGTCGGCGACGGATATTATTACGACGTGTCGCGTGAGGAACTCAAAAAAATAAAAATAATAAAAGCTCAGTAATACAGGAGACGGATCATGAGTAATGAATTTGTTTTGATCGATACTTCCCTGATCGATAAGGCTATAGGTAAAAGAGATCATCTTGTATCGGAATACGATGCAATAAATAGAGAATACGACCGCATTGTTAGTGAGTTGTTGAATCACTGGAAAGGTAGAGGTGCAATTGCTTTCAAAAGCGATGCGGGAAAGGTTAAGACGAATATTTCGGGTATCTACGATATTTTGAAGATCATGTGCGATACGCTGGAGGACTGCAAGTCAATTATTGCAGAAGTGGATACTTCGCTCGGAGAATATAATAACGAGGTGTGATAACGTGACGGAGCCGAATACTCAGAATTGCAAACATATCATACTTTGTGTCGATCAGACACCGTCTATGAATTTCAGTATAAAAGGCGGTACTGTTATCGATGCCGTAAATAAGGGTGTTGCCGCATTCGTTGAGATTTTTAAGAAAAACAACGCAGAGGCAAACCTTACGTCGTTGTGTTTTGACGTTGAGTGCCGTATGTCCCCGGAGGTTGTCATAAGATCGTTTTCACCGAAATATTCTGTCGGTAAAAACGGCAGGGCATGTATTGCCGAAGCCTTGAGCAGGTCAGCAGAGCGGCTTTCCGCCTACCCTAACGGGTACGTTGTGTTTATCGGAGACGGAGTGCTTGAGCCTTCGGAGGATGAAGGCCGTCTTGAAAAAGCCATAAGCGATCTTAAGGAATATTGCTGTTACGCAGTCGGATTTACCTCCGAAAACGGTGAAATGTCCCTTGATGTACTGCTTGATTATTTTTCAAACAGACAGATAATATCCTTCGACGATCAGGACAAGTACGTAAAGCTTTTGGAGGATATTGCCGAAAGAATCATCAAGGATGAAGGAAAAAACGGGGCAAGCGGCAAGTCCAAACGCAATACCGAATATTGATAAAGGACGGTAATATGATATGAATTATTCTTCGGTTTCGGTTGCTGTACGAAACGGAGCATACAAAACACTGTCGGAAATAACAGATTTTAAAAGAGAAATAGACGAAAGCGGCTTTTATGACGTATTATACGATGGCAGTCACGTTATATATGTGCCGCAAAACGGTGATTACTGTATTAAAAAAAGCACGGTTTGTTCTCATGAATCCGTAATAGACTTTAACGATAGATCGCTGACAGAATCACTTGTGCAGTCAAGCCTTAACCGTGAAGCGTCTTGCGCATCTTCCGGCTGCCGTATGGTGAAATTATACGATTACAGCGTAGTAAGATCTGCGGATAAGAAAAGAGACGGCGTATATGACGTTTATCTTTGTACGGAGCGTGTCACACCGCTCAAGATATCCGATCCCAAGGGAGCGGTGAACGTTTGGATGTCGGTGTGCGAGCTTATTTCGGATTTTCCCGGTACGCACGGTAACGTGAATCATAAAAACATATTTATGAGCGACAGGGATATTATTCTCGGAAATCCCTGCCTTTCGGGCGTAAAAAATGAAGTGCCGTACTATAATGCACCTGAAATACTGAGGGGAGAAAAGGCGACACCGAGAACAGATGTGTACAGCCTCGGTATATTGCTGTACCATTTATTGAAGACGGGCGACAATATTTTTGCTGACAGAGACAGATACGGTATTTCCGACGGTGATATAAAGATCACCAATAAGATCGAAGCCGACGTTTTGTCGGTGATACGGAAAGCGGTAAGCTGTGAACCCGAAAAGCGTTATGAAAGCCCCGCGGCTTTAAAAGCTGCGCTTGAAAAGGCGCTGAAGCCGAAAAAGAAGATTCCGTGGAAAATTATATGCATCGTTACCGTAGCTTTGGCAGTTTTGGGCGCTCTCGGTTATTACATAATGAGCAACTACGATCCCGGAGCTGACGAGATACGCGATATGATCTCTAACGGCTCGTATTCTCTGGCGTATGAAGAAATTTGTTCAAGAACGAGCAGTGATGCAACCGATGAGCTGATAAAGGAATACATAGAAGGATGTATGAGTGAGCGCGATTACATGAGAGCTATTGAGATCATTCCCGAATTTTCACAAAAAATGTTCGAATCCCCGGAATATCTGGAGGATCTTTTCCACGATCTGCGCTCAAAGGGCAAAATGAACTTGCTCGAGCCGATTTTAGACAGAATATATTCCAAAAGCGACGCTATCGCGGCAGTGATAGATGAGCTCAGATAATACGAAAGACGTTATTTAAGATCAATTGAAACTCATAATTATTTAAACGATATAAAAGTTCCGCCTGCGTTTTATAAACGGTGTCTGTTACTTTGCGCGTTTTAAATAATTATGAGTTTTTTATATCACTTACCGTCGGTTTTGCAAAAGGAGCCATACATTACTCCTCATTTGCTGAAAAGCGAATATTTTTACGAACGAAAAAATCGTAAAAATTAAAAAACGCCGTTATATTTTTTATAAACGATTTTTTCTGACATATTTTATCATTTATATATAAATAAAGACAAATATATTTGATATACTACTTGCAATTATTGTCTTTTTATGTTATTATATGAAGTAAGATTATCACATAATACGAACGGTAAATGTACATTTGTCGTTAGTATAAATTCAATGTTGAAAGAGAGGAAAAAAATTGCGTAATATTTTATCAAGAAGAACCGTTGCAATGTTTATTGCTGTTGTGATGCTGTTTGGTGCTTTTTATTCTTTGATACCGATTAAAACGCACGCAGCTTCAACAAACGAGGAAAAACTGTCCTCGCGTTTGATAAACGTTGTATACGACGATTCAAACAGTATGTTGAAAGAAAACAGACTTTGGTGGTGTTATGCCAAGTATTCTCTTGAGGTCTTTTCTGCAATGATGCAGGATAAGGACTCTATGAATATTTACTATATGAGCGACGGAAACAAGGCACCGAGACTGTCGAATCTTTCCGGTGATAAAAACCAACAGCAGAAAAATATAACGACGATCCATAACACCGTAACTTATACAAGCGGAACACCGTTTGAGTCGCTTGAAAGAGCCTACGGCGATCTGAAAAAGACGGGCGGTTACGACGAAAAGTGGCTCGTTGTAATAACGGACGGCGAAAAATTCGATAAGCTTGAAACAGCGTCCGATATTGATAAGCTTATTGCGGATTGTTCTGCAAACAATATCAAGGTCATATACCTTGCAATCGGAGAAGCGCTTGTGCCTACCGAAAACCAAAGCAAGGGTATCTACGTTTACAAGGCTGATGGACAGGTGTCCTCCGGTGAAACGGGTATTCTCTCGAGAGTTACGGAAATATGTCAGAGAATATTCGAGCGTCCCGCGTTAAAGAATGCGACGTCTTCGAAAATAGTTCTTGACGTTCCCGTAAGCGAAATAATCGTTTTTGCTCAAGGTTCAAACGTATCTATCGGCAACATTTCGGGCGCGAAGAAGACCGTTTCCACAGCCGCAATGAGTGCTTCGGATAAGGATAAGGCTACGCTTCAGCCCGGTTATCGCGACAAGATCAATATTGATGTTCTGAATGCTTCTATCGTAACTTTCACTCCTCAAAACGGAAATTACATAGCGGAAGGAACGTATGACCTTCCCATTTCGGCAAACGAATACGTGGTTTACTACAAGCCGTGCCTTGATGTCGTATTGGAAATGTACGACAGTAACGGTAACAAGATGACCGACGAATATATCCCGATCGGTTCGTACACGCTTCAGTATTGGCTTACGTATCCCGATGGCCACCCCAAATACGGAGAAAAAATATCACAGAACCTTTTCGATGTCGATTACACGCTTTATTGCGAAGCAGACGGCGAGAAGCGTACGCTGACGTCGAATAACGTGGACTTGAAAGAGGGCGAGGTAGAAATAAGCGTTTTGGCTGAATATCTGAAGTTCAGCTCCAGTAACGCATCGCTCAAATACGTTGTTGAAGATTTTACGGTGAATGATCTTGATGTCACTCTTGAATATCTGCAGCAGGATTACCGTCTGAGCACCCTTGAAAAGGACAACCTTGGTATCCTTGTCAAGGTTTCGAAAAACGGCGGACCGATACCTGCAGAGGAGTGGGAAAACTATAAGCTGACTTGCAGTGTGGATAACCCTGATTTCAAGGTGGTTAAAAACGACGACGGTACGTTTATGGTATATCCTCAGTACAACGACGGAAAAAGAGAGGGCACAGCGACGGGCGATATATCTTTTGATATTTCCGTGTCGGCTTCCAACGGCCACAGAACGACGGATATAGGAACGGTCGGCGCAAGAATCAATATATTTGATGATATAACCGCAACTACACTCGGTGTTCAGATCGAGGCACAGTCTATCTCGTGCGACAACTTGAATTTCGCAGATCAGGAAACGGACAGAAAGGTGACCATTACCTGGAACGGACGTAACCTGACGAAGGAACAGTATGACGCGCTTACTCTTTCCGTTGAAATAGATGACGAAAACTTCACGGCAGACATTGAGCTTGATCCCTATGTTGAGGGGCAGCCGACGACCGCGACGGTCCATTTCGGTATAAAGGCCGATGAAGACGGCAATATGCCCGAGGCGAAAAAGCTGGACGGAAAAAAGACGTTCAAGGTTTTTGCAACTATCGACAACGAAGGTCAGGTATCAACAGGTGAAGGCGAGGGCGAATTAAAGGTCGATGACGAAAGACCGTGGTGGCCCGATAGGATACTCGATTTTCTGCCGCTTATAATTGCGTTTGCCGTCGTGCTTTTCTTGTTCTTGGCATACGCACCGCTTATAAAGAAATACCTTCCATTCAAGAGCAGATATACATTTGGAGGCACAATTCAGGCTGAAATTATGTGGTATAAAAACGGATTGGCTATCGCAACAATGTTGATGCCGTTTGCACCTGTTCGCAGTAGCGCTACCACATCCCTCACTACTCCCAATGTTACGCTCAATGTCAAAGCTGCAGGTAAAAAGAGGATAGTTTTAGAAAATGCGGGAGATTTGGGTGCAAATGGCATAAGAATAAACGGTATGGCACACAATTCTGAATGTAAAGCCAGCCTTCTCAATATGCAGATAACGGATTTGGTTGGCAGTTCTATTACCACAATATCGAGTTAAAATTGCGTAATTAAAATATATTTCGGAGGATTTAACCATGGCTGAAAAAAATGTTAAAACAAAATTGCCGCCTACACTGATTATCGGTCTCGGAGGTACGGGATGCGATATCATTAGCAGGGTGGACAAGCTTTCCAACAAAGAGCAGAGAAAATATATTCGTTTCGTATATTTCGACACGGATGCCAATGAGCTTCGCGTACGCAAGGAAGAATCCCCTTACATCTTCACAGTACAGACGTCGCAGAGAATGACTGTCGGACAGGCATTGCGTTCCGACAGAGAAGCACGCGAAAATTCCTTCCCCACAAGCTATCAGCTTCTCAAGAAGCCTTTGACCGAGGGCGCAGGCCAGGTGCGCGCAGTATCAAAGCTTGCGTTTGATGCCTGCTTGCGTGAAGGAAGAATTACCCCCCTTCACGATGCTATCAGCGAATTGCAGCACCTCAACGGTGACACGCTTGAACAGTCGATGAGAGTCGTTATTGTCTCCACCCTGGTCGGCGGTACCGGTTCGGGTATACTGTTGCCCGTTTCCATGTATCTGAGAAATTATCTTGAAAATATCTGTCAGAAAAAGCCCATTATCCGCGGTATTTGCGTGCTGCCTGACGTATTTTTCAGATCCTCAGGTAAAACAGAGGTTGAAAAGAACAACCTCCGTACGAATGCGTACGCCGCACTTCGTGAGCTTGATGCGTTTATGCTCAAAGCCGATTCCTCCAACAAAGGAGGCTTGTACGATAAATACTGGCTTAAAATGCCCACGCCCGGTACGGTAGACGAATATGACAATTACACTGTAAATCCTATGGATTTCTGCTTCCTTTACGACGGCCTCAACATGGACGGCGACGGATTGGATAATTTTGAAGCGTATAAAAAGCACGTTGCAGACTGCGTTTACGCTTCCTCTGTAAGTATGCTCAACAAGCGTCTCAATTCATCTGAGGACAATACGATCCTTGCGCGCTGTGAAGAAAACGGCAGAAACCGCTACTGCGGTATTGGTTCGTCAAAGATCATATATCCGTTTGAGCATGTAAGAGATTATATCGCGATGAGCTGGATGCAACAAGCTATCACAGATGATTGGCTGAAATACGACAAGGCTTATGAAGCGGAAGAAAAGAAGCGCCAGCTCAGTCGCCAGAAGGGTACGCTCCTGCCTCGACGCGACCCCAGAGAATTTTACTGCACGCTCGTAGACAGCGACCATGGCGAGAAAAATCATTTTGCTACAGCGATATTTAATCAGTGTCATATACAGGATCCCGACGGAATTGGATATGCTGAAGCCAAATGGGTAAGCTATTACAAGAAGATCATAAAACATATTTCGGACAGAGTAGCCGAAGATAATTATGATGAAGGTGCTTATAGTGAGATTAACATTCAGCTGAACGCCATTTCTCTTGCAAAATCACAGCACAGTGATACAACGTTCCAGTCAAGCTTTACGGCACTTGCTGCTGCACTTAAAAAATATTTTACCAAAACAAGGAAACGTGCTGAAGCTATAGCGGACATTATGGCAGACAGTCTGTTCTCTTCATCGAATTTTAATATAAAAAATGATTCTCATATTGAGTATTGGCTCACTGATGAACAATCTATGATCCATCCTAATGCAGTCAGGTATTTCCTTTATAATCTTGAAGGCATTCTTAAAGAGTCAAAGAGAAGATTGACGTCGATAGGTACAATATCTTCACTGCTTCCCGATGCAAACGGCAAATATGCTACGCGTCAGAGCTTTACTTCTCTTGAAGAAAAGATTCGTTCTTTCTTTGAGGCGAAAAACTACAGCAAAGAGGTCAATAAAGAGGGTGAAACGGAAGCGGTTACTCTTGAAGAATATGCAAAATCACTCGATGTAAAGACGTTTTTTGATCCCGGTAAGCAGGATAAAGCAACTTGGGAAACAGCACTTGAAAATATCGGAGCGTTGTGCGGCGCTCAAAGAGATGATATCAAAAAGTATTATGAAACGTATGTAGAGCTCAGAGTTATTGAAAAGGCGTTGGAATTTATCGATAAGTTAAGCGGCCATTATGAAGATCTTTACAGACAGCTTGAAGATGAGATAAACCGTCTTCCCAGACGTATCGGAAAAATTGAGGAAATGTTTGTAAACGACATCGGTGATCCCGTCCTCTACACATGCGCTTCCGAAACGTGTCTTAAGGGCTTGCTTGCGCGCTGTCCTAATGTTGTTGATCCTATTGTTTTAACGGATGAATTCCGTGAAGAATTGTTCATGTCAATTTATAAGACACTTGACATAGACAACGTGGAAAAGCAGAAGGCTGTTATCAACGAGTTGGCAACCACCAGCATGTTTGACTTCTGGCGCCGTGAGGTTGTAAACCTGTATGGACCCGAAGTTGATATGGACGTTATCGATGCAATGCGTACGCAGGCTGAAATCGAAGAACACAAGTTTGATGCCGACGAACAGCTCTACTACATAAAGGGCAAAAAAGAAGAAGCGATGAAGCTTGCTTCGCCGTTCATTGACAGGCCCATCGGTATTGAGCCTTATATCATCGAAGCATGTTCATTGGCTAAGGAAATATCTGAATCCAACGACGTTCAGAAAGCCGCACTCATCAGAAAAGTATTCCCCGGCCACGAAGAAGACGAGCTTATGGATAAATACCAGATGCTCTTTATGAAGGCGCTTTACAATATCCGCATCAGCGATCTTCCCAAATTTGCGCCCGAGGATGACAGTGAGGTCGATCCGCGCGACAACGGCTCGTATTACAGATCGTACTGGAAGCGCATCAACGGTGTTATTCCCGATGACAAGCGCACGAAGATACTTACTCCCCACCTTGATAAGAGATGGCACTACCTCGGTGTAATGCCGCATCTTGCAGAAAAAACAGAAGAAAAGTGTTTGACCGAAGCGCACCGCGCACTGTTCATCAGTATCGTATGCGACAGGATCAAATATGACAGAGATCAGTACCGCTTTATCGGAAACGACGGTGACTTCATCAGCGACAGTATCATCGTCGGCGACGGCAGATGCAATAAGTTCAGCGAAATTTACGAGGCTATGCGTATGAGCCGTCCTTTGGTCCTCAATCTGCTCGAATACTACAAAGAACAGGTTGCAAAGGAAAAATCGATGTCTTCAACGGGTATGTACGACTATACTCAGACGATGCTCTTCAAAGAGATGGAAAATATCCAGCTCGGCCCGTACTCGCATAAGCTCAGCTTTATGGAAATCCCCGTTCTTTACAAGGCAACGTCCGGAAGTTGTATAAACGGTGATAACGAGGCTATAGTTATGCTTCGCCATATGATCGAATTCGTTGAAGAATATCTTATGGAATTCTATTGCGATCCGCTTGACCGCACGCGCTATTTCGTACAATGGATGCAAAGCCAGACGGAGCTTTTGTGTGATAACCTCAAAAACAACTACGGAAAGATCATGCCCAATCCCCTTAAAGATCCGCTTGTAAAGAGAATCAAAGAGGTTCTTAAGGCTAAGATCAGAGAATGTGAGCTTAACTGCGCATCAGACGATTGTGTCGAAAAATGTCTTGAAGCGATTGAAAAAGGCTTCGCAGTATCCGATAGCACCACGGTCGGTTAATACGTAACAGCTAAAATGCATAAAAATGATAACCCCGACGGACTGTCGGGGTTATCGGAAATTATCTATATTGGAAAGGCGGTGTGGGTAATATGCAATCAGTTTTAATTATCAATTCTGAAATATACGAAAAATATCAGAAGTATGCGTATTTTTTCAACTGGTTTGAAGATCATAGCGACGTGTCGGTATGCATCTGGAATAAGTTTACGTCTGATAAAGCTGATATTGACGAATTGGTACCGCAATTGTTTGATATAGTTAAAAATGCAACTGAATGGAACGCGTACATTGTTGACGAACCGTTTTGTTCGGGCGATTATATCAAGCAGGATTTTGAAAAATTGACACAGTGTTCGATAAACCCTTACGAACGCGCGCGTCATACGAAAGAGTATAACGTAGCCGAAGACCCTTTAATGCAGCTGATATATTTTCTGGGCGGACGCGGTGTTGAAAACATAGATTACATAAACAATTATGCGTTCCGCGCCATACGTCCGACGCAAATATGTATATTGACACCGAGAATATTTGAAAATCTCGAAATGCAGCAGGTCTTTCTCCGAAACGAAATTGAGGATAAAAGACGTGAAAAATCACACACGTCGGCGCTCTTAACGGACACCGATGAGCTGGTGCTGCAATATTCCGAGTTCTGGGACAGATACGAATACCCTCCGAACTGCAGATTTCTCGTGTTTGATATGCCGGATACCTTGAACGTCAAATATGAGGATGCGTGGTTTTTGCTGTGGTTGGCAACGATGACGTTGGTCCTTAACAGATACAGCAGTTCCGAATTGGGACCGTATAAGCTGTATCAGCTTAAAATAGACGTTTCGCGTGAGGATTTTTCCGCATTTGTCAATAAATTTTTTGCAGAGCTGCGCCGAGCGCGCGACATTTCGAATCAGGAGATCGAGAAGGAAATTGAAGCCATCAAGGCCGCAAAGGAAGACACATCTTGCAGTCATCCCGTTATTTGCGCCCCCGTATACGTCAATTTCCCCGATACCGATTTTTCGAAATTTTTCGTCGAAGATAAGGAATTTGGAATAACCAAAGACAAGCCCAAGCTTGACACCGATGTGTGGAACAAGCATAAAAACGAAGCCGAAGTGGAAACGCACAGATTATTCAAGGCGATCACACGCGGAAAAAACGAAGCAGTCGATGCTATGAAGCGGACTATGGAGATAGATCTCCCCTTGCTTCAAAATCAGTATCTGACGAGGTACGACGTTGAAGACATCATCGACGATCTGGATAAAAGCGAAATAGAGATGCTTGGCCTTAAAACCGATAAGGCAGTATCACGCGCCGCTTTTGAGTGCCGCAAGAAAAAGGTTACGAAGCCTATTGAAAAGACCTTGCCCGGACGAGTTTTGACAAAGACGTATCTTAAGCTGATGGCGATGGGAGTTATCGTTTGCTTGCTCGGATTCGTTCCGTTCGTTATGTCCTCGGCAAAATTCAACACTACGTCACTTCTTGTATCACTTTTGATAACGGGATTTTCGTGTATCGTCGTAACGGTCGCAAGTTATATTGCGTTGAGATACCTCAGGTTCAAATTCGATAAAAAGCTTAACGAATATTCAAAGGTCGTCAACGAAACTCTCCAGGAGATAAGAGATAATGCTCAGGTGCAAAGCCAATATCTTACCCTTCTTTTGAATTATATGGAAAAATACCAGATGATAAAGTCGGGAAAAATAGAGCAGCGTCATCTCCAACACCTGGAAGAACTGACGAAGGTCCGCGCAAGATACGAAGAAGCGCTTGAACAGTGCAAATCAGCCGCAGGAATTTGTTCCGTTACGATAAACGAGGATGAATGTGAAGATACGTCGTGCGGAAGCGTTTATATTTACGGTGATAAGATATATCTTCACGATGATACGGACAGCTTGCTTATTCCGCTCAATACGGTGCCGAATAAATTGGTTCCCCCGTTTTCGTTCGTGGAAACGCTGCATATTTCCGAGGAAACTATATATGAATCCGAGGAATACTACCGTGTTGAAGAAACGTACGACGGCTTGAACGAAGCTGAAGAAGCTGAAAAAATAACGGAAGGAGTATAAGATTAAATGGGTGATATTATTACTTTTGTCAAGCTGATTTTATACTGCGTTCCGTTCGTTGCTACGTGTCTTATCTCAACGAAAATGAATTTTAAACAGGAACAGCGTTATAAACAGGTATTTTTGCCGTTTATTGCCTTGATATACTGCATAGTTGCGGTATATTTCCTGACTGAAATAAGCAATACCGTTCTCGGATTTATTTACTGGTTTATAGATCGGTTCAGATTTTTGTCATTCCTCAGAGACATAAACTGGGCTTATATTGCCGTATTTATCGTAAATACCATACTGGTCGTCGGTTTTATGTTCGTCAAAGGAATTCTGTTCCCTGCGTTTATGGGACTGTTTATGATCCCGAAATTGGCGGATCACACCAGCAAGTGGTTCTACTACGTTACTGAGGAAGATAAGAAAAAAGGTAATACCGAAACGCGTTATCTGATGAGCAAATACGGCGATACCAAGAAAATCATAGAGGTAATGTATTACGCTATGCTGGGGCTGTTCGCTTTTCTGCTGATAACAACATACTATATGACCTCACATAAGGTTTTCAGTGCGCCGTTTTATCCCGCGTTCGGAATTATCGTGCTGGGTGAGATAGTTGCGTTTCTTTCGGGAAAAACTATGGAAGAAAAGCTTGCTGAGGCAGAAAAGGGCAAACCAGCCCCCGGGCCTGCAGATGAGCCCGATTATGATATGCTTCCCGAAAAGTACGACACTCTGTTTCCGAGCCGTTTGCTTCAGAAGTCTTCCTTGAAGGCAACTGAGCACGTTGACGAGTCTGTCCGCGCTCTTTTGGAAAAATACAAAAAAGAGTACGAGGAAACTTTGTGCCGTGAAGCCGCACTTATCTACACTTATTATAAGGATTTTGTACCGAAGGATAAGGTGCTGGATGAGGGATATATCCGTCAGACACGAAATATTCTTGACGGAAAGAGTGTAATATTTTTTACACAGTTCTATAACGATACTACGGATTACGTTTTCCTGCCCGTAATCAGAAGTCTGATGAAGAGCGAGCGTATATTGGTAGTTCTCGGTCACGGATCGAATATCGAAAACGTAAAAAAATGGTTTTACGAC
Source organism: Eubacteriales bacterium (assembly GCA_045652135.1). Taxonomy (GTDB): domain Bacteria; phylum Bacillota; class Clostridia; order Oscillospirales; family CAG-272; genus RGIG7213. Next base: position 23,826 of record JAZRTS010000031.1, on the reverse strand, counting down.
GGTATTTCATCCATAAACGGATTTGAACGTATCTGGAATGTTGATGCGATAACGAACGCTGACGAAACAACACAGGTCATGGTTATTGATGCGAAAAACATTTATAATCAGAAAATGTTGAACGAAAAGGCTTCTCTTTTGGCGGAAACGTCAATGGTGTTTATTATCGAACCCAATCAGCTTTTGAGCACGATTCAGATCGGATTGAGCTGTCTTGTTTCCTATCTCCGCAGAGGAGGAAACAATCCGCAGTACATCGTGTACGACCGTAACTGCGATGGACTTGTTGACAGCTTATCTCATGTATTGAATACAAGTATCGTTCAGGTAAATGCAACGTCCGTAGGTACTGCAAAGAGAAATCTTCTGTTCTGGAAGGCGGACGGAAGGCTCCTTCACCACAAATTGGGGCTGTCCAGCTCGCGTTATCTCGGTGTGGGAACTGAGCTTGCACTCGTTGCGCTGAGAGAGAAGGTTTCAAAGGTTACCTGGACGTCTTCACGAAAGTTCCCTGTTATTGATATGCGATGGATCGCTTCTCAGTATTATTCGTCGCTGTGTAACGCCGCGGGACTTAACGTGTCGCAAAATGAGCTTGCGGAGCATCTCCAATTTTCCGATGATCCGTGGTCGATTGCAAAAGAAGAAAATTCGTTTGTGGTAGCTGAGGATGAATACAACAATGCCTTCGAAACCGCGCGTCAATTTTCTACCCGCGGAAAAACGCAGAGCTTTGTGAACGTTGTTTCTCAGCAGTATTGGCTGAGAGATTATATGCTGGATAATCTTGAAATATTCCAGCAGGACCCCAAAGCCGTTCCGACCGTAGTTGCAGACTACCAGAGAAGCGCAGGAAACGTTGCGTATAAGCTCATTATGCGTATGATAGAAGGTCCCGTTGAAGAAGAAGAGATCAAGGACGTGTTGGATATCCTCGGAGAGGATACGAATAACGTATACAAAAGTCTGCGCCATCTCATTGTGAAGTATTTCTTCCGTACCGAAAACAAAGAGAGTAGTGAAAACAGCGGAGATCATTTTGCCGTAAATATCGATCAGGCAATTACGATGACCGCCCAGACGGTAGTCGATCCTGTTACGTTGCACGCCAAGAGAAAGCGTTTTTACGCTATTCAGAATAAAGTATTCGTAAATAATTTCTTATCACAGCTCAAGATAGTATATTATCTTGCCGAGGATGAAAAGAATAAGGATAATTTCCTTGATTCTGCAATGTACGGTCATGTTTATCAGAAATATCTGCCGGGAATGTTTATAACGTTGGACGGTAAATATTACGAAGTTATCAGCATGACGAACAATAACGGTGTCCTGGTCAGACGAGCAGCAGACCACATCACAAAACGTCATTACTACAGAACGTTGAGACAGTATGAGCTTGAATGCCGCGCATCCGGCAATATTATCGGAGCGAAATACACGTACGGCGACATTACTATAGAGCATCTTGAAGCGAATATACGCGTCAATACCAAAGGCTATCTGGAAATGTCTGAGTATAACGACATCAAAAATGCGAAGCGCGTTGAGCTTAGCAATGTTGATGTCCGTGAATACAGAAGCAAAGAGTGTATTAAGATCAGTTTGCCGAACAGTACGCCCGACGTTCGCATAACGGTGGCTACGCTTCTCAACGAATTGTTTGTGACCACATTCCCTGATACGTATCATTATATCGTTGCCTGCACAAAGTGCGAGCAGCCTGAACTGATACAGGGATATATGCCTGAATTGAGCGGTGTCGATGATGAATGTATTTACATAATCGAAGACAGCCTCATAGATCTCGGACTTTTGATAAACGTAGACAGATATTTCGTGAGATTTATGGAAATTATCTGCGACGCACTTAATTGGCATCAGGAAAAGCTTATAGAGGAGCTTCAGGATGACGGAGGGGATATAACACAAACTCCCGAACCCGAAAGCGGCCCCATTGTAGAAGAACCGAAAGGAATCTGGGGCTTTATCAAGAGATTGTTTAAGAGAAAGAAGAAAAAGAAGAAGGGTGCTGAAGGCGAAGAACCTGAAGCAGGTATCGAGGAACCGACCGCAGGCGAAGCAGGTGCGGGTGAAGACGGTGAAACCGAAGAAGGCGCAGTCAGCGAATCGAAAAGCGTATTGCTCCATCGAAACAGCACGAAGCAGTACAGCAACGGCGTGCTGAGAGAAACCGAACCCGACGACAGCGGTATCAGCGGTGATGATTCGGAGGCTATTTCAATAACCGACATTGGTGTCGGTGCCGCCGAAGAAAAGATACCTTACTCGGAATCATTCTTCTTGAAATACGGATTTGAAGCCGTTCCGACGGTTCTTAATCTTGAAGAAACGGAAAAATATCTCACCGACAGAGGCTTTGCCGACAACTATCTGAAGCAAGCGCGCGAAAGCGGAAAATACAAGAAGCTGAAATGGTATAACTACCACTTTGAAGCCGGTACGCATTACTGCGATTTCTGCGGTGCCGTTCTTGAGGGCAGCTACGACCTGCTTGACGACGGCCGTGAACGCTGCTCGGAATGTAGCAAAGAGGCTATCACGAAGCTCAAAGATTTCAAGAAGCTTTACAAGAAAACGCGTAAGCAGATGGAAAAGATTTTTGGAATCAAGCTTAAGGCTAAGATCACGATCAAAACGTGTAATGCACAGAAAATTGCTGAGGAGCTGGGAGAAACGTTTACACCCTCGGCACGTTTCGACGGACGTACGTTGGGCTTTGCATACAGATACGGCGGATCTAACGATATTTTCATTGAAAACGGAGCGCCTGCTGTTGAAACGGCTAAAACTTTGGTTCACGAAATGACTCACATATGGCAATACGCAAACCTTCCCGACTTGTTCGGAAACGTCTCCGATCCCGAAGCGATAGAGGGTATGGCAGTCTGGGCTGAGGTTCAGTATCTGGCTTCCATAGGATTGAAGGCGAGAGCGAAGGACTATGTGTATTCCAGATTGATGCAGGACAACGAGTACGGTAAAGGACTCAAGAGGTATCTTGAAAAATATCCTGTCCGTGACAGTGAAACGGTTAAAACGCAAACACCGTTCACTTGCTCGAAAAATCCCTTGCTCTGAAATTTGATGCATTTGCAATAAAAAATACACACCGATTACTGAACGTAGTCGGTGTGTATTGTTGTTTCTCAAAGATCGTCTGCCAAACAGACGGCGATGATTTTGATTACGCGGTGATTTTATTTGATGATTGCCTGCATTTGCTTGATAACGTTCATTACCTGCTTTTTGGGAAGCGCGCCTACGATTCCCTCAAGGTTTTGCTCACTTCCGAAGGCAGGTCTGATCCAGCCGGAAATGACGATAGAGTTGTTTTGTGCAAATTCGATCTTAATGTATTTGATAGCCGTCCAGAAGCCTATGCCGCATTTCCATACGTTTTCATTGTTTTCGTTTATGTTTTTATAGCCCTTTGACTTGAGTAAAGCTGCCAGATTGTCCTGCAGTCCGTTAATATCAGTGTAAGTTAATGTAAGTGTTGTGCGAGCCATTTTTATTCTCCTTTATTATTTAATGATTTTCCGCATATGGGGCAATTTGTGCTTTCTGCGGTAATGTTGACGTTACAGTTGGTACAGTAATTTTGTTTTTCTGCGTTGATAATGGAATCAAGTGCCGCCTTGTTTCTTCTTTTTATCCAACCGAAGAGCATAAGCACGATACCGACAGCTGTTAAAACTGTAAATACGATTGCCATTACTGCGACATCGCTCTCGGAAAGACCGTTTATCAGAAAATATTCAGACGGGTATTTGCTTACCAGATAAAGATTTCTGAACATGCTCACTGCAAGCGGCAAGGCAAATACCGTAATGCAAAGACCTATTATAAACATAATTACTCTCCTGTTTACTTTATAATTCGTTGTCTTTTAATATTTTTCTGGGCGGAAGCTCAAGCAGTTCAGGTTTTTTCAGATATTCGCTGATGCGCCTGAATGCCATGGCAAAATACGAGCCGGTGCATATTCTTTCGTCCATTACGATACCGAGAGGTATCGTTTTTTCAAATATCATTTTGTCGTCAGACATTTTCGGGACGTAACGCATATTGCCGATAGACATAAACACGCTTGTCGTGCCGAATTCGTACGTATGGTGATATATATGATTTGTTCTTATTGAAGCAAGATTCGTTATGCCGAGCGACATATGAAACGGACTGAGATCGATAATTTTCTTTGGCAGAAGTCCGTATTTGTCAAGCGTTTTGAAAAGACTGACACCTATTCCGCAAAGTCCCGGTATCCTCACGAGCTTTCTTGCAAATTCGTCAGTAGTGTTCGTGTCGCCCTCCTGCCTGTTTTGCTCTATGAAGTTATCTATTTTTTTCTGAACGTCAAATATGGTATCCTCGTAATCAAAATACATTTTCGACATTGTTCCTTCGGTAGTCTGTCCTGCTTTCAGAACGACCATGCCGACGCAGAATTCATTTCTTGCGTATAACTTTTTATTTACCACGAAGCGGTTCAGCTTCGGATATTCCGCAACGGTGCGCAGATACGCGCATACTATAAGCGCCATATACGATATTTTTTTATCGCGCTTTTCTGTTATGTATTCTTTTATCGGAGACACGGGAATGTCTACCGTTATCATATTCATAGCATCTGTTCGCTTTGACATAACGTATGCGCCTATAATCGTCTCAGGGTCTGCATGTTTCAGTCTTTTTCCATCTGCCCGCATATTTACCTCCAAAAAAATTCAGTTTGACATACGAATTATATCACATATCAAACTGAATTTCAATATAATTATTTCAATTTTGTGAAATAAATTCACATCGAAAGAGAATTAAAATTTAAAAATGTTAATATATCAAACTATTGTTAAATCTTTCCATTTTCCTTTCGAAAAACGTCTGACGAAGAATGCCGTTCTTGCTACCCAGTCAACATACATAGCGATCCATACCCCGTGAATTCCCATTTCGAATGAATAACAGAACAAGTAACTCATTGCCACGCGGCATATCCACATTGAAAGCATGGACACAGTAAGCGTGAATTTAACGTCACCCGCAGCCCTCAAACAGTTGGGAACGGTGAATGCCAGCGGCCAGAATACGGATGAAACTATGCAGAATATACGTACTATCAGAATAGTATCCGCCTCTGCCGTATCCGAAAGCGAGAACAACCCCGATACGGGAGAAACGAACGCAAATATGATCACGTTCATACCTATCATTAGTAAAAAGGTAAGTCCGACGAGCTTTTTCGTGTATTTTTCCGCCGTTTTCGGAAGTCTTGCCCCCATTGCACGGCCTACGACTGCCACAAGAGCAAGTCCGACGGCAGAACCGGGGATGTTCGACAGCATTGCGATCGTGTTGGCTGCCGCGTTGGCGGCGGTGGCAGATGTGCCGAGAGTTGAAACGACGCGCGCAACAAGCAGCTTTCCGACCTGAAACATACCGTTTTCTATACCGCCGGGAATACCGATATACAGTATCTGTTTGATGAGCTTCAGATCAAGCGTCGGCTTCCTCAGCCCTTCAAGGTACACTTCATTGTTTTTGTTGCGCATAAGAGTTGTCATTGTGATACCGCCGATGGCTCTTGAAATGAGGGTTGCCGCCGCCGCGCCGAAAACACCGAGCCCGAAGCCGAAAATAAACACGGCATTGCCGACGACGTTGATGGCGTTCATTCCGATCGATGTTATCATTGTGATTTTACTTTTTCCCATTGACCTGAATACAGCTGAACCTGAATTGTAGAGCGCCAAAAAAGGATATGAAGCGGCAGAAAGATAAAAATACGTTTTGCAGTTAGCCATAACGTCGTTTTCAACGGAGCCGAATATCGCTTTCAATATCTGCGGACACAGTAAAAGACACACCGCAGTTATGATACACGCTGTATAAAAGCTGATGAGTGTGAGTTGCTTTGCGGAGCTTTTTGCCTGTTCTTTTTCCCCTCGCCCGATATACTGCGACACGATGACAGCGCCGCCCGTTGCAAGCGCGGCAAATATCTGTATTAAGAGGATATTTATCTGGTCAACGAGCGAAACACCCGATATTGCCGCCTCACCCGCACTGCTGACCATTATCGTGTCGGCAAGTCCTATGGTAAACGTAAGAAATTGTTCGATAATAAGCGGCACGAGCAGTTTTTTCATAAATCCTTTCGGAAATATGTCGCTTTCTTTTATGGTATTTTCTGTCATTAATTTGTTCCCTTTTCACATTATCGGCTAATTATAACAGTTAATTTTGTATCTTTTATGTTATGTAAATTAAAAATAACAATAAAAAAAGTAACGTAAAAGTAAATTTGCACCTATTTTTTATAGTAAATATGTGAAAAAAATGAATTTTAAATAAAAAAAACTTGTGAGGTATTGACAAAGTTATATTTTTTGTGTAATATAATGAATGTAAGAAAACTAACAAACGGAGGTGCAAATGCAATACAGTGAGATCATTTCCGAATTGTCAGCTTTAAGCAAAGGCTATTCGGAAAAGCTTAAAAAAGAGCTTGAAAAAGAGGGACTCAAGGTTCTATACTGCAGATTGCTGTCTGCACTTGCGGAGGAGGACGGCGGCACTCAGCTAAGCCTTGTGGAGCGTACGGATATAAAAGCACCGACAGTAAGTATTATGCTCCGCAAGATGGAAAAGCTCGGTCTTGTTGCACGCAAGGTAGACGACTATGATCTGCGGAAAACTCATGTTATGCTCACGGAAAAGGGTAGAACGGCAGATGCTTTGGCAAAAAACACTGTAAACCAGCTTCAGGAGAGCGTTTTTGGTGCTGTTTCAGAAGATGACTTAAAGGTGTTTTGTAATGTTTTACAGACTATTTCAGACGGCTTAAAATGATGAATAAAATAATATATTCCCAATTTATTAAGAGGGAATATATTATTTTTTTATTTTCTTACCATTGATTTTACGCTTTGTTATGGTATAATTTTGGTAAAACAGTCGATTTTTTAAAAGACAAATGCGAAAATATTCATATTAAGAAAGAGGTATTTTATGTTTAAGAGAATTTTATCGGCACTTTTGATATCCTTAACGGTCGTTTCAACAGTTTCTTGTACAAATGACGGCGCAGATACGACAGTCGGAGAAACGTCTCCCGTTACATCAGCTGAAACGTCAGCCGATACGGACGGCGCAAAAGATACGGAAGCTACAGACGAAACGAACGGCACCACCGATGTACCCACATCCGATAATTCCGCCGCGATTTTGCTCAACACTCTTAAAGAAGCGGGCGAAAATATGACGCTTGCCAATGTTTACGACAGCACGAATTCTCCGTTGTCCGCTATCAACTTCGTTTCATCCTTCGGCGGTGAAATTGATTTCGACGAGAATTTTGAGCCTATCTATCCCGAAATAATGAACAAGATCGAAGAATATGCATTCCTGATGCCCGTCGGCAAATCCCCCATTGAAATTGACGTTTTCAAGGTGAAGGATGTTGCTGATGTTGACGCTGTCAAGACGCTTTGCGAGGACCGTATACAGAAGATAAAGGATTCCGATATCAAGGTGTATTCTCCCGATGAATGTGACCGTATATTCCCCCTTATGACAGTTTATGCAAAGGGCAGTTACGTTATGATGATAAGCGTTGAAAATCCCGATGCGGTAAAAGCGGCAGCAGATGCAGCGATTACAGAATAAAAACTACAAAGCGGCAGGAAATTTCCTGCCGCTTTTATTTTTTTGTAAAGACGTATTTAATGCGCCTGTCGGTGTATAGTATTATTTTTTGCCGCCGCTATAAAGCATATAATACGTTCCGCCTTGCGCCACAAGGTCGTCGTGCGTTCCTCGCTCGATAATTCTGCCCTTGTCAAGAACCATGATAACGTCGGAATTCTGAACGGTGGAAAGTCTGTGAGCGATAACAAATACCGTTCTGCCCTTCATAAGACTGTCCATACCTGCGGCAACTATTGCTTCGGTTCTCGTGTCGATGCTTGACGTTGCCTCGTCAAGTATCAGAACGGGCGGGTCTGCAACTGCCGCGCGCGCAATGGCAATGAGCTGTCTTTGTCCCTGGGAAAGGCTTGCGCCGTCTGCCGTAAGCATCGTGTTATAGCCCTGCGGCAGATGGCTGATGAAGTAATCGGCATTTACAAGCTTTGCCGCCGCAACGATTTCTTCATCCGTTGCATCAAGTCTGCCGTAACGGATGTTATCGGCAACCGTGCCCGTGAACAGGTGTGTTTCCTGAAGCACCACGCCGAGCGAACGGCGAAGGTCAGACTTCTTTATCTTGTTGATGTTGATACCGTCGTATCTTATCTTACCGTCCTGGATGTCGTAAAATCTGTTGATAAGATTCGTTATCGTCGTTTTACCTGCGCCCGTTGCGCCGACGAATGCGACCTTCTGACCGGGACGCGCGTAAAGCTTGATGTCGTGAAGTACCATTTTGTCGTCAGTATATCCGAAGTCGACTCCGTCAAATACGACGTCACCCTGCAAGGGTGTATAAGTTACCGTGCCGTCAGCCTGATGCGGATGGCGCCAAGCCCATTTGCCGGTACGCTCCTCTGTTTCAACGATAACACCGTTTTCTTCCTTGCAGTTGACGAGTGTTACATAACCCTCGTCACTCTCAACGGGCTCATCAAGCAGGGCAAATATACGCTCCGCGCCTGCCATAGCCATAATTATGGAGTTTATCTGCTGTGAGATCTGCGATATGGGCATATTGAACGTTCTTGTAAACTGCAAGAACGGAACGAGTGACGATACGTCAAAACCGCCGAAGCCGTTTATTGCCATAACACCGCCGATGATGGCGACGAGTACGTAGTTGAGGTAACCGAGGTTACCCATAATGGGCATTACGATATTTGCAAAGCCGTTGGCGTTTTTCGTGGTCTTGTACAGCTCATCGTTCATACGCTTGAAGGTTTCAATGGAATCGTCCTCGTAATTGAACACCTTTACGACCTTCTGGCCGTCAGCCATTTCTTCAATGTAGCCGTTGACGGCTCCGAGATTTTTCTGTGTCGCACGGAAGAACATTGCACTTTTTCCGCCGAGTATTCTCGTGACGGTAATAGCGCCGAGTACGACCAGAAGCGCAATAAGCGTCAGAAGCGGAGATAAGATAAGCATTGACACAACAGATGATATGACCGTTGCCACCGATGAGATCATATTCGGTATGCTCTGGCTTATGAGCTGACGGAGCGTATCCGTGTCGTTTGTGTAAACGCTCATTATATCGCCGTGGGAGTTTTTGTCGAAATATCTTATGGGAAGCTTCTGCATATGCTCAAACAGTCTGTCACGTATCTTTTTAAGCGTACCCTGACAAATATTTACCATAATTCTGTTTGAACCGAATACCGCTAAAACGCCGATGGCGTAAACGAGGGCAACTTTTCCGAGCTCCCAGGCAAGATCGGTATACGACGGAGCTGTTTCGGGTGTCTTGAGCATAGGCTCAATAAAATCGGCAATAAGAGTCTTGAAGAACATCGTGCCGTATGCCGAGGTTATCGCACTTGCGATAAGGCAGATGAAAACAATAAAGCACAAAAAGGGATAATCCTCGATAACGAAGCGCAAAACACGCATCAGAGTCGGGATGGGATTCTGTTTTTTGAACGGCATACCGTTTCCGGGCATACCCTTGGGAGGCATTCCGTTTTTCATCTTATTCATCGAAATCAGCCCCCTTTATCTGAGATTCGTAAACTTCACGGTAAATAGCGTTATTTTCAAGCAATTCCTCGTGTGTGCCGATGCCGTTTATCTTGCCCTCGTCAAGCACGATTATCATATCGGCAGAGGACACCGACGAAATACGCTGAGCGATTATTATCTTCGTGACGTCGGGAATGTATTTTGCAAAAGCGTCTCTTATTTTTGCATCTGTTGCCGTGTCAACAGCGCTCGTTGAGTCGTCAAGTATAAGCACGCGTGGCTTTTTCAAAAGCGCACGTGCGATACAAAGTCTTTGCTTCTGACCGCCCGACACATTTGTTCCGCCTCGGTCAATAAGCGTATCGTAGCCGTCGGGGAATGACATAATAAAATCGTGTGCCTGAGCCGACTTACAAGCCTCGATCATTTCCTCGTCGGTCGCCTCTTTATTGCCCCAACGGAGATTTTCCTTGATAGTTCCCGAAAAAAGAACGTTCTTCTGAAGCACCATAGAAACAGAGTCGCGAAGTGACTTTATGCTGTAATTACGCACGTCAACACCGCCGACGGAAATCTTTCCCGAGGTTACGTCGTAAAGTCTCGGAATCAGCTGAACGAGCGTGGTTTTACCGCTTCCCGTACCGCCTATTACACCGACGGTAGAACCTGACGGAATATTCAGGTTTATATGCTCAAGATTGAGGTTATCTTTGTTTTTTGAATATGAAAAGCAAACGTCATCGAAAATTATTTCGCCGTTTTTAACGTCTGTTACGGGGGATATGGGATCCGTTATGTCAAGCTCCTCGTCAAGGACTTCCATAATACGTTCCGCAGATGATTTTGATATCGTCATCATAACGAATACCATTGAGATCATCATAAGGTTCATAAGAATGTTTACCGTGTAGGAAAGGAAGCTCGTAAGGTCGCCCGTGGACATTTCCGTGCCGTTTGTGCCGACGATGATGTGCGCACCTATCCAGCAGATGAGTATCATACAGGTGTTCATTGTCAGATTCATAAACGGGCCGTTCATAACGACGACCTTTTCGGCGTTTACAAAGCCCTTGTATATAAAGTCGGAGGCCTTGTGGAATTTCTTTGTTTCGTGTTCTTCTCTTACAAACGATTTGACAACACGCACACCCGTGAGGTTTTCCTGTACGCTTTCATTGAGCTTGTCGTATCTGTGGAAAACGTAGTCAAATCTCGGGAATGCTTTTTTCGCAATGATAATAAGTACGGGACCTAAAAAGAGTATGGCGCCGATGTACATCAGCGAAAGACGGCTGTTTATGCGGAATGCCATAAAGAGAGCCATTATCAGCATCAAGGGCGCACGCACGCAAATTCTTATGAGCATCTGGAATGCCATCTGTACGTTGTTGACGTCGGTCGTCATTCGTGTGACAAGACCGGATGTTGCGAATTTATCCGTGTTTGCGAAGGAGAAGTTCTGTACCTTTGAGAAAATCGCAAAACGCAGATTTTTCGCAAAGCCGGCAGATGCCTTTGATGACGTGAGCGCCGCCGCCGCACCGAATAAAAGCGAGAAAAGCGCCATGACGATCATCAGTATACCCGTAAGCACAATGTGTCTTATGTCGCTTTTTTCCACACCGTCGTCGATTATGGATGCCATGAGATACGGTATCGTTATTTCAAGGGCAACCTCACCGACCATAAGAAGCGGCGTGATGATTGTTGATTTTTTGAATTCCCCGATGTATCGGGCAAGTCTTGCAAGCTTTTTTATCATTCTTTCTCCTCCGTTTTTTCGTTTTCAAGCTCGGTTATACCTGACTCAAGTCTGACTATAACGTCAAAAAGCAGTTCCTTTTCTTCTTCTGTTATGCAAGAGGAAAGCTTAATATCCATTTTATGCAAAGCGTTTCTTGTTTTTTCGGCTGCTGCGCGTCCTTCATCTGTTAAGTGTATCTGCTTCAGCCTTGCATCACTGTCGCTCGCTGTTCTTGTGATAAATCCGTTCTTCTCCATAAGCTGTAAAACGCTTGTAACAGAGGAACGGCGGATGTCGAACTCTTTTTCAATGTCACGCTGGAATATCGCCCTGTCTGAGTTGTTTTTCAGAAATCTGATTATCATTGTCTGAGTATGCGTCATTCCGTACTTTGCGGTTTCGTTATCTATATATCTTCTTATTCTGTTCGTAAGGTTTCCCAGTTCCTTTCCGATGTGACGTTTACACAAATAAAAACCCCCCTTATTCTTGTTGTACTTCTAACTATTATATAATACAACAACACAGTGTTCAATGTATTAACAGTACGTTATTTGTGAATTAAATGGAATGTTTTATTAAATATTTTTAAACGGCTTTCGTATCAAATGAACGGAAATGGGTTTAAACGGGCGTCCAAAGTAGTTCGCTGTACAGCGAACTACACGCCCCTACAATGCCACCCCGAATTGAATGAACAAAATGGGGATTCGTTACAGGGCGGCACAATTCACGCTCTGCGTGAATTCAACGGTGCGTGCATAGCTTTTCAAAGGCCGTTTATAATTACGCACCGTCGGTTTCGCCATTCGGCGAAACGTGCCGCCCCTCGGACAAACGAACAAATCCCGATTGCATGCAGGAATTCCGCGCACAATATTGACATTTCATACGATTTGATATATTATATTATAAAGAATATAATTTTGGAGCAAAAAATGGCTAAAAAAACACGAAAAACCCCTTGGGGACTTCTTACTGCATATCTTTCGAGAGTTTTTATCGATGGACTTTCGGGTATGGCTCTCGGACTTTTTTCAACGCTTATCGTCGGCACGATGCTAAAACAGCTCGGCGTATATATCCCCGGACAGATCGGTACGATGCTTTCAAACGTCGGTGCCGTGGCGCAGGTGGCAACGGGCGCGGGAATCGGATGCGGTGTGGCTGTAAAGCTTAATGCCAAACCGCTTGTCATATTTTCTGCCGCCGCGTGCGGATTTATCGGCGCATTTGCGTCGAAAATACCGTCCATGCAGACGGTTTCCCTTTCGGGCGCAGGAGATCCCTTGAATGCGTTTATCGCCGCTTATGTGTGTATTGAGCTTGGCGGACTTATTGCAGGAAAAACAAAGATAGATATAATTTTAACGCCTCTTACGGCAGTTATATCCGGCGGTGTAGTCGGACTTCTGACAGGCGCACCGATAGCGGAGTTTAACGGCTGGCTCGGCGGTCTTGTCGAATACGGCGCACAGGCTCAGCCGCTTCTGACGGGTCTTATCGTGTCCGTGCTTATGGGTATGTTTTTAACGCTCCCGATAAGCTCTGCGGCGATCGGTGTCATTTTGGGACTTTCGGGTATTGCCGCAGGCGCGGCAACGGTCGGTTGCTGTGCGAATATGATAGGCTTTGCGGTGATAAGCTACCGTGAAAATAAGCTCGGCGGACTGCTTGCTCAAGGTGTCGGTACGAGTATGCTCCAGATGCCGAATATCATAAAAAATCCGCGTATCTGGATACCGCCGATCGTTGCAAGTGCAGTGCTCGGCCCCTTGTCAACGATGGTGTTTAAAATGACGAATACGCCTGCAGGCTCCGGAATGGGGACGGCGGGACTCGTCGGCCCGATACTTTCCTTTACCGATATGACGTCGGCTGGAGAGGATGCAAAAACGGTGATTATAAAAATTGCGCTTATCTACTTTATTCTTCCCGCGCTCATAAGCCTCGGAATATCCGAGGGTATGAGAAAAGCAGGCTGGATAAAGCCGGGCGATATGAAGCTTGATGTCTGATAACGGTTTAAGCACAAGCGCACCGTGCGCTTGCGCAAAAGGTGGGTTTACCACGCAACGCATGAAACGAAAGGAAACAAGATGAAATTTTCAGGTAAAATAATAATTTCCGACATCGACGGAACGTATACAGGTTCTGAAGAAGGAATAAAAAGAAACAACGAAGCAATAGAATATTTTAAGGCAAACGGAGGACTTTTTACGTTTGCGTCGGGCCGTGTCGCATACAATATCGGAACTATCGTTCCGGGTTACGATAAGCTTGTAAACGCCCCGTCTATCCTCTGTAACGGAAGCTACGTTTACGATATAAAAACGGGTGAAAGACACAATGAAATATGTCTTGACGGCGAGGCGGTGATGCCGTTTTTAAAGGTGCTTCACAAAAAATTCCCGTCCGTCGGCATACGCATCAACTGCCAGAACGGATATCTTGCCGCCGCAGGAAACGATTTTATATACCGTGAGCTTAAAAATTATTTTGAGGAGGTCGTACAGACCGAGCTTGAGGATATGAATCTGCTCGGCTGGAATAAAATAGTTCTTGCAGGCGAAAGCTCCGAGGAGCTTGAAGCGGTAAATCAATTTATCAATGAAACGATGCCGAATAAATTTGAAAAAACGTATTCTTGCCGCACGATGCTGGAGCTTCTTGCTCTCGGCGCTACGAAGGGTGCGCAGGTAAAATACTTGAAACGCTTTTTGGGCGACGTTAAAACTTACTGCATCGGTGACTATGAAAACGATGAAAATATGCTTGCAAACGCTGACGTGTCCGCTTGCCCCTCGTCGGGACTGAAGAAAATAATAGATATGTGCGACGTCGTCGTATGTCCGTGTACGGAAGGTGAGATCGCAGGGCTAATTGAAAAAATAGAAAAAGAAAATATATAAGAGTTGACAACAAACGGTAAAAGTGGTAATATAGCCATTATCCAAGCGTATAAGGAGAAAAAACGTGAAAATAATTATTGCAGGAACGGGAAAGGTAGGCTCAACGCTTGCGCGCCAGCTTACATCGGAGGGATACGACATAACCGTCATTGACTCCGAAAGCGACGTGCTTGATTCTGCCGTTGAACAGTACGATGTTATGACGGTAGTCGGTAACTGCGCTTCAAAAAACATTCTGACGGCGGCAGGGGCAGAAACAGCAGACTTGCTTATTGCTGTTGCAGGCTCCGACGAAGTGAACCTTCTGTGCTGTCTGACGGCGCACGCGGTAAATCCAAATCTCCACACGATAGCCAGAATAAGAAATCCCGAATATTCATCTCAGATATACGACATGCGCGAGAAGTTTGCGCTTTCCATGACGATAAATCCCGAAAAGCAGGCGGCGATAGAAATAGAACGACTGCTCAAATACCCCGGTTTTCTGAAGCTTGAAACGTTTGCCAAGGGCAGAGTTGAAATAGTTGAGCTTCGCGTCGAGGAAGACAGTAAACTGTGCGGACGCTCACTTATAGAGCTTAATTCCGTTGTTAAATGCAAGATACTTGTTTGTTCCGTACTGCGTGACGGCAACGTTATAACACCTTCAGGTAATTTCGTGCTTGAGGCAGGCGACAGAATATTCGTTACCGCTTCAACGGATAATCTGACCGTGCTTTTGAAAAACCTCGGAATTATTACAAAAAAGGTGCGTCACGTGCTGATATGCGGCGGAAGCCGAATAGCGTACCACTTGTCACAAAGACTTGAAAAATCGGGTATCAACGTAACCATAATAGAAAAAAACACGGAAAGATGCTTACAGCTTTCCTCAATGCTCCCGAACGTGGATATAATAAACGGCGATGCAAGCAGCGCGTTTGCTCTTGAGGGCGAAGGCATTGACAGATGCGATGCGCTCGTTGCTCTGACGGGAATGGATGAACAGAATATAATCATTTCGCTTTACGGCCATACGCACAAGGTTCCGAACATTATAACGAAGCTGGATTACGTTGACGACAGCGGAATACTTGATTTTCTGCCTCAAAGCAGTGTTGTTTGCCCCAAAGAGCTTTCCTGTAACGCTATCGTAAGATACGTGCGCGCGGTGCGCAACCAGACGGGCGCGGCTGTTGCTGTTCACCTTATCGCGGATGGCAAAGCGGAGGCAATTGAATTCCGCCTTGACAAGTCAACACCCAACTGCGGCACTCCTCTCAAGGAACTTAAACTTAAAAAAGGCGTGCTCATTTCCTGCATAACACGCAGAGGAAAAACCGAAATACCCGACGGTAATTCATCGTTTATGCCGGGAGATTCCGTCGTAATAGTGACGAACAGCGGCTCCATATATCAGTTCGGTGATATTTTTGAATAAACGGAGATACGTATGAATTATAAAATTGTAGGACGTACCATTTCAAAAATACTTGCTCTCGAAGCGCTTTTTATGATACCGTCTGCTATCATTTGTGCCGTTGACGGTAACGAAAAAACATGCTTTGCGTTTCTTCTGGCGATTGCAATAACTCTTGCGGCATCGGGGCTTATGTACCTTGTGTGCAGAAATGCAAAAAAAGCTTTTTATGCCAAAGAGGGCTTTGTCACAGTCGGTCTTTCATGGATATTTTTGAGTCTTGCAGGATGCTTGCCCCTTGTTATTTCGGGTGAGATACCAAGCTTTATTGATGCGTTTTTTGAAATAGTTTCAGGCTTTACGACAACAGGTGCGAGTATCGTTCCGAATGTTGAGGAGCTGTCACGCGGTGTGCTTTATTGGCGCTCGTTCAGTAACTGGCTGGGCGGTATGGGCGTGCTGGTGTTCTTACTTGCAATAGATCCGATAGGAAGCTCATCTCTCCATCTCTTGCGTGCGGAAAGCCCCGGGCCGAGTGTCGGTAAAATAGTTCCGAAAATGCGCCAGACGGCTAAAATACTGTACCTTCTTTACATAACACTTACCGTTATAGATCTGTTTTTCCTGCTTATCGGAGGTCTTCCTTTGTTTGAATCCGTCTGCACGGCGCTTTCTACTGCAGGCACGGGCGGATTCAGCGTAAAGGCTGACGGTATGGCATCGTTCAGTCCGTACATACAAAACGTATGCACGGTGTTTATGATGCTTTTCGGTATCAATTTCACTTGTTTTTATCTGCTTTTGCTCCGTAATTTCAAGAGTGTTTTCAAAAACGAGGAGCTTTGGTTCTATCTTGGTACTTTTGCGGTTTGCGTTGCGATTATAACGTCAAACGTATATCAGATGTACGATACGGTCGGCGAGGCTCTGCGCCACAGCGCATTTCAGGTCGCCAGCCTTATCACGTCAACGGGATTTGCAACGACTGACTTCAATCTGTGGCCGCCGTTTTCAAAGGCTATATTGTTCTTGCTTATGTTCATCGGCGCCTGCGCGGGAAGCACGGGCGGCGGTATTAAGTGTTCACGCGTGCTTTTGTATATCAAAACGTTTTTCAGAAGCATAAGACAAACGCTTCATCCGCAGAAAATACAGCTCATACGCTTGAACGGTGAGCCGACGGACGAAAAAATAATACGCTCGACTCTCGGATATCTTTGCGCTTATGCACTGCTTATACTCGTAAGCTTCTTTGTGATATCGGTTGACGGATTTTCGTTTGAAACGAATATGTCGTCTGTCGTGTCCTGCTTCAATAATATGGGGCCGGGCTTCGATTCAGCAGGCCCTATGGCTAATTACGGCGGTTTTTCTGTATGCTCAAAGCTTGTTTTGATATTTGATATGCTTGCGGGAAGACTTGAAATTTTCCCTATTCTCGTTCTTTTATCTCCCTCCACGTGGAGAAAAGTATAATAATCAAAAATTATAAGCTCCGTTTTTTAAAAACGGAGCTTGCTTCACCTCAAATACAATAAAAAAAGTCGGTTTAAACCGACTTTTCAGTGTATATATTTTTTTCGCATCACAAGATACAGGGTTATTATTGCAATAAGTGCGGCGGTGACGAAAATTCCGAAAACAAAGTCACCGGTCAGGGGATTTACTGCTTCATTTGCCGCATCGTTTGCATTTGCCGCTGAGTTGTCTGCGGCAATAGCGGAAATCGAAACGAACACCGTGCTGATAACGGCAAAGATCATAACGACTGATATTATCTTTTTTATGTTCACAATTTTCCGCCTCCTTCTTCTTTGTATGTTCATTTTACCACACTTTTTCGCGCTTGTCAATAACTTTTTAAAATTTTATCAAAATTAATTAAAAAATAAGTAATTTTTCCTTTTTTTAAAGTTTGTTTTAATAAACATTTGGGTGATTTTTTGTCAACATAAAACCGTTGGCACTTGGTATAATGTAAATAAATAATTAATTAAATTTCGGAGTTTATTATGAAGACCGTGATAATATCGGGCGCATCGGGCGGAATAGGCAGATGCGCTGTGCGCACTTTTGCATATAACGGTTTTAACGTGTTTATGTTGTATAACAAAGGTGAGGATAAGGCGTTATCTCTTTGTGACGAGCTTACACGAGACGGTAAAAGTGTGTATGCCTGCAAATGCGATATAACAAATGAGTCTGATGTACGCCGCGCCGTATCGCTTTGTGAATATAAATTCGCATCGATTGACGTTCTTATAAATAATGCCGGTATATCGGAATTTGCGGTACTGCAAAGCATAAGTGAGCAGATGTGGGACAGAATGATGGACGTCAATGTCAAGGGCGCATTTCTTTTAACGCGCGCCGTGCTTCCTATGTTGCGTGAAAGTAAAGGCAAAATAATAAACGTGTCCTCTATGTGGGGAATTTCCGGTGCATCGTGCGAAGTGCATTATTCAGCGTCAAAGGCGGCTGTTATCGGCTTTACAAAGGCGCTTGCAAAGGAAGAAGCGCCGTCGGGTGTTACCGTAAACTGTATTGCCCCGGGATTTATAAATACCGAAATGAACAGTATGCTGTCAAATGAAGCGGTTGATGAAATAATTGAAAAAACACCGCTCGGCAGGGCAGGCGTACCAGAAGATGTTGCAGGCGTGATGCTGTTTTTGGCATCCCCCTCCGCCGACTTCATAACAGGACAGACAATAACCGTTGACGGTGGATATATACTATGATAATATAATGAAATTATAAATTTCAGGAAGGAATATAAAATGAAACTTTGTGACGTTATTTGCAACACACCCATACACCCCATAACTCCCTTGCACGATACGGGTAATGAAATTTATCTCAAACGTGATGACCTTCAGCCGTTTTCGTTCGGCGGAAACAAGGTTCGTATTGCGCAGAAGATAATTATGGATATGCTCGACGAGGGCTGTGATGTGCTTATTACGTATGGAAACAAGCTGTCAAATCTTTGCCGTGTTACGACGAACCTCTGTTGCTCACTCGGAATCGAATGTTACATGATATCCGTTTTCGATGATGACCACGGCTGCGCACGCGCGTTCAACGGTACAATGGCAGAGCTTTTCGGTGCAAAAATAGTCGAATGTGCAAAGGCTGATGTTGATACGGTCTTGAAGGAACTTCAGGACAAG
Organism: Eubacteriales bacterium; assembly: GCA_045652135.1. Lineage (GTDB taxonomy): Bacteria > Bacillota > Clostridia > Oscillospirales > CAG-272 > RGIG7213. The sequence goes on along the minus strand of JAZRTS010000031.1, from coordinate 4,920 downwards.
CTTGCCGCTGAGGGTAAAAAATCGTATTTCGTAAACGATCCCCACGCAATAACGGCTGAATGTATGGCATACAAGGAAACGTACGCTGAGATCTACGATTATCAGGTGCAGACGGGACTTCACTTTGATTACATATTTTCCGCTTGCGGCGCAGGTACAACAACGGGCGGTCTTCTTATCGGTAAGATGCTTCACCCCGATTACGGCAAGGAAGGCACACCCAACCCCACCATCGTCGGTATTTCCACGGCAAGAGCTCAGGAAAGAGGAGTTATGAAGCTCAATGAGCATATAACAAACTACTTCGCGCGCTACGAAAACCGTACACCCGACCCCGAAATCGTCAAAAAAGAACTTAATTTCACGGCTGATTACCTCTGCGGCGGCTACGGTCTGGCTGACGATGAGATAAGAAACAACTGCATTGAAATGATGCGCAAAAACGGAATTGAGCTTGACCCCACGTACACGGGAAAAGCGTATACAGGCACTGAAAAGTATCTTAAAGAAAATAATATAACAGGCAAAAAGATCCTGTTTATCCACACGGGCGGCTCACCTCTTTACTTTGATATGATAAGATAAGCAAAATACCCCATACAATTCTTTTTGAATTGTATGGGGTGTTCTTTTTTTGTCTATTATCGGTTTGTAGTATGAAATGAACGAAAATCCTATTGTCCGGTGCAGTTGACATGGCGAACTGCGTTACGCCTGTCAACTGCGGTAGTTCGAAGTAATTCGAACTACATGGGGGTGCGGGCATGGCGCCGTTATCGCATACGAATCAAATTATATAAGGAGAAAAATATGAAAAACATAAGAACCGATATGGCATCGGAAATACGTGATGAATATATGAAAACGTATTCAAAACAGCACAAGGGCGAGCCCGATGGGATAAAATACGAAGCAAACGAAAGATGCGGAATAAAAACGACGAAGATATCCGTTTTTAATGAAAAAGGCGCGGAAATTCTCGGTAAGCCGATAGGTAATTACTATTCCATGCACACGGGGAAGCTCTGGCTTTCCGATTTTGACAAGTTCAAATGTGCGGCAAATGAGCTTGTGAAGATAATCTCCTCGCTTTGCAACACAAGCGCGCCTGTGCTTGTCGCAGGTTTGGGAAACAGATATATCACCGCAGATGCCGTAGGTCCGCTTGCTGCGAATAATGTCGTAGTATCTCGTCATATAAAGGAGTATGAAAGAGGGATATACGAGTCGGCAGGGCTTGGTGACGTGTCATCGATCACGCCGGGAGTGCTTGCGCAGACCGGAATCGAAGCCGCAGAGCAAATAAAAGGAGCGATAAAAATGGTAAAACCGTCAACGGTGATACTGATAGATGCACTTGCCTGCCGTGATCTTTCATCTCTTGCAGCGACCGTGCAGGTGACCGACACGGGAATATGCCCAGGAAGCGGTGTCGGAAATGACCGAGGGGAGCTTTCGGAAAGAACGTTCGGTATAAAAACCGTCTGCATCGGCATACCGACTGTTATCGATACACGCACGCTTTTACGTGATGCGCTTGAAAACTGCGGAAGTATGACAGATGATGAGATAGATTCCGTCATAAGCTGTGCATATAAGGACACGGGAAGCTACGTCTGCCCGAAGGACTGTGACGTTGCGGTTGAAGAAATGGCGCGTCTTGCGGGATATGCAGTCAATAAAGCATTCCATCGAAGTCTTTCTTATGAGGAAATGATGTATTTATAATCTGACAGAATAAAAAAATTCTCCTCTGCTGTATGGCAAGCAGAGGAGATATTTTGTTTTTAATTACTTTCTGATGCCGAGCTTATCGATGATAGCACGGTATCTGTTGATGTCCTTCTTCATAAGGTAGCCGAGAAGGTTTCTTCTCTGACCAACCATCTTAAGAAGACCGCGTCTTGAGTGGTGGTCGTTCTTGTTTACCTTGAGGTGCTCGTTAAGTGTGTTGATTCTTGTTGTAAGAATAGCGATCTGAACTTCAGGCGAACCTGTGTCATTTTCGTGAATTTTGTAGTTGGATATAATATCCTGCTTCTGTTCTTTAAGCATTGTGTTAATCACCTTTCAAAAATTAAATTCGTAATACAAGGAATACGGCGGGTGAAACGCACCTTTGGTAATGTGCCTTGTTGTCCGTAAGCCGTGTATCCGTCACGCCATACCGATAGCATTATATCACAACCAAATGCATTTGTAAATAGTTTTTTGAAATTTTTATCTTGTATACCTCTTTATTTTAATTGCATATTGCATTTTGCGTATTTTTGTAGTAAAATAAATCATCAAGTACGATTAACTACAGACAGGAGAAATTAAAATGGAAAAAAGTTCGGGCGCACTACGCAGTTTTATAAGCGTTATACTAAGTGTTTTGTTTATGCACGTGGCAATCATTTTACCTGTATATTATTCGGCCGTGGGGATTTTTCAGCCGAAGTCTATGACATCGCTTATTCAGAATATCGATTTCATCGATATGATCAAGGATTCCGATGACTTCAATCAGAGCGCCAAGGATCTTGGCATTGACAGCGCAGAAGAAATTGATGGAATTATGAAAAGTGACGCGGTAGGAGAATTCCTCGAAGACTGCATGGCTGCGCTCACTTCTGCCATAGAGGGTTCGGAATCAACGCTTGACGACTTCAATGCTTCTGCCGTTAAGGAGATCATTGACAAGCATATGGATGATATATTGGATGTAATAGAAGAAAAAACGGGTAAAACGGTAGACAGGGATAAGGCTAAGGCTGAAGTCGGTAAAATGATAGAGGACAGCGACGGAGCTATACAGTACATCGTTGAGGAGATTGAACCCATAAAAGAGTCCGCCGAAGGATACAGTATAATCAAAAAAATACAGAAAACGCTTACGTGGCAATTCAAGCTGTTGGCAATTTTAGTTCCGACGGCATTGCTTGCCATTATATATCTTTTGTGCAGACGAATTCACAGCGGATTTATGTGGATAACGGTAGATACGTGCGTCGTCGGCATTATTATGCTCTTATTAACGATAATCACCGGCAGCGGATTTGCAAACAGAACGGTTATGCAAATGACGGGATTTTCGACGGAGCTCGCCAATGCATTTCTGGACAGTGTGAAAATGAATTTTATAATCGCTGTCGTTACGTGCTTTGCGATAATGGCAATTTCTATCACCTTTTCCAAGCTGTCAATAAAATTCAGAAAAATACAATAAAAACAGGGATCGTCCATTAAAACGAACGAAATGAATAATAAAAACGGAAAGCCGTGTGTGAACTTTCGTGGTTCACTTTACCGTGGCTTTCCGTTTTTTTGTTGTGTTTATTTATTGTATTTTGCGATCTCTGCTGAAATGCTGTCTGCTTTTTCTTTATACGCTTTCAGCTTTGCGCGCTCGCCGTCAACAACTGCGGCGGGTGCTTTCGCGATGAAGCCCTCGTTTGAAAGCTTCTTTTCAAGGCGGTCAATTTCGCCCTGCGTCTTTACAAGCTCGCCCTCAAGACGTGCTTTTTCCTTTTCAAAATCAACGACCTCGGACAAGGGAATGTAAATTGCGCAGTCATCTGTGATGATGGAAACCGCATCCTCGCCCTTGTATTCATCGATATAAACAACATCGGATGCCGATGCAAGTCTTGTGAAGAAGCCTGACGTCGTTTCGTTGAATGCATCGCGCTTTTCACTCTTAACGAATACCGTTGCCTTCTTTGACGGAGGAACGTTCATTTCGGCGCGTCTGTTTCTTACAGCCTTAACTGCCGCAATAAGCGACTGCATACGTGCTTCGTCCTCGGGGAAGTCAAGTGACGGTGTGTATTCGGGATATTCGGAGATCATGATGCTTTCAACATCGTGCGGAAGTGCCTGATAAAGCTCCTCCGTGATGAACGGCATAAAGGGATGCAAAAGCTTGAGAGCAGAGGAAAGAACGTAAGCGATAACGTTCTGTGCGACCTTGTTATCTTCACTGCCCTTATCGTTGAAACGGGGTTTAAGAAGCTCAATGTACCAGTCACAGAAGTTGTCCCAGATGAAGTCATAAAGCTTTGAAAGCGCAACACCAAGCTCAAATGACTCGATGTTTGCGGAAACCTCTTTTGTAAGTCTGTTAAGCTTGGAAAGTATCCACTTGTCCTCAATTCTGAGTGCGGATTCATCGGGAAGCTCAATCTTTTCAATGTCAAGGTTCATAAGCACGAAGCGCGCCGCATTCCATATCTTGTTGGAGAAGTTACGGGAAGCTTCTATCTTTTCATCCGAGAAACGCATATCGTTACCGGGTGAGTTACCTGTAGCAAGCGCAAAGCGGAGCGCATCTGCACCGTACTTTTCTATTATCATCAACGGGTCGATACCGTTGCCGAGAGATTTCGACATCTTTCTGCCCTGCGCATCTCTTACAAGACCGTGAATGAATACGTGCTTGAACGGAATTTCGTTCATATGCTCCATAGCGGAGAATATCATTCTCGATACCCAGAACGTGATAATATCGTAGCCGGTTACAAGAACGTCTGTCGGGTAGTATTTTTCAAGGTCGGGTGTCTTATCGGGCCATCCGAGTGTTGAGAACGGCCAGAGTGCGGAGGAGAACCACGTGTCAAGCACGTCCTCATCCTGATGAACAGCACCCCCGCATTCGGGACAAGTATCAATATCAGTCTTGGAAACTGTCATTTTACCGCACTTTTCGCAGTAGAATGCAGGAATTCTGTGTCCCCACCAGAGCTGACGGGAAATGCACCAGTCGTGGAGATTTTCCATCCAGTTGATGTAAATTTTGCTGAATCTGTCGGGTTCGTAGCTGATTCTGCCGTCCTTGACAACGTCAATGGCAGGCTGTATCATCGGGCCCATCTTAACGAACCACTGGTCTGATGTCAAAGGCTCAACCGTGTTTCCGCAACGGTAGCACTTGCCGAC
>JAZRTS010000030.1:0-5058 GCA_045652135.1 Eubacteriales bacterium | reverse complement strand
CTAAATCGACACCGCCTTTCATATCTACCTGGCGGTATTCAACACCGAAATCGGCAAGGGAGCCTGTGCCGTCGCATCCGTTTATGCCGATGACCTCGTCAAGCGTGTCATAAGGCTTGCCCGTGACCGAAAGCATAATGTCGCCGGGGCGGAGAATTCCGAAAAGACCTATTGTAAGTGCGTGTGTACCGCTTACGATGTTGTGGCGGACAAATGCACGTTCAGCCCCGAATACCTCTGCCCATATCTCGTCAAGCGTGTCACGTCCCTTGTCACCGTAGCCGTAGCCCGTTGTGCCTTTAAGACACGATTCGTCGACACGGTGGCGTGCAAACGCTTCCATTATTTTAACGGTATTTTTATATGCCGTTTTGTCAAATTGCTTGAATATTTTGTCCAGCTTTTCTTCCGCTTCTTCAGCGATATTCAGTATTTTTTCATTCGTTATCATAATCTGATGTTACAAGCAAGCGTGCCGAGCTTTACGCACTCTGCCATATCCTTCATATCTATTGTTTCGTTCTGTGTGTGAATGTATCTTGTGGGAATGGAAATACAGCCGACACGTGCGCCGCCTGCTTCCGTTTGCATAACAGCCGTGTCAGTACCGCCTGCACGGAGAATTTCAAACTGATGCTTTATTTTATGCTCCTTTGCAATATCGGTAAGGGAGGAAACGAGCTTTATGTCACACAAAACGGAGCTGTCTTTGATTTTGATTGCCGCACCTCCGCCGAGCTTCACAGCCATAGGCTTACAGCCGGGAATGTCGCCGATGTCGGTTACGTCAAACGCTATGCCGTAATCGGGGTTTACGTTGTACGTTGCCGCCTTTGCGCCACGGAGGCCCACTTCCTCCATTGAGGAAAATACGAAATAAACGTCGTTTACACAGTCATGAAGACTCTTTGCAATCTCAACCATAACGGCACAGCCTGCACGGTTGTCAAACGGACGTCCGCAGTAGCGTGAGCCTGAAAGCTTTGTCATATGCGGAATAACCGTGAACATATCACCGAGGGAAACCTTCTTTTCGGCTTCCTTTTTTGACTTTGCGCCAATGTCGATAAAGAACTTGTCCGCTTTAAGCTCCTCGGGCTTTGTGCCTTCCTCGGGAGCGATAACACCCTTTACACCCTTGGAGGATATTACAGTGCAGTATGAGTATGCCACAAAGTCTATACCGCCGACGGGAGCAATTCTTATAAGTCCGTCGTCTTGGATGAACATCGTGATGAAGCCTATTTCATCTGCGTGTGCGCAAAGCATCATTTTTTTTGCATCCTTATCAGCCGATTTTTTGAGTGCGATAAGGTTGCCGAGCGCATCGTACGATATTTCGTCAACATACGGACGGATCTCGTCTTCTATTATTTTTGTAACTCTGCCCTCATCGGAGGTTACCCCGTGTGTGAGCATAAGCTTTTTGAGAAATTCAGTCATTTTTATTTACCTTTCAGTTATATAAGCTCTTTGGAAAGTGAAGCGTTATATGCAAAATCAAGCATTGAATTATAGTCATCCTCGTGTATCACCGAACAAGCGGAGTGGATATATCTTGACGGTGTGGAAAGTGTTGCGCATCTGACACCGCCTGCAGTTTTGTGGATATGTCCTGCATCGTTTCCGCCCGAAACGAGTGTTTTGATCTGATATTTTACACCCTTGTTTTTTGCAAGCGCCATCATTTTTTCTATCACCTCACGGCGGTAGACGGTTGAGTGGTCCATAAGCGACAAAGCGACACCGTCGCCGAGCTTTGACACCGTTTTGTGCGCAGGTGTTTCGGGAATGTCGGCAACCGCAGTACACTCAAGTATCAGCGCAAAGTCGGGCTTTACAGCCTCCGTTGCTGTAATTGCACCCGAACGGCTGACCTCCTCACGTGTCGTAAAAGCAAAATAAAGTGTATATTCGGGGGTGATGTTTTCCTCTTTTATTCTCTTTATTATTTCGCACATAACGGCACACCCTACTCTGTCATCGAGTGCCTTGCCCTTGATAAATCCGTTTCCGAATTTTACAAAGTCTGAATCAAAAACACCGAAGTCGCCGAGTGATACAAGACGTTCGACCTCACTTTTTGATGAAGCGCCGATGTTGATGTGCATTTTATCTATCGGGATATATTCTTTTCTTTCTTTAGCCGTCTGGCTGTGTATTGCCTTTGCGTCAATTACGCCTGCGTATTTTCTGCCGTCAGAGCCTTTTAAGGTGACACGGCGTGCGCACAGCGCACCCTCGCTTATACTGCCGACGGTGTGGAAGTAAATACAGCCGAGGTCATCGGTTTTCCTTACCATAAATCCGACCTCGTCCATGTGGGCTGACAGCATCATTTTTTTGTCGGTTTTACCGTTTATCTTCACGATAAAGTTGCCGAGGACATCTGTTATTATCTCGTCTGCAAGATTACCGACTTCATTTTTTATTATCTCTGCCACTTCATCTTCGCACCCCGACGGGCCGAAGGCAGTCGAAAGCTTTTCAAGAAGTTCTGAATTCATATTGCACCCTCCTTTAAAAGCGATTTGATAAAGCCTGCGGTGAGTGAGGCTGTGCTTTTAACATCTTCAAGCGATATTATTTCCGCATACGTGTGCATGTTCAAAAGCGGAATACTTAAAAGCACGGTGGGAATACCGCATTTGATTGTCGGAATGTCGTTTGCATTCGTTCCCGTGTTTGTTCCGTCAACGTTTATCTGATGAGGGAAATTATTGTTTTTTGCAAACTCGATAAGCTTTTTTGTAAGCTTTACGTCTGTTATGGCAGATACCGAGATTTCAGCGCCGCCTCCCATAACGGAGGATTTATAAATCGTGTCCTTTTCCTCGGGAATTTCAGCGCCCGTTACGTCAAGCACAATGCAAAGGTCGGGATTTGTGTTATACGCACCGACTGCGGCGCTTTTGCCTATTTCCTCACGGGATGAAAGCTGGAGAATTATCTCACAGTCCGTGTCCTTGAGCTGTTTTACGGCTTCAATACCTGCGCAGATGCATATTTTATCGTCAAAGCCCTTGCCGCATATGCGGTTATTCAAAAGTTCCGTTATATGATATTTAAACGATATGGGAGTGCCGATTCGAACGCCTTTTTCTTCAAGCTCCTCTTTTTTAAAGCCCGTGTCAATGAAAAATCCGTCGAAATTCGGAAGCTCCTTTTTGCTCATCAAATGGGGCGGTGTTGCGCTTACAATACCGTAAATATCTTCTTTGGCATGAATTGTTACCTCGCACGGCTGAAGTATCTTGCAGTCAATGCCTCCGACATTCGTTACACGTAAAAATCCACCGTCAAGAATATCGGATACAAGCATACCAATTTCGTCCATATGGGCATCTATCAGTATCTTTTTTGCACCCTTTGTCTTTGCTTTTTTTATGAGCTGATAGTTATTTGCGCCGTCGTTTACAACTTCGTCAAAGTAAAGACGGCAAAGCTCATTTACAGTATCCTCCGCTATGCCCTCATATCCCGAAACCGTGACGGGAGATGTGAGGGCAGAAAGAAGACCTTTTATGTCATTCATTTATGTTATCCTTTCTGAAATCCGTTTACGATCTTTTTGAACGTATCGCCTCTGACTTCAAAGTTTTCAAAGGCATCAAAGCTTGCCGCCGCAGGGGATAAGATAACTGTGTCACCTGCTTTTGCAATTTTTCTTGCACAGTTTACGGCAGACTCAAAATCGGATTCCTTGTATATTTCAAGTCCCGACTTTTCAAATTCGCTGTTATCGGTTATTGCCTTGTATATTTTTTCGGCTGTTGCGCCCGTCAGAACTGCTGATTTTGCATGCTCAAAAAGCGGCAGAACAAGCGGTTCGTAAGGGATATTTTTGTCATATCCGCCGAGAATTACGATTACCTTTTCTTTAAAGCTCGAAAGTGCGGCAATGGTTCTTGTGGGGCTTGAGTCGATTGAGGAATTGTAGTATTTTACTCCGTCAAGCTCTCTTACAAATTCGCATCTGTGCTTGACACCGCCGAATGTGCTTGCAACCTTGAAAAGCGTTTCACGGCTCACTATATCGTGAAGCACACAGTAAGCCGCCATATAGTTTTCGATGTTGTGACGGCCGGGTATCTTTATGTCCTTACAGTCAAGCACGGGGACATCCCCGTTTTCGTCATAATACGTGATGACTTCATCCTTGATGTATACACCCGTTTTTGTGTCGGGCTTTCCGTCACTTGAAAACAACGCTGTTTTACCATTCGAACGTAAATTTTTTACGCTGTCATAAAGATAGTTTGTGACAAGATAGCCGTTTTTATTTTGATATTTGAAAATGTTGTGCTTTGCCTCGGCATATTCATCCATTCCCGTGTGCCAGTTGAGGTGGTTCGGGGTGATATTTGTTATTATACACCTTTCGGGTGATTTTTTCATCGTCTGAAGCTGGAATGACGAAAGCTCAACAACAGCGTAATCGTCGGGTGTCATTTCCTCCACCAAAGGCAGAAGCGGTGCGCCGATGTTGCCGCCGACATATACGGTCTTGCCCTCGGCACGTAATAATTCCGATGTTATCGTCGTTGTCGTTGTCTTACCGTCGCTTCCCGTCACGGCGATTATGTGGCAGGGGCAAAGGTCAAAGAAAAGCTCCATTTCAGAGGTAAGCACAGCGCCGTTTGCAACAGCCTTTGCTATTTCGGGAACATCGGGGCGAATGCCCGGAGAACGGAAGATTATCTCATCGTCAAGTCCGTCAAGATAATTTTCTCCGCATACTATGCGCACACCCATTTTTTCGAGTTTTTCGTATTTTGAAAGGGCATCAGCCCTTTCTTTTTTATCTCTTGCGGTGACTACGGCACCGGCAGATACAAGAAAATCGACAAGCGGCATATTGCTTATACCGAGTCCGAGCACTCCCACACGCTTGCCCTTTATTTGATTTTTATATTCACTTACAGTCATAAAATTTCCTTTCAACAACAGATGTATTTAATTATACTACAATATTATGTGATATTCAAGTGGAAAAGTAAAAATTGAAGAAGAATATGGTAATTATGTTTCGGTAATTGTTTCACTTAAAACTTGACA
>JAZRTS010000029.1:0-27966 GCA_045652135.1 Eubacteriales bacterium | reverse complement strand
TTTCGATATTATTTTCAGGTTTCTGCCTAACATTTTCAAAAACGCACCGACTATATAAGTGAAAGCATTGATCAAAGCTTGGAGAAAGAAATGAAAAAACAAGACTTGCTGAATTATTTTGATGATACCCTGCTTGATAAGTTGTTTGGGTTTTGTTATGCGAGAACAAATGACAGCCATGAGGCAGAGGAGCTTTGCTCCGATATTATCTATGCCCTTGTAAAAGCTTCAAAAAGTGACGGAGAAATTGAAAGCGTCTATCCGTTTATATGGAAAGTTGCAAGAAACGTATATGCCGACTTTTCAAACAACCGAAGAAAGCACACCGAAAAGGTATATGAGGGTGATTCGGAGGAATTTTTACTCAAATTAGCGGATGACGACACTGCAGATGACACCGCAGAGCTTTTACGTAACGTATACCGCAGGATAGCGTTTTTGACACGGGCATACCGTGAGGTGATGATTTTGTTTTACATAGACGGTCTTTCCACCGCTGAAATAGCAAAACTGCAAAATACAAGCGAGGGGGCTGTCCGTCAAAGACTTTTTTCAGCAAGAGAAAAGATCAAAAGTGAGGTAGAAGAAATGTCAGATACTTATAACAGACCCGTAACCTTTGATAAAATGAATTATCAAATTTTCGGCTCAGGGGATCTCTTCTGGGGTGATCCCAGATACATACGCCAAAGAATGTTTTCAGATCACGTAATATGGCTTTGTCATAAAAAGCCTATGAGCGCATCGGAAATTGCGGAAGAGCTCAATGTGCCGACATTATATGTGGAGGAAGAGCTTGAAATACTGACAAAAGGCGCAAACGGCGAATACGGATTTTTGCGCCGTCTTGAAAATGGAAAATATGCGCTCAACTTCATTTTACTTGATGCGGATGTATTTGAAAAGGCAACATCCATCTATGAAGAACGGCTGCCGCATATTTGCGATATAATAACAAAGCACATTGAAGAACGAAAAGCTGACTACCTTTCTATTCCGTTTCTTAATAAAAAAACGGACCTTAATTTGATTTATTGGATGCTGATACATGTGATAACCAATGCTTTAATTTTATTGGTAGCGAATGATATGGAGGAAAATCAATTTTCAAATGTTACCAAACAAGACCGTCCGTTCAGTATGTTCGGATATATTCCCAACGGAAAGTATTACATACACGGTTGTGATGAGATTGAAGGGCACAATATTTGCGGTTTTTCCGATATTTTTTTTGGTAATATGTATAACAAATATATTCAACGGCATTTTTCTTGCGGACACAATATATCAAACGACCCGCTTTTGCAGCTTGCACTCCGTGCCATTGACGGACTTGATATTTCATCATTATCAGATGGCGAAAAGGAACACGCCGCCAAAGCCGTTGAATGTGGATATCTGTACCGTGACGGTAATATACTTTACACAAAAATTCTTACAATCGGTTCAAGTTCAGAAGATCCACTTGTAGATGTCACCAGATCTTTATTCGACGACGGCTATTTTGACGAGGACATAAAAATCATTTCGGAAAAAGTAACAGGGCTTGTCAGAAAATTTGTTCCCGAACATCTGATCGGTGAATGGGAGTGGGTAAATGCTTTGGCTTCACAACCCGTCCAGGATGCGGTTATTGATTACTTAATTGAAAAGGGATTGTTAACTCCTCCCGAAAACGGAATCGGCGCTGAGGGTTGTTTTCTGAGTGTTGAAAAGTAATATAATACCGTCTGTAAACCAAATGGTTATACAGACGGTATTTAAAACGAATTTATCACAAGTTTTTATAATTTATTGAGTATACGCCATTTTATGCAGTCTTGTATTTTATAAATAGATTTCCGTAGGAAATCTGCGCCATTTGCCTGCAGGCAGTTCGTTTGCATACGCAGTTGCAAACGAACTGTGGGGGGTGCAGGCATGGCGAATATACTGTAAAGATTCAGATAAAACGAAGCAGTTTCAAACACAATTTCTTTTATTATGTCATTCGTGAATGCTCCTACGTTTTTTAAACACTTTGTTTATTCTGTAAAATTCGGTGTTGTAGGGTTGATTCACGAATCAACCGTTTTAACCCATTAGGCGATAACTATATTTTATTTCTATAAAACATAAGGGACGGTCAACAAACCGTCCCTTGTTTGATTTATTGAATTTTAGCTTCTTATTGTTATGCCGAGCTCTTTGTCGAGGTTTGCGAGCATCTTTGAAATTGCCGCATCTGTTTCCTCTGCTGTAAGTGTTCTGTCGGGAGCACGGAGAGATACGGAATAAGAAATACTCTTTTTACCGCCTGTCTGCGCACCGATGTATATATCAAACAGCTTGACACCGTCAAGGAGCTTGCCGAGTGACTTTTTGATGACCTTTTCGATCTTTGCCGCTTCAAGGTCAACGTCACACATAAACGAGAAGTCGCGTGTTACAGCCGGGAACTTAGGCAGGGGCTTGTACTGCGCAACATCACCTGCGTTGGCAAGGAGAAGCTCAAAGTCAAGGTCTGCAACGAATACGGGCTTGTCTATCGAATAGTTTTCGCAAACACCGTAGCTTACCTGACCGAAAATACCAAGCTCCACACCGTCTTTGACTATCTTTGCGCATCTGCCGGGGTGGAAGATGGGGCAAGTGGTTACTGCTTCAAATTCAACATCCTTGACACCGGTGAAGTCAAGAACTGCCTCAACGATACCCTTAAGCGCATAGAAATCGCCTTTGAGCGTACCGATAACGACCTTCGTCTTTTCTTCAGGAAGCGTGCCGGGGATACCCTTGTCGTTCGTCACGATTCCCTCACGGGGGATGTATACCTTTGCCATTTCGTAAAGGCTTGCATCGGTATTGTTGTAGTTATTGTTTCTTGCAAGAACTTCAAGCATTGAAGGAATTGCTGTTGTACGCATTACGCTTGTGTCTTCGCCCAAGGGGTTGCTGATAACAACGCTCTTGCGTATAACGCTGTCCTCGGGAAGATTTATCTTGTCGTAATACTTGGGGGAGATGAACGAGAATGTCTGTATCTCATTAAGTCCCATACCGCAAAGCGCTGTGCAAAGTCCTCTGTAATATCTCTGCTTGGGTGTAAGCTTTCCTTCTGCGGCTGACGTGCGGAAACGTGTGGACTCAATTTTGTTGTAGCCGTAGATTCTTATAACTTCCTCTGCGATGTCATTCATACACTCAACGTCGCTTCTGTAGGAAGGAACGTATATTTTATCACCGTCAAGACGGAAGCAAAGCTTTTCGAGCGTTGCACGCATATCGGATTCTGAAATATATGTTCCCAAGAAGTTGCTTATTCTTTCAGGCTCAAGCTTGATAACTGTTTCTGCCTTCTTTTCGGGATAAATGTCGATAGTTCCCTCTGCAACAGTACCTGCACCGAGAAGCTGAACAAGCTCACAAGCACGGTTTACGGCATCCATCGTCAGCTCGGGATCAAGTCCCTTTTCAAATCTGCCCGAAGACTCCGTTCTCATACCGAGAGCACGGGATGTAATTCTTACACCTGCGCCGTAGAAGTTCGCCGATTCAAATACAACTGTCTTTGTATCGTCAGTTATCTCGCTGTTTTCGCCGCCCATAATTCCCGCCAAAGCAACGGGCTTTTCGGCATCTGCGATAACGAGCATGCTTGATTTGAGCTGTCTGTCCGTGCTGTCGAGAGTTTTGAATATTTCGCCCTCATCAGCACATCTTACAACGATCTGCTTACCGTCAAGGCACTTGTAATCAAATGCGTGCATAGGCTGACCGTATTCAAGCATAACGTAGTTTGTAATATCAACGATATTGTTTATAGGTCTTACGCCTGCTGCTCTCAAACGTGAACGCATCCAAAGAGGCGACGGCTCAATTTTTACGTTGTGAACTACCTTTGCCGTGTATCTGGGGCAAAGTGTCGGCTCGTCAACTCTTACTGAAATATAGTCTTCAACCTTACCGTCGCAAGCCTTTATTTCGGGTGTGCGGAGCTTAAGCTCACTGTCCATCGTTACCGCACTTTCTCTTGCAAGACCGATAACGGAAAGACAGTCGGGACGGTTAGGTGTTATTTCAAATTCGACAACTGTGTCGGAAAGCATCAGATATTCTTTAATATCCGTACCGATAGGCGCATCCGTCGGGAGAATAAGTATTCCATCCTCAACAGCATCGGGCATATCGTGTGTTGTGAGGTTAAGTTCGCCTATTGAGCAAAGCATACCCTGCGACGTTTCGCCTCTGAGCTTGCCCGTTTTTATCTTTATTCCGCCGGGGAGATTCGCACCGTTAAGCGCAACGGGAACCTTGTCGCCGACGTTTACGTTTTTAGCACCTGTTACTATCTGCAAGGGTTCAGCATCGCCCGTGTCGATACTGCAAACAACGAGCTTGTCTGCGTTGGGGTGCTTGGAAATAGCGTTTATTTTACCGACAACAACATTTGAAATGTCCTCACCGAGGATCTCAAAGCCCTCGACCTTGGAGCCTGTTGCCGTCATTTTTTCACAATAGTCTTTTATATCGGGATTACCGATGTCAACATAATCGGCAAGCCATTTAAGCGGTAATTTCATATTTATTCCCTCCCTTTAGAACTGTTCCAGAAATCTTACGTCGTTTTCGTAAAGCAGACGCATATCATCGATATTGTAACGGCGCATAACAACACGCTCAATACCAAGACCGAACGCAAAGCCGCTGTAGACCTCGGGGTCGATTCCGCCCATACGGAGTACGTTCGGGTGTACCATACCTGCACCGAGAATTTCTATCCAGCCTTCGCCCTTACAAAGTCTACAGCCTTCGCCTCCGCATACAAAGCAGGAAACGTCAACCTCGGCAGACGGCTCCGTGAACGGGAAGTGGTGGGGACGGAAGCGTATCTTTGTGTCAGCACCGAACATATTTTTTGCAAATATTTCAAGCGTTCCTTTAAGGTCGCCCATTGTAATGCCCTTGTCGATTACAAGTCCCTCTATCTGGTGGAACATCGGTGAGTGTGTAGCATCAACCGCATCGGAACGGTAAACACGGCCGGGGGAGATAATTCTTATCGGGGGTTCTTTATGCTCCATTGTACGAGCCTGTACGCACGATGTCTGTGAACGGAGCAGGATATTTTCCGTTATATAGAATGTATCCTGTGTGTCACGCGCGGGATGGTTTTCGGGTGTGTTGAGCGCTGTGAAGTTGTAGTAATCATACTCAACCTCGGGGCCGTCAACGATCTCAAAGCCCATACCGATAAATATGTTTTCAATTTCTTCCTGAACCTGTGAAAGCGGATGGCGTTTGCCTATCGTTATCTTGCTTCCGGGAAGCGTTACGTCGAGCTTTTCCTTTGCAAGCTTCTTTTCGTTTTCCTTCGCCTTATGCGCAACAGCGGCTTCGGCCAAGCGTTCTTCAATGTACTGTCTTACCTCGTTTGCAAGCGCACCGATGACAGGTCTTTCCTCGGCGGAAAGCGCCCCCATTCCTCTCAAAACAGAAGTGAGTTCACCTTTTTTGCCGAGAAATCTTATGCGGATCTGTTCAAGATCGGCATTTTCAGCTTCAAGCATTGAAACAGCTTCAAGCTTGATTTGTTCAAGTTTCTCTTTCATACTGAATTCCTTTTCTTAAATTTGTTTTTGGGGACGAAAAAAGCCCCGCCCCAAAAGGGACGAAGCCGAATACTCCGCGGTACCACCCTAATTTCCCGTTAAAACGGGACACTCATCAGCTATAACGGTGCTATCCGTCCGTGACTACTGTTATTTCACCACGGCTGTCTGTCAGAAATTCTGACCGCAGGGGGAAATGCAAAGCACGCACACGATACTGTATCACAGCACCCACAGCTCTCTGAAATCGTATAGCGGTAAGCCTACCCTGCCGACATTTACCTTTATACTCTAACATAAACATATTAAAAAATCAAGTATTTTTTTAATTTTATGCAAATATTTTTTTAGTTCTTAGATTATTCTCATATTTTGTAATTATAATTTAAAATTATATGTTAAAATGCGTATTATTATTGCATAGTCAGGTATAAATATGTCGGAAATCATAGTACATTCGTTAGTTCACTCTTTGAAAGATTCGCTTATAGCATTGCCGTTCTTGTTTGCGGCATACTTTTTGCTTGAATTTTTGGAGCATCGCTCCGAAATAAAGCTTGCAAAAGCATTGTCAAGCGAAAAGATAGGCCCGCTCGGCGGTGCCGTTGTCGGCTGTATTCCGCAGTGCGGAATGGGTGTTTTGTCATCTCACCTTTTTTCCTCGGGAATGATAAGCGCAGGTGCGCTTATTGCGGTATTCGTTTCAACCTCGGACGAGGCACTCCCTGTTATTTTATCGCATCCCGACAAGATATCGGCTGTTTTCCCTCTTTTGCTTTCAAAAATTGCGGCGGCTGTCTTTGCAGGATATCTGTTTGATTTTATCTTTTCCCATCGCCGTCACAAGCACGAGCATATACCGCACGATCACAACAGCCACGGCGAATGCGGAAACTGCGAAGATATAAAAAATCTTGAAGACCATCACTGTGAAAACGAATGCGGCGAGAATATATTCGTTTCAGCCATCAAAAGAACGCTTTTGATATTCTTCTATATTTACATAGTCACGGTAATATTCGCCATTCTGACCGAGGTCATAGGAGAAGATGCCATATCTGCCTTTTTGAGCGAAAGTTATTATCTGCAGCCGATATTTGCCGCCATCATCGGTCTTATACCGAACTGTGCAATTTCCGTCATCATAACGGAGCTGTACTTGTCGCAGGCCGTAGGCTTCGGTGCAGTTGTTGCAGGACTTTCAACTGGTGCGGGTATCGGATACATAACTCTTTTCAAAACAAACAAGAGCAAAAAAGAAGCTGTTATGATAGTTTTGTATACACTTTTGTTTTCGATCGTATTCGGTGAAATACTTCAGTTTTTGTTTGCATAAAATATGTTTGGATTTATTAAACCGTACACACCCGAACTTAAAGTAAAGGAAAATGAGCTTTACGGTGCTGTCTACTGCGGCTTATGCCGTTGCATGGGCAAAAGCACATCGCGACTTTCGCGTCTTGCGCTCAGCTACGATTCAGTTTTTTTGGCTTTACTGCGCATATCATTGTTTGAAGAAAAGCTTGATATAGAAAAGAAGCGGTGTCCCGTTTGCTTTTTCAAAAAAAGGCCGTCAGTCGTATCGACCGAACAGCTTGAATATACAGCCGCTGTTTCGTCATATCTCATATATTACAACGTGCTTGACGATTTGAAAGACTCAAAGGGATTTAAAAAAATCGCCGCATATCTCATTTACCCATTCGCAAAGCGGATAAAGAAAAAAGCGAAGCCGCTTCCCGAAATTGAAAAGGAAATATCAGAACATCTTTCACAAATTGAAAGACTTGAAGAAGAAAACACTCCGTCCGTTGACAGAGTTGCCGATGTATTCGGAAAGCTGCTCGGAAAAATAGCCTCATACGGCATCGATGACGAACAAAAACGCTTGACAGCCTATGAAGCGGGTTATCACACAGGCCGATTTATTTACATAGCAGATGCCGTATCCGATTATGAAAAAGACAAAAAAAACGGTGAGTACAATCCTTTTATCGCATTAGATACCGATATAAACAAAGCCTCAGAACGCCTTTACCGTGCGCTTTGCACAGAATCATCGCACGTTTACAGCGCTTGTGCTTTACTGACACACGGTATGTGCGGCGCAATATGTGAAAACATTGCGCAACTCGGACTTGTACACACGGCAAAAACAATAACAGAAAAGCAAGCACATCCCCGAAAGGAAATATAATGAACAGAGATCCTTATTCCGTCCTCGGTGTCAGCCGTGATGCCTCGGACGATGAAATAAAAAAGGCATACAGAAGCCTTGCAAAAAAGTATCACCCGGACAACTTCGCCGACAGCCCGCTTAAAGCGCAGGCTGAGGAAAAAATGAAGGAAATAAACGATGCTTACGACCGCATACAAAAAATGAAAAGCGGCAAGGCAGACTTTGGCGGTTTTGGCGGCACATCAGGCTCATCAAACAGCACAGGAATATACCATACCATACGCGTTTACATCTCATCTCGACGCTTTTCGGAAGCTGACCTTCTGCTTGATTCAATACCTTTAAATGAACGGACTGCCGAATGGCATTTTCTTAAAGGTACCGTGTACTACAGCCGAGGCTGGTATTTCGATGCCGAATCGTCTTTACAGACAGCGTGCGATATGGACCCTTCAAACGAAGAATACCGCCGTGCGCTTGATATGATGCAATCAAGAGCCCGTTCGGCAAGCTCTCCTTATACAACGGCTAACATTGATAACGCTTGCTGCGCTTGCGACCTTTGCACCACGCTTATGTGTGCAAACTGTCTTTGCAACTGCTGCGGCGGCGGATGCTGACGGGTAAGTAAAATGGCACAAAAGAAGCTTTCAAACACAAAAAAGCTTGCACTTTGCGGTGTTTTATCTTCTCTCCAGGTCGTAATACTCTACTTTTCATCGATATTCAGCGTTATCGACCTGACGCTTGCCGCCATAACAGTATTTGTTATGATATTTGCGGTACTTGAAATAGGCGGTAAATATCCGTTTATAATGTACAGCGTTGTTTCCCTTATTGCACTTATAATACTTCCGCAAAAATTTTCAGCCGTTGTATACGCTTTGTTTTTAGGCTGGTATCCGATGGCGAAGGCGCTTTTTGAACGGTTTAATCCCATTGTTGCATGGCTTTTGAAATTTATTACATTCAATGTAAGCTTTATCGTCATTTATAAAATATGTATTTCCCTGCTCGGTCTTGAAGCCGAGGGAGATATGGACACCTCGGTTTACAAGGCGGTAATGCTCATTTTAGGAAACATTGCATTTTTGATGTTTGACACGATGCTCCGACTCGTTATAACGTTATATAAGCTGAAACTGCGCAAGCAGCTCGGTATAGATAAATTATTGTAGATAGATTTCGGTAGGTAATTTAATGGCACTTTCTCTTTCAACAAATATAAAGGATCTTTCGGGAATAGGCGATTCAAGGGCAAAAGTTCTTTCGAAGCTCGGCATCACGACCGTCGGCGAGCTTTTGTACCATTTTCCGAGGGCATATCAATACAGAGGCAACGTCAAAACGCTTTTATCGGCGCAGGACGGCGAAACGGCATCGTTTATACTGAAAATAGCCGCGCCGCCGACGATATCGCGCACGAAAAACAATATGTCTCTGATTAAGTTTATAACGTACGACGAAACGGCAAAATGCACGCTTACGTTTTTTAATCAGAATTATCTGCGGTCATCATATAAAACAGGCTCGGTTTACAGAGCTTACGGAAAGATAGTAAAATTCGGAAAACAGTTTGAAATAGTTAACCCCGTAATGGAAGCGTGTGAGGCAGGCATTCAGCTTCTTCCGCTTCATCCCGTTTATCCTGCTACCGAGGGAATGTCAACAGCACAAATATTTCACCTCATCAAAACGGTAATGTCTGCAGGAGGTGATTTTATCGAAGAAAATCTTCCCGACGACGTGATCAAAGAGAATAAGCTTATGTCAAGACGCGACGCCTTGACATATATCCATACACCGGAGAGCTTTTTACTTCTCAATGAAGCAAAGCGAAGAATAATTTTCGAAGAGCTTTATCTGTTCGCTCAAAGTATTTACGAAAGAAAAGATACATCTCAACTCGGCACATCCCCGGACATGACGGGATGCGATATGACCGATTTCAAAAATTCTCTCCGCTTTGAGCTGACGGATGCGCAAAAACGCACTCTGAATGAAATTTATAAGGATATGACGAGCGAAAAACGCATACCAATGCGCAGGCTCGTTTCAGGCGACGTAGGCTCCGGCAAGACGATATGTGCCGCAGGCGCGGCTTACATTTCCGCTGTAAGCGGATACCAGACGGCGCTTCTTGTGCCGACCGAGATTCTCGCTCGCCAGCATTTCAGCGACCTTTACAACTTTTTCGCCCCCTTGGGTATAAACGTGACTATTTTAGTAGGGGATATGGTGAAATCCGAAAAGGATCGAGCGTATGAAGCCATCCGAACCGGTACGGCACAGATAATCGTCGGTACACACGCGCTTCTGACCGATCACGTGGAATTCCCAAAACTCGGTCTCGTTATCTGTGACGAACAGCACCGCTTCGGTGTTGCTCAAAGAGAAATACTTTTAACAAAAGGCGAGGGTGTCAATATGCTTGTTATGAGCGCGACTCCGATACCCAGAACGCTTGCAATGGTAATGTTCGGGGATCTTGACGTATCAGTTATCGACACTATGCCGCCCGGCAGAAAAGAAGTCAGCACATACGTCGTTGATGAGGACTACCGCGCAAGAATAAACGAATTTATGAGAAAAGAAATTGCCGTAGGTCACCAGATATACGTAGTGTGTCCTGCGGTTGAGGAACGGTGCATCGAAGAGCTTCCGATAGAAGCCCTTGAAAGTCCCGAAACGGCAAGTAAATACATTTCCGAGGCATCAATAGACAAAAAAACAGCCGTTGAATATGCCGAACACCTTCAAAATAACGTTTTTCCGCAGTATACCGTCGGATGTATCCACGGCAAGATGAAAGGAACCGACAAAGCAAGAATAATGAAAAGCTTTGAGGAAGGAAAGACGGATATCCTCGTTTCAACCACGGTTATCGAAGTCGGCGTCAACGTTCCCAATGCAACGATGATCGTTGTGGAAAATGCCGAAAGCTTCGGTCTGTCGCAGCTTCACCAGCTTCGCGGACGCGTCGGACGAAGCAGCAGAAAATCCTACTGCATTCTGGTTTCTTCGTCAGCTTCAAAAACGGCCGCATCACGCCTTGAAATAATGAAAGAAACAAACAGCGGATTTATTATAGCTGAACACGATCTGAAAATGAGAGGTCCGGGCGACTTTATAAAAACACGTTCCGGTGCAATACGTCAGCACGGACAGATAAAATTGAGTCTCGCTGATTCACTCGACGATGTCAAAGTCCTTTACTCCGCATTTGAATCGGCAAAAACACACCACCAACTTGAAAAGAGAGAATTTTAAATGAAATATATAACGGATTTTTTTAATGATCTTCCTGCGAATTTTGACGCATTTTGCGATAAATATCTTATCAGGATAATAATATGCATTGTAATCGTCATACTTTTTATGGCACTGAAATTTATTTTGTCTGCCGTCGCAAAACGAATCGTCAAGCGAATAATGAAGGAAAAAGAAGATTTTGACGAACGTGTAAAGGCGTTTGACAGTATAATTCTTCCCCCGCTTCGTATTTTGCTTATAACAGGCGCGCTTTTACTTTGCACATATATAATCTCACCTCCCGAAGGCTTGAGGATCATTTGCACAAAAACCGTAACAAGCCTTGCACTTTTAAGCTTTTTTTCAGTTCTTTACGGACTCAGCGGATATGCTAAGTTCATTATAGAGAAAATATATGAGAAAAATCAAATAAAGCCGTACAATCTTGCTGCTCACTACGTAGGCGTAATTCTGAAGATAATTGTTGTAATTCTGGGTACTATCACGATTTTACAACAGTGGATCTCCAACATAACGAGCCTGCTCGCCGGATTAAGCATCGGCGGTGTGGCGCTTGCACTTGCCGCCCAGGATACAGCGGCAAACCTTTTCGGTTCACTTACCGTTATTTTTGACCATCCGTTTGAGCTCGGCGATTATATCGAAATAGGCTCCGTCAAGGGTACAGTGGAAAAAATGGGACTTCGTTCCACGAAAATAAGACGTTCGGATCAGGCGCTTGTTATTCTTCCGAACTCAAAAATAACAAGCGATCACATAGTAAACTGGACTACGATATCCAAACGCAGAGTCGATATGACGCTCGGTATACTTTACAGCACACCTGCGGAAACAATAACAACATTCAAAAAAGGTATCGAGCAGATACTTGAAAAATACGAGCTTATACAAAAAGACAACTATATCGTGACGTTTACGGACTATGCCGACTCATCACTTAACATCGGCATAAGATACTACGTACTTTCCCCGAGCTATGATGTTATGCTGAAAACACGAGATGAGGTAAATCTTGAAATACTGAATCTTGCAAACGGTATGGGTGTGGGATTTGCGTTCCCGTCAAGAAGCCTCTACATTGAAAATACTGATAAGAATTCTTAAAGGAAATTTATGAAACAAAAAAAACATTCACACGATGGGGCAAAGTTGGCCGTTTCGCTTTCAGCTTCTTTGCTTTCCATTCTCGTTGTTGCGGCATTTTGCTCATCATCATCAAAAACGCTGACGTCGGCAATTATAGACGATGCTGATACAAGCCCTTCAACACCTGTAACGTGGTCACCCGATATGTTTGACGCTTTGTTCGGAACGGGCAACGATAACTCCACCGATGCGCCCGTTGAGAATACAGATCACATAACGAATGGTACGTCGGGCGAAACGAACGGCGGCGACACACTTTTTGAAGAGACCAACGGTAATGTTACGGGCACTGACAAGCCTACGGTAACCACAAAACCTTCAGACACCACGAAGCCGTCCACGACGTCCCCCTCTACAACTCAACCGAACGAGGACAGACCCAAGCCTCCCATGTTCCGCGAGTTTTACGAGGATGAGAAACTGATAGATAGATATATGACAGGCGAGGTATGTCTTACGCTCTCAAAGGTCGAGCGTGGTGATCTCAATTACTTCATCTGCGATATAATTCTCGCTTCCCCGGAAGCGCTCCACACTGCATTTGCATCCGGACAGATAACGGGCAGACATTATACCTCTGCAATTGCAGAATCCGTCGGCGCAACGTTCGCCGTAAACGGTGACTTCTGCGGATTTCGAAACCATGGAATTATAATCAGAGAAGGCAAGCTTCATCGCAGTACAACGAGCGATTGGGACCTATGCTATATCGATAAAAACGGGGATCTGAATGCAGTTCCGTGTAAAAGCGTTAACGCAAATACGCTTAAATCCAACGGCGTTTTGCAATCCTGGTGCTTCGGTCCGACGCTTGTAAGCAACTACGAGATACCGTCAAGCTTCAACACTCCCGGTTTAAGCCAAAAAGCGCGCGAACCGAGAGTGGCGATCGGTCAGCTTGATACACTTCATTATATAATTCTCGTCGTTGATGCGGTGCGCACAAACAACACAACCGTCGGCGGTATGACGTTTACAGACCTTGCAAAGGAATTCCAGAAGCTCGGATGCAAAACGGCGTATAACCTTGACGGAGGCGGTTCCACAACGCTTTATTACAAGGGTAAAGTTATAAACACACCGTGCGGAAGCGGTGAAAGAAAAGTAAGCGATATTATCTATTTAAAATAAAATCAAAGTTACCGAAAGGATATCAAAAATGAAAACGGCAATATTAATTCCTGCATACAAGCCGGAAAAAACTCTGTTTCTACCGTTCATGGAAGAACTTTCAAAAGCTTTTGAAAACATCGTTATAATAAACGACGGAAGCGGAAATGCATTTGACGGAGTTTTCGAAGAATGTAAACAATACACCGACATCGTGCTTCACCATTATATAAACAAGGGAAAAGGAAGCGCTCTCAAATCGGGAATCGGATATATTATGAACCGTATGCCCGATATTGACGGCATAATAACGGCAGACTGCGACGGTCAGCACACGGTTGAGGACATTATAAAAGTCGCAAAGGAGCTCGAAAACCACCCTGACGATCTTATAATAGGCGGCAGACGTTTTGATGAAAACGTACCTTTCCGCTCACAACTCGGTAATACCGTAACACGCGGACTTTTCAAGCTGTCAACAGGTCTTAAGATATACGATACACAGACCGGTCTTCGCGGATTCTCCCGTCAGCACTTCGAAACGATGGCACGTCTTAACGGCGAGAGATACGAATACGAGATGAATATGCTTTTAAAGCTACGTGAGCTTGGAATACAGCCCCGTGAAATAGAGATAAAAACGGTATATATAAACGAAAACGCAACAAGCCACTACAATGCAGTAAAGGATTCGCTCAGAATCGCATCACGTCTTTTGCTTTTTGCATCGGGCAGCATTTTATCTTTTGCCGTTGACTATCTGTTTTTCTCTCTGTTCACATTCGTTTGTACATTCTCTTACGGCATATCGTTTATGTTTGCAAGAATTATAAGCGCTGTTGTAAACTATCTGATAAACAGAAAGATAGTATTCGGCGGAAATTGCTCACGCTCGGCAGTTGTCAAATACGCAGCTCTTGCCATTGTTGTAATGCTCGGCGGTGTCGGTGTTATGAAGCTTGCTGAAAATTACGCTTTGTCACACGTTGTATTTGCTTCATTCCCCGTCGTCGTAAAGGCTGTTTACGATATCATTATGTACTTTGTAAATTACATTATCCAACGTGATTTTGTCTTTAAAGTAAAGAAGAAAGGTAACTAATATCTTGCAAACGTTACTTAATGCAAAACTTTTTACTCCGCACGCACTGTTTATAGCATTGGGTATATGCGTGAGCGTATTTATGCCCGCAGTACAAAATGTAAAAAGAAAAAAATTTCACCCCGAAATATTTTTCTATATAGCACCTTTTGCCGTTTTATCGGGCTTGCTTTTCGCAAGGGTGATGTACGTGGCTTTCAATCACGCGCTGTTCTTGTCATTTGATGAGATACTTGACCTTACATCGGGCGGATACTGTCTTTACGGCGGTATTTTCGGTGTAGTGCTTGCCATAGTGCTGTGGTGTGTCTTCACATATCAAACGGAATACATTATCGATATTTTCGATGCCGTATGCCTTTATGCGCCTTTGGCTATTGCCGTCGGACGAATGGGCAGTGCATTTACCGACGACTGTTACGGCACATTTATAACGAATCCAACGTTTTGCCGTTTTCCGTTTGCCTCTTACGTCGAGATCTACGAAAGCTGGTGTCTTTCGATATTCTTCTTTGAAACCATCGGCTGTCTTGCGATATGGCTGTTTATGATGGCGAATAAAAGTAAATTTATGCAAAAGGGCGCAAATACCTTGGTATTTTTCGCGATGTACGCAGGACTTCATACGTTTTTGGAAAGCTTGCGCACGGATAGTGTTTACTGGGGATTCGTCAGAATATCACAAGTAATATCGGCGCTTATTCTCATTTTCATATTCGTATTTATGACAGTAAAGCTCGTTAAAATAACTAAATATCACCATTTTTATCCGATAGTAAGCGTTATATTTTTAGCTGCACTTATCCGCGGATTCACGGCGGAATTCTTTATGGGTTCAAGCTCGTATGCAGCTAACTGCATTTGGCTTATGGTATCGTGCATCGTTATGACGCTTTGCATTTTCGCCTTATTTTTACTTTACCGTCACGTAACGGGAGTTGCTACTCCGAAAAAACCTCTCTTCGAAAAGAAATAATGCGCATTTGACAAAACGTATTAAGTGTGATAAAATTATCACAATAGAGTCTTTTGAAAGGAATTTTATAAAATGAAACACACCGACTTGAAAAGCATTTTTAAACGTACCGTATGCGGTACATTGACGGCACTTTGCATTTTTGGTTGCGCTTGTACCGGCACGGATTCTGACAGCACGTTCGGTGAAACAATATCGGACACAAATGCGCCCGAAATAACGGTAAACGACGTTACCGAACCTTCGGAAGACACTTCAAGTATTACGGAAATCACAGAAACAAATGACGTAATAACAGAAATCGGCAACGATACACCTACAGATGATTCCATATCGGAAACAACAAATTTTGACAGTATAATCGATTCTGCAACCACAGACAGTATTACAACAGATGAAATCACGACAGATGCAGTCACAACCGTTCCGAATCCACCAAAGCCTACGGAAAAGACAGCAAAACCCGTAATTATAGGAACTGTTTCACAAGCCTCTGACAGAGTTATAATATACGGCACGACCGAGTACGGAGCAAAAATCACGTACAAAGGACAAAAATCATCTCCTCTTACAGATAAAGCGGCAGGTCACAACTTCTACGTTGAAGTAAACGGTTCAAAAAGCGACGTGATAACGTTATACGCAACCGCAGACGGCAAAACGGCAAGCGATCCTGTTACCGTCGAAGTGTCGTTCGGAGGCGAAAAAACCGACGTTTTCACAGGTAGAAATTCTCGCTTGTTTTACCGTCCGACAGTTTCCTTTATGTTCGGATCGCACCAAGCACAGGAAAATATGCTCAAATATACAGCAAACAGACTTTCAACCGTTACAAAGGAGCTCCAGAAGCTTACAGGCAAGGATACAAAGCTTATATATTTAATTGCTCCCAATCCCGTAACTGTATACGCTGACGAACAGCACGATTATCTGCTTAGCGCAACCGGCGGAAAACAGCATCCGACTGCAGGATCACAATTCGTTGCATACATGAACGGTGCGGGTAAAAATGAAGATATTATCGTTCCCGACCTTCTCAATGTGTTCAATCAGCACAAGGATGAAATGATTTATTTCAGTACAGATACACACTGGAGTGAGCTTGGTGCATACTACGCCTACAAGGAAATGATGGGCTACGTAAACAAGGATTTTCCGAATGCCAAAGCGCACGAGCTTTCAGAATTCGAGATAGAAATAGTTAACTGCAAAGGCGGTGACCTTCGCAGTATGCTCCGCGTTGACGATATGAAGGAAGAAACACCGTTTCTTATTGCTAAATTTAATGAAACCGGAGATATATATCCCGTAAAAAGAAGTGAAAATATAGGATATAGAATTTCTAATGTCAACTGGGGACTTTATCCAAAAGATTCATATATAAACAACTCCTCACTTCCCACAGCCTACGCTGTCAGTGATTCATACGGAGCATTTTTATTCCCGTTTGCGAGTATGGGCTTCAGCCATTTCCGTTTACACGGTGCAAATAACAACACTATCATAAACATCAATGAAATTGCAAAAATGAAGCCTGATTATATTATTTTTAATTTTACAGACAGAAATATTGACAGCACTCTCGGTATGATAACACATTTTTGGGGTGGAATATGATAAAGGTATTAAACGGAATAGACTGCAAAGAAAAATGGCTGCCCTTGATAAAAGGACAGCGCGTTGGTCTTATAACAAATATGTCGGGTGTGACACGGGAACTTGTTCCTGACTACGTTGTTTTAAACGACCACTGCGAGCTTCATACGCTTTTCTCGCCCGAGCATGGACTTTTTGGCGCAGCACAGGCAGGCTGCAAGATAGAATCAGAGGAGCGCGAGCCAATAACAAACACTCCCGTTATAAGCCTTTACGGAGAGAAAAAAGCACCCGATGATGAGATGCTTGAGGGTATAGATATGCTTTTGTTCGACCTGCAGGATGTCGGCGCAAGATTTTATACTTATCTTTACACAATGACACGCTCGATGAAATCGGCAGCACGTGCAAAAATACCGTTCGTCGTTTTTGACAGAATGAATCCCATATCGCTTGACAGAATAGAAGGCGAGATACTTGACGAGGCAAATTCATCGTTTATCGGCGAATATGCCGTTCCCACCCGTTACGGTATGACGATAGGCGAGTTTGCAAAATACATAAATGCAAAGGAAAATATGGGGGTTGATCTTCATATAATTCCCTGCGATGGGCTCACACGTAATTTATATCACCGCGATACGGATTTGCCGTGGGTAGCTCCTTCGCCTAATATGCCGACGACAGATACTGCGCTTGTATACATAGGCACTTGCCTTTTTGAAGCCACAAAGCAGGCATCCGAAGGCAGAGGTACGACACAGCCGTTTGAATTCATCGGCGCACCGAACTACGACGGACGCGCTCTTGCAGATGAAATGAACCGTCTGAAGCTTGACGGCGTTATCTTCCGCCCCGTATGCTTCACGCCTACGTTCTCAAAGTTCAAGGGCGAGCTTTGCTCCGGTGTTCAGCTTCACATAATGGACAGAGATGCATTTTCTCCGTTCGCCGCAGGCATTAAGCTCGTTGAAACGGTACGTAATATGTACGGCACCGAATTTGACGAAAAGGCGCTCAAGCGCACGTTTGGCACGGGCAGACTTTTCGACGGTGTCAACTCCGATACGATAATAAATGACTGTATAAAAACATCTGAAGAATTCAGAAAAACGACTTCAACGTATTACATTTACAAATAAATTCTTTCGATCATAACGGATACCGCCGATATGACACAGGCACAAAAAACGCCTACAAAAAACCACAAAGGTCTGAGAAGCTTCTCGGACCTTTTTTCTTCCGTTCCTATAACCGAAGCGGAGATTATTCTCTCGGCTTCCATTATCATATCGTTCGTCGTAAGATTTTTACTGTCCGCGCTGTTTTTTACGATAAAATAAGCTTCGTCAAAAATACCGCTTTGCGTATCTTTCAAAACTATCACCTTTCTTTGCGTTCCCTTAAGCATATTTTTCTCCCTTCGATTACTGCTGTGATTTTCGCCACTATCTTTCGTTTTATTCACGTATCTCATATCCGTTATTCTCTGAATAAACAACACCTCTTTTGTAAAAAATAGTCAAGCGAGGTGATTTTATGAACAATATAAAAGCGGT
This sequence comes from Eubacteriales bacterium, assembly GCA_045652135.1. Taxonomy (GTDB): domain Bacteria; phylum Bacillota; class Clostridia; order Oscillospirales; family CAG-272; genus RGIG7213. The sequence goes on along the minus strand of JAZRTS010000029.1, from coordinate 9,434 downwards.
CATTATGGCAGGAGGATTCGGTACGCGATTAAAACCGATAACGGACACTATGCCGAAGCCTTTGGTTCCCATACTTAACGAACCTGTAATGGCTCACATAATACGGCACTTATCCAGATGCGGAATAACGGATGCAGCCGTCACTCTGAAATATATGCCGGATATGATAAAGAATACTTTTTCCGATTTTTACGCTGGTGTAAATCTTTCGTATTTTACGGAAGAAGAGCCTATGGGTACCGCAGGCGGTGTAAAAGCGTGCGAGGATTTTTTATCATATGAATTCGTAGTGGTTTCGGGTGACGGTCTGTGGGATTACGATCTTAAAGAAGCTTATCGATTTCACAAAGAAAAAAACGCAGACGTCACGCTTGTTTGCGCAAGAACACCGTTTCCGTCGCTTTACGGTGTTGTTATGTCCGAACCGTCCGGCAAAATCGTGCGTTTTGCAGAAAAACCGTCGGCCGGTGAAGTATTCTCCGATAAAATAAACACCGGTATATACATCATAAAAAAGGAAATTATGAAATATGTCCCGAAAAACACGGTCTTTGACTTCAGCCGCGATCTTTTTCCACTGTTAATGAACGAAGGAAAGGCGCTTTACTCGTATGCTCCCGAAGGCTCTTGGTGCGACATAGGAAGTATTGACGAGTACCGAAAATGTAATCTTCAGGCGAAAGACGGAAAGTATTCCGTCAGGGGATTTTTACCACAATATAAAGATGTATCAGACAGCGTCGTTGGAGAAGGATTTAAAATAGGGGAAAATTCAAGTGTGCACGACAGCGTAATTCATGACGGCGTCACACTCGGAAACGGTGTTACCGTCTCAGGCAGTATAATCTGTAAGGGAGTAAAAATATGCGACGGTGTACGTATTCAAAACGGTTGTGTGATAGGTGCGGGAAGCGTGATAAAATCCGGAATAACCCTGAAAGAAAACACCGTAATTCAACGCGGAGAAACGGTAAGCGGAGAAAATATAATGAAAAATATTATAAAAAAAGGAAGCCTTTTCACATCCGACGGAATAAAAGCAGACTTTTATACAGAACTCGGTATTGACGGAATGTGTGCGCTGGGTGCCGCTGTCGGCACGCTCGCAGGAACCGTCGGCATATCTGACGACGGTTTTGCTGTGTGCGCGGCAGCGGCAGAAGCTTTTGCCTGCGGTGTAAAATGCAGCGGCGGAAAATGTATGAATTTCGGTACAGGCTTTCATCATATGATAAACTTTATAAATATGTACTACAGACTTGATATTACCGTATTCATAAAAAAGACCGAATATGAATCCGGGATACATGTGATATTCCGTGATAAAAACGGCCTTAAACCAAAAGCTAAGTTTGAAGCAAATACGGAAGATCTGTTTTTCTCCCGCAATATTCCAACGCCCTCCGATTTTTTCGAAACGGAAAATATAAACGGCTGCGACGAGCTTTACAGAAGCGCGCTGGTAAAAGAAGGGTGTGACCTTACGGGAGTTAAAATAATAACGGGACACACAAAGGGCGCGCGCCTGTTAAGCAGAGTATTTTCAGCGCTCGGCGCTGAGGTTCACGAATACACCTCTCCCGACTCCGACAGTTATTTTTGCATAGATCTTGACGAGGACACCGATTCTCTGCGCATAAGTGAAAGTATCCGCGGTGAACTTTATACAGTTGACAAATATCATATACGCGCCATAATAACGTCGCTTGAGGACAGAGAAAAACTTGGTACACTCTCACTTTCCTATTACGACGTGCCTATACTCTCGGAAATTGCCAAAGACAGACACATCGAAGTTCTTTATTATCTTGACTGTCCATCGTCCGAGCTCGGCGAAGACAACGCCGCGCGTAAAAACTTTTACTCAAATATGTATCTCTGTGATCCTCTGTGCGCAGCTTTGAAGTTTATTTCTCTTATGCACAGCAAATCCATGTCCATACAAGAAGCAGATGGTGCGCTTCGACCGTTTTTCGTACGCGAGGATCATATAAAAATACCGTATGAGCTCCGCGCCTCCGCCCTTGCAAAACTGTACGAGGAAAATATTGCACACCAGCGAATATACGGAGATGGGGTTATCGTAAAAAAACATTCAGCCGTATCGAATATCGGCGCCGCCGACGGCGGATTCAGAATAATAACCGAGGGATATACTGCCGGCGCATCAAGAGATATCGTCGCTGATATAATCAAAAAACTCAATATTTAAAAAATGTTTATAAAAAGCGGGCGAATATTCTATATTGATATGGTAAAATACGGATAATTTAATGTGTTCGTGATTAAAATATATATTGCCGAGAAAACGATTTTCGTGCTCGGCTTATATTACATACCCTTTTAGGATTCAGTTGCATAAATTAATTTACAGTATTTAACAATAAGGAGAAATAATGGCAAGAAGAAAAAATAAAACTACAGAAAAATTAAAGGTTATGATGCTCGGCGGTCTTTATGAAATAGGAAAGAACCTTGCAGTTATAGAATACGGCGATGAAATGATGATCGTTGACTGCGGTCTCGGCTTTCCCGAAGAAGATATGCCCGGTATCGACCTTGTAATTCCCGATATAACGTATCTTGAAAAAAACTACGAGAAGATAACAGGTATCGTCCTCACCCACGGACATGAGGATCATATCGGTGCCCTTCCCTACGTTCTTAAGCAAATATCGCCCCCCGTTTACGGCACTCCGCTTACTATAGGTATCCTCGAAAAGAAGCTCTCGGAGCATACGTTTGAGATAACTCCTGAGCTTGTTACGGTAAATGCAGGCGACACAGTAAAACTTGGCACGTCGTTTTCGGTTGAGTTTATAAACGTTAATCACTCAATTGCAGATGCCGTTTGTCTTGCGATAAAGACACCTCTGGGAACCATTATCCATTCAGGTGACTTCAAGATCGATCTGACACCTATCGAAAGCAAAATGATAAACCTGACACGTCTCGGTCAACTCGGTGACGAGGGTGTACTGCTTCTCATGTGTGAATCGACGAATGCGGAAAGACAGGGCTACACTCCGTCTGAAAGAAAGGTCGGCGCATCACTCGACAACATTTTCTTCCGCCACGCTGACAAGCGTATAACCATAGCAACATTTTCATCAAATGTACACCGTGTACAGCAAATAATCAATGCCGCTGAAAAATACGGCAGAAAGGTTGCTATCACGGGAAGAAGCATGGTAAACGTCGTCAACGTTGCAATACGTCTGGGCTATATGCATGCCGCTGACGGTATTCTGATCGACATTTCGGAAATAAAAAAATACAAGCCTGAACAGCTTACCATCGTTTCAACGGGAAGCCAGGGCGAACCTATGTCTGCCTTATACCGCATGGCATTTTCAGAGCACGACAAGGTCGAGCTTAACGAAAAAGACGTTGTTATCATATCTGCAAACGCTATACCCGGTAACGAAAAATTCGTAAACAAGATAATCAACGAGCTTTTCAAGAAGGGCGTAACCGTACTTCACGACGCCGTAGCAGACGTTCACGTTTCAGGTCACGCGTGCCGTGAAGAACTGAAAACGATGCACGCACTGACAAAACCTAAATACTTTATGCCCATTCACGGTGAATACAGACATCTTGCAAGCCATAAGGAGCTTGCAGTACAGATGGGTGAAAAGGAGGAAAATATTTTCCTTGCCGATATCGGTAAAGTTCTTGAAATTGACGAGGACGGCGCTCGCTTCAACGGAACTGTTCCGTCAGGTAAAATACTCGTTGACGGTTACGGTGTGGGAGATGTAGGAAGCATCGTTCTGCGTGACAGACGCCATCTTGCAGAAGACGGAATAATCGTCGTCGTATCGACACTTCATATGGATGAACAGCTCGTTATGGCAGGACCCGATATAGTATCGAGAGGTTTCGTATACGTCAGAGAATCAGAGGAGCTGATGGACGATCTCAAGGAACTGTCACTCGCTGTTATTGAAACGTGCTTTGACAACGGAATTTCAGATTTTGCACAGATCAAAAATAAAATTAAAGACGATCTTTCAAAATACATCTATCAGAAGACGAAGCGCAGACCTATGATACTTCCCATAATAATGAGCTTATAACAGAAAGGATATTTAAATGAAAAAGATCATCGCCTCTTTTCTGCTCTTATGCTTTGCCTCGCTTGCTGCTTGCACGGGCAATGTTGCCGATACGGCAACAAGCGATACATACGCAGAATCGGATGTTATATCAGACACAAGCGAAGCTGAAGATACTCAGGATCAGACGGTTACTGTACCTCCTGTATCAGACACCGTAACGGCTGATCCGATAATACTCCTTTCAACGCACATAAACGACGATGCAGTGATGTTCATCGGACTTTGTGAAAAGAATTCCGTCATCACCGTAAAAGGCGAATACACGGATGAATTCACGGTAACACCCGACGGCGGAAACTTTCTGTTTTCGGTAAAGCTGAAAAACAGACAGCCCGAAACACTTTCGGTAACTGCAAAAGTTGGCGACAAAGAATCAAGTAAAACGGTAACTGCCGAAGCAAAATACAAGCGCGGAGAAAAAGACAAAGAGGTATTTACAACGTACGATTCGCGTATATGTCAGAATGAAATACTTGATGATCTTTATCATACGAATCTTTTCACAAGCAAAGAGCTGCTTCTCATGAAGAAAATCGCCAACGACCGTGTTACAAAAGCAAAAAAAGCTGCCGGCAAGGACGTTGAGATAATATACGTTATCGCACCAAACCCCTTGACTGTATACGGTGAAGGCGTGCCCGAAGATATGAAAGCTAATATCGAGGGTGAGGAAACATCGCTTACACAAGCCGTTGAAGCTTTGAGCAGTGTTGAACACGTAACGGTTATCGATCTGACCGACGTAATGAACGCGCATAAGGACGAAAAAATATATTACTATCTGGACACGCACTGGACAGAACTTGGCGCATACTACGGTTATCAGGCGCTTATGAATGAAATTGCAAAGAAATTCCCCGAAGCCGCACCGCACCCGATATCCGATTACGATATTAAAAACGTTGCCGTAAATTATACTGATATGATGTCTTATGCGGGCATCGAGGAAATGGGAGTTACGGAAACGGCACCGTTTATGATAAGCAAATATACTCCCCTTTCGCCTTACGACAGCGCCAAAAAAGAGGAAGCATATATCTGGAACTTCACAGATGAATTCTTCTCAAATAAGCAGTCACACACGGAAATCGCCAACGACGCGCTTCCCAAGGGAATGTTTTTATTCGACTCATACGGTCTTAACGCAATACACTTCATTGCAGAACATTTCTCTTCTTTGACTTGTATGCCTATTTGGAATTATTCCGTAGACTACGACATAGTAGAGGAAGAAAAGCCCGATTATATAATCCAGCTTATAAGCGAAAGAACAACTGAAAGACTTCTCGTAAGTGAGTAACATAAAATATCCTCTTATCCAAGAGGATATTTTTGTTATTAAAAAGAAACATATATCTTAATATTTTTATGATATAATTAAAAAAAACATCAAAATGAGGTATTATAATATGAAAACCTGTGTAAGCACATACAGCTTTGGGCCTTATATAAAAAGCACTGATTTCGGCATTTTCGGTGCTATAGACTTCGCAAAAGAAAACGGCTTTGACGGAATCGAGATAGTTGACGGTATGCACGAAAACTGTTCGGATATCGAGCTTGCAAAAAAAGTAAATACTTACTGCAAAGAAAAAGGAATTGAAGTGGCTTCATTCTGCACAGGTGCAGACTTTCTTTTCGGCTCGGAAGGGGATCTCGATGCGGAGATTGAAAGAGTATGCAGAATAGTTGATCTTGCGCACGCTTACGGCGCTAAATGCTTCCGTCACGACGTTGCATACGGTCACGGCGACAAGCGTGAATACAAGTTTTACGAAAACGCAATACCGAGACTTGCCGAGGGCTGCCGCAGAGTATCCGAATACGCTGAAAAGCTCGGTATCGTGACAACGACCGAAAACCACGGATATTATTCGCAGGACTGCCAACGTGTTGCAGCACTCATAAGCGCTGTAAATTACGACAATTTCGGTGCACTCGTTGATATCGGCAACTTTATGTGTGCAGATGAAACACCGTACAAATCAGTTGCCATCGTTGCACCTTACGCAAAAATGGTACATGCAAAGGACTTTTATTTTAAATCGTGCCTTGACGTAAATCCCGGTGAGGGCTGGTTCAGATCTCGCGGAAACAATTATTTGAGAGGCGCTATCATCGGTCACGGTGACGCAGGAGCGTTCCAGAGCCTTTCGATTCTGAAGAAAAACGGTTACGACGGCTATATCTCGATTGAATTTGAAGGTCACGAGGATAGACTTATTGGAATCAAAATGGGACACGCCAATGTCAAAAGATTCTGGGAAATGGCATGATTATGATGGGTGAAAAGAAGCGTAATATAAAAAAGATAATTATATATTGTATTGTTGCCGTATGTCTATTGACGGTTATAATTTCCATTATACGGCAATGCTTTGACACGTCAAACGTACAGAAAGAGCCCACCGTACAATCATACGATCCTTTTCTTTACAAAAGCGATGTCGGATACTATATTCCGGAAGATGGGGAAAATATATTCGACGACGAAGAATATATGGATAAAAACAGATATCTGTCGGTTGAATACCAGGGCACTACAATGACTTATACGGAAAATGAGATAGATACGGCACCTATGTCCGTTCAAATGCTTTTTGACTACTTTCGGGCGGCTGTAAACGGCGACGGAGCAGCTTTGAACACATTTTTCACAGATTACTATTTCAACAATTTCGGCACACCTATAGCAAAATACGATGACAGCTTTTATCAACAAAAAATATACAATATAGAAGTATCACTTATATCGGGGCCTACAGCCATAACAGAAAAGTCAGGGGTAATAACAAGGGAAATATTTGAGGTTTCCTATTATATTATGGATAACAACGGAGCATTCCGTCCTGACCTTCCCGACCCGTCAGAGGGTACAATCCCCGTATTTTTCGAGGTGCTTACAGAAGACGGTATCTCAAAAATAAACCAAATATTCGTTTACGCTGAATAAAATAAAAAATTCAAGGCAACAATCACCGTAAAACATACGGAGGTCGTTGCCTTGACTCTTTTTGACGTTATGCCGTCACTTTGGCTTTTTTCATCATTTTTGTTTTTAATTTTCTATCTTTCGTGCGATGTAGAGCTATCGCTGTGCGCTGTCAGCTCTTCCCTGTTTTCCTTTGCCTTTTCGCTTTTATCATTTCCGATGTATATTCAATGTTTTTCATTTATAGTAATATGCTTTACAGTCTTTACATTGTGTCATATAAAACGAAAAACGAAACGTAAGGAGAAATACACATTCTGCGCCGTAGGCAAAGTAACTGCTGACGGCGGTTTTGCAAAGTATCACGGAAAGATATTTGAGGTATACAGCCGTGATTGCTACATCACTTACCCTGTGGGTGAAGTATTCACCGGTAGAAAATCAAACGACGGGTTCGTGCTTTGGGCTAATCGCTCATAGATTATCAGTCGAAGCTTACTTCCCTGCCAAGCTCAGCAGAATCGTATATGCCCTGCATAATACGTGCTGTTATTTCTGCCTTGTCGATGTGCGATCTTATATGCTCACCGCTTCTTATGCAATCAATAAAGTGATTTATCTCCTGATTGAACATATTTGCAGTGTTGTCAAATTCGGGCTTTTCCGTTGTAAGCTTGCCGTTTGTGACCGTAAACAGCTCAAAATCCGCGCCATACTTCAGACGGATACCGCCTTTTGTACCGATAAAATCTATGTACGTTTCGGGAACGAAAATATTCTGCGCCCAAGCGCCGTTGAATGTCATTGTAGGGCCTTCCGTGCGGATAAATCCCGTTACAAATTCCTCAACGTCATACGTGCCGTTATAATCGGGGGGGCCTGCCCACATGCTTTCAAATACGTAATCACGCATATTTGTCGCAAGCTTGCTGTATGTTTGTGCCGACACCGTTTTCGGTTCGGGATCATTCATACAGTACATAACAAGGTCAAGGTAATGAACGCCCCAGTCGATAAGTACCCCGCCACCCGAAACAGCCTTTGTGGTAAACATACCGCCAAGACCGGGTATACAGCGAGGCTGACGGAAAGAAATGTATATGTGGTATACATCGCCTAAAATTCCGTCTTTTATTATCTCTTTTATTTTATTAACGGCATTGTTAAAACGGTTTACAACGCCTATATTGAGTATTTTGCCTGTTTCCTCTGCCGTTTTCTGCATAAGGTGAACCTCGTCAATGGTTCTTGCCGCAGGCTTTTCGCAAAGTACATTCTTCCCGGCTCTCAAAAAATCGCAGGAGATTATCGGGTGCATATCGTTAGGTGTGCAGACAGATACCGCATCAAGCTCGGGATCATTCAGTATTTCCTTATAATCATATACAGCAATACCGCCGTGAGCTTTTACCTGCTCATCAGCACGTTCGGGTATAATATCGCAGAAATATTTGATGTTTACATCGGGGTTTGCAAGATAACTCGGTATGTGTGCACTCTTTGCAATAGTACCGCAACCGATAACAGCAACGTTTATTTTACTCATAATAATACTGTTTCCTTTCATTAAACTACCATTATTTTACACCCTGATAAATGTTTTTTCAAGACTTTTCATAAAATTACCTTATTTTTTCAAAATATTTTATTTTTTTTCGAAAAAGGTATTGACAAATCGCATGAGTTGTGGTATCATAACGGTGTTGTCAACGAGGCAACAAGAAAATTGAAAATGTGCTGGTGTGGCTCAATGGCAGAGCAGCTGATTTGTAATCAGCAGGTTGTTGGTTCGACTCCGATCACCAGCTCCATTTTTTGGGGGAATTCCCGAGCGGCCAAAGGGGGCAGACTGTAAATCTGTTGTGCATTCACTTCGGTGGTCCGAATCCACCTTCCCCCACCAGAAAAAAGCACTTGCAATAGCAAGTGCTTTTTTCAACGAAATTCGCCTTCGGCGAGTGAAATATGGCTTCGCCATATGAAATAGCTACGCTGTGAAATATTTGCTTCGCAAATGTGAAGGGGCGAATTTCATTTCACATTGCGGCCGAATGGCGCAATATTTCACAATTCACGAAGTGAATTATTTCACCGTGCGAAGCACGATTTCATTGACATTTACTGCGATTTATGTTATAATGAACGCAAAGAGGTGATGATTATGGCAGAAAATAAGCTCGCGGATATGTCAACCGAATTTGCGGTTAAAATTTTGAATTTGACAGATGCCATTAAAGGTCATTATTCTTTAGCCAACCAGCTTGAACGTAGTGGCACAAGTATTGGTTCGAACATCAGAGAAGCGCAATACGCGCAAGGCACAAAGGATTTTATATCTAAATTCGAAATTGCTCTTAAAGAAGCAAGTGAAACGGGAT
>JAZRTS010000028.1:0-1058 GCA_045652135.1 Eubacteriales bacterium | reverse complement strand
CTCGGGCGTTATGCCGTAGCAAAGGATTTCAAGACCTTTGCCAACGTGCTCCTCAAGCCCGAAAATGATATCCAGACCGTATTTTTCGCCGCATTTTTTCAGTTCAAGGTAGTCCGCTTCATACTGCCTGACAAATTCATTCCACGGCATTTTGCGGTAAATGCCCGTGTTGCCGTTTATAAAATGGTTTGTTATAACGCAGCCGCTGTAGCCGCCCTCAAAAAGGCTCTCCGCAAGCTCTTCGGCAAACATTTCAGAACAGGCACTGCACGGCAAAGTATGAGCGTGCATCTGATATCTGTATTTCTCCGTAGCGAGCACCTCCCCTTTCTTATAATGATACGATTATAAATCCGTTTTCTCATTTTTTCAAGCAAAAGCGCGATATATGTTAATTGTAACTAAAAACATTTGGTAAAATTCGTTTATATTTTCTTAAAAATATATGGAAATTTAAAAAATCGTATGATATAATCATTGATGGATTATTCTGCCTTGATTGCAGGATAATTTCCCCAACGATGTTTATAATTATTTATGGAGGTAGATACCCATGTACAAGTATGTTTATTTGTTCTCCGAAGGCGACGCTTCAATGCGTAACACCCTCGGCGGCAAAGGCGCAAACCTTGCAGAAATGACCAAGATCGGTCTCCCCGTTCCCCAGGGCTTCACAATCTCAACTGAAGCTTGCACAAAGTACTATGAGGACGGCAAGAAGATCAACGATGAAATCCAGGCTCAGATCATGGAATACATCGTTAAGATGGAAGAAATCACAGGCAAGAAGTTCGGCGATAAGGAAAATCCCCTTCTCGTTTCCGTTCGTTCAGGTGCTCGCGCATCAATGCCCGGCATGATGGACACAATCCTCAACCTCGGTCTCAACGAAGAAGTTGTTGAAGCAATCTCCGAAAAGAGCGGCAATCCCCGTTGGGCTTGGGACTGCTACAGAAGATTCATCCAGATGTACTCCGACGTTGTTATGGAAGTCGGTAAGAAGTACTTCGAAGAACTCATCGACGAGATGAAGGCTGAAAAGGGTGTTACTCAGAACG
>JAZRTS010000027.1:0-1175 GCA_045652135.1 Eubacteriales bacterium | reverse complement strand
TTTACCTTAGTGTGATCGATGACGAGCATCAGCGCATTAAATTCGAAGAAATCTATACTACATATCGAATGCAGATGATACATCTTGCAAAGTCTATTCTTCAAAACGAGTCAGCCGCCGAAGATATTGTCCATGATGTTTTTCTTCGTATTGCTACAAAACATATGAAAGTCATTCAAGGACTGGATAATCCGGAGGATATCCGCAATTATCTTCTGACGGCAACCAAAAACACTGCTTTGAACGAGTTGAAAAGAAAAGGTCATAACCATATTTTAATCGAAGACTTATCCGAAAGCGATCTTAGAAGTCTCCCGGATCTCACAGATGATTCATTTATCGATCTGCTCTGTACAAAAGCAGAATACGACAAGGTGGTACAAGCTTTACTCGCTATGGATAAGCCATATCGGGATATTATGTATTATCATTTTGTCATGGATCTGTCTGTCCCGGAGGCAGCAAAGCTACTGGGTAGGAACATTGTAACAGCAAAGAAGCAACTTGTACGAGGAAAAAAACTGTTATTATACAAGCTTGATATCAAGGGGGATTTTTAAGATGCCAATGACTAAAGCGGAACTCAAAAAGGCTTTTAGAGAAGCAGCATCTTATGAGTTTCGGGATGTTCCCTGCAGCGACTCTCAAATTCAGCACACATTCTCTCCTGAATTTGAGCAACGCATCGCGAAACTTATCCAAAAAGAGAAAAGCGTCTTTTGGCACTTTGTAAACACCGCAGCCAAGCGCGCAGCCGCAATCATCATCGTCTTGGTTATGCTGTTCACAACTGCCTGCAGTGTAAAGGCTATTCGGGAACCCCTCGTCCGCTTTTTAACTGAGGTGCATGAGACATTTACTGAGTATTTCTTTGATGGTGAAAAGACTACCGCTATTACAGATAAGTATCAGATATCGGTCATTCCTAACGGATTCACTGAGGAAAGTGTGTTCGAAACAGACACAGCGACTACCGTCGTCTATAAAAACACCCAAGGCAATACGATTCACTTTGCGCAAGCGGTCACAGAGGGAACTACCATCTATTCGGATGCTGAAAAAGCCGACAGCAAAACGATCACCGTATCCGAATATGAGGTACAGCTATATTCACAAGACGGTGTTTTATTGGCTATGTGGACCCACGATGGATATTATTTTGAGATAGTGTGTTA
>JAZRTS010000026.1:0-1905 GCA_045652135.1 Eubacteriales bacterium | reverse complement strand
GAGTAAATGCCGCACTCAATGCAGGAATGAAAGTGGTTGCCATCGGCGGTATAAAACACCCCGATGCAATGCTTTGCATAAAAGACTTCACAGAACTTGAATACAAATAAACGAAAAAAATCCGCACAAGCGGATTTTTTTCATTTCAAGCACACCGTAGGTGTGCATTTCAAGATTGCAAAGCAATCATTTCAAGTGCGTAAGCACATTTCATTTGAATTTTTTATAGATCTTATATTTCTTTACACAAGAATAAACAAGTGCGGCTGCAAGAATGTCGAGTACCATTAATACTTCAATAAAACTTTGAATATTGTCAAATTTGCTACACGTATCATTATATGCTTGTTGTGTTATTACCGTAATTGGCGTTCTGTCGTTGTTTTCACTGAATATGATTTTGTGGTAAAGAACAGGATAATAGAAATATTCACATATAATGTTACCGCTGTTGTCGAGTATTTTTTCGTGATCGGCGAATTCTTTATATTCATCACCCGTATCCGTATCTTCTTCGATTATTATATTATGGGATATATCGGGATGAGACATTATTTCCGTATGTGTAAAGGCGTAATTATCTCCGTAGCCGCCTGAAAATGCCTTTTCACAATCATTTTCGACATATTCCTTGAATTCTTCGCAGGTGTTGAATACAAGTTTTTCTGTGTAGTCGTATTTATCGACAGAATTTAAAACTCCGAGACATACGTAGAGTATAAGAAGAATACCGAGAGAAATTGCGCAGGTCTTTTTGAGTAAGTTTCTTTTTTGAAAATATCTTTCTTTCTCTGGTTCATTGAATGAAAGTAAACCGCTATCGACAAGAGATTTTGAAATTAAAAGTCCATACGCCATGTAACATATAAAGAATCCGATGGCTGCAAACAAAAATCCGTATGCAAACCAATCCTCAAACGCAAGTCCGAAATTTGCCCCGTCTATGAGCGTCACCAAAGGCAGACAGAATATAAGCGATGCGATATTGAAAAAAGAAACGGTGACGGCGGTCGTTACAAATGATGTATTAGCCTTGTTTATTTTTTCTGTATATGTATCATTGTCTTCATCGGGTGTGATTCGGGCATTTACGGCAAAGCATATCTGACATATTTCACTTGTCACAAAAAGTATCGATGACACACAAAAGGCAATAAGACCTTTTGAAAATCCGAGGTTGATTATTGCACCGATAATAAGTCCGAGCAAGGTTATGCCGAATGATATAAGCGTAAGATTTTTATATTTTCTGCTTTTTAAATCGAGCATACGGTTGAACTGCTTATCGCTTTTTGTTTTTTCTTTATTTATATCCTCCTCTGTGCGGAAAGCCTCTCTGTCGGGGTTGTTGCGCTCACCCCGCAAAAGCTCATCGGTCGTAATGCCGAAGATTTCCGCTATCACGGGTATAAGTGACAGCTCGGGTGTCGACTCGTCACATTCCCATCTGCTCACGGTCTTGTCTGACACAAACAGCTTTTCGCCAAGCTCCTTTTGTGTCATTCCGTTTGCTTTGCGCAGGGCTGATATAAATTTACCTATAGTTTTCTTTTCCACGTTTTACCTCTTTCGTTTGGATTATTTGCATCGCTATTCTACCATTTTGTCAGAGAGAATACCACCACTAAACGTAAGAATTACTCCCGAAATGTGAGAATTTGGCTTTTTAAGGCGGTTTTGACCGCTTATGTTAAATCTGCAAAATATTCCTTTATCTTATCCCGTGTCACGGGCATACCTTGTGTGTACGCATAATAAAGTATACCGCCGTATACGGGCTGTACAAGAGGTGTGTTTATATTTGTTATTCCGTGTTTTTCAAGAAGTGAGCAAACGGTGGTGAACATAAGCGGTTCTTTTCTTGAAATGTCGTGCTTTATTACACCGCCCGAAAAGGTGAGAGGG
>JAZRTS010000025.1:0-2617 GCA_045652135.1 Eubacteriales bacterium | reverse complement strand
CTTAGCGATCGGTTTTGGTATATTTTGCCTTACTAACATATTCGCTTTAGTCATATCACCGATATATTTTACGTTTTCAGATGTTGCCATTGAAATAGTATATACTATCGGTATGAAGGAGTATATAGAGATTGGCACGATACGCAGTATTACATCGGAAGGCAGTTGGGCATCACCTGGACACGGAACACCTCACTTTAATATAGCGTATCCGAGGACAAAAAAGCTTCCGTTCTTTATGTGCGGAGATATTTCAAAAACAAGAAAAACAAAAAAGCTGATGGCAAAATATTGCAAAAAGAAAATAACTTGATTTATTGAAAGGACGAAAAATGTTCGGGGCGATATACGGTGATGTTATAGGCTCATATTACGAGGTACACTGCACCAAGGATTACAATTTTGAATTTAAAAGCGAAAGCACATTTACAGATGACAGCGTGCTGATAGCATCTGTGTGCAAAGCAATACTGAACGATGCATCAAACATAACAAGATGGGGGTTGCACCGCCGTGCAAAAGAGTATGCTTTGCAATATAGGCAGTATTATTCTTATCATCCGCACGCAGGATTTGGAAATATGTTTATGCAGTGGGCAAAAAATCCGTATGCAAGAAACAATCACAGCTACGCAAACGGCGCCGCTATGCGTGTTATTCCCATCGGGTATGCCTACGATACGCTTGAGCAGACACTTTTGCAGGCAAAGGCAAGCTGTCTTTCGACACACAGCCACCGTGAGGCGATAAAAGGTGCGCAAGCGGTTGCCGCCGCAATTTTTTTATCACGCAAAGGACAAAGCAAGGAACAGATAAAAGCATATCTGGAAAAGACATTCAAATATGACCTTTCCATGCCTTTGTCAACAATTAAAGAAAATCACGTATTCAACAGCCGTACATCGTACAGTGTTCCGCCTGCGATTATTGCCTTTTTACAGTCGTCGGATTACGAGAGTGCGATAAGAAACGCAATATCTCTCGGTGGGGACGCCGATACCCAGGCGTGCATAGCAGGAGGAATCGCCGAAGCTTTCTACAAAGAAATACCCGAATATATCAGACGTTTTTGCGACAGCAAAATCGACAGCACGATAAAATCTGTAGTAAAGGAATTTAACAAAAGATTTAATATATAAATCATCCAATAAGACGGTAAATCATCTGAAATACAAAAAGCAAAGAAGACAGAGAGAAAATCTCTGTCTTTTCTATACGGCGGCAGCAAGCCACCGCCCTACCGTCTATCTCATTTGAAATTTCAAATAGAGTCATCTGATACCTCACACAACACCTCGCACAATAGAAATTAAATACAATCTTTATGAGAAAATTATGGCAAAAAAGAATAGAAAAAGCGGCATTAGAAAAAGCCCTCGCTATTAACGATCCAACACCTTCAAAAATACAACGCGAAAACATTTGGGGACCGTCGTATGTATGCGGTATAATTACCGACAGCAGAATTATATAACCGCCGTAGTTTAACTGCGCCCTCGCCTGCCCCCACGGTTTGCAGGCGTAACAGTTGTTCGCCGCAAACCGCCACAGGCGATGGGGCGCAGATATTTCCTGCGGAAATATCAATTAGCGAAACGAAAGCTCATCAACACGAACATTGATGAGCTTTTGTTTTTTAGTTTTCCTCTACCAAACGGGGACATTCTTCGTGTGCTTTATATGCACGGATATATTCGCAGAGCCAGCGGTAGTAAAGGTCGCCGTGGCCGCCTTTCATAGGCTCAATATCGCGGCTGAATTCCTGATTGAAGTTATCTGTAAACACATACTTACCGCCAACATTGAAAAGCTGTGCGCACCATTCGTTCCACCAAGTGAGTGTTATCATTTTAGGATGATATTCAAATGCGGTCTGCCACTGTGAATTCCAGAAGCGTCCGCCCTGTCTGCCGTGGGCTGTCGTTGTGTCGGACATATACGTTGACTGCGTCGCAACGGACACCCCTATATGCTCGGGATTTCCGTCTTTATCATAAGCCACCGTAAGGCGGTTATCGGCCTCAAGATAGCTCCATTGTCCCTCTGTAACCTTTCCCTGAAGTCCATACATACCGCGAGTTATGAATTTATCAGTTTCTGATGCACGATTGCGCCAATGCAGAATAAACGGTTTGCCGTTCCAATACACAAAGCAATCCTTCCACTTTGGGACGCCGTAGAATTTTTCATAGAACGTATTGAACGTATCCACAGAGTTCGGCCACATTACAACATAAGGAGTCTTTTTCCCCTCATTTCGCATTTCAACGATCGTATCAAGAAGTGTAATCGTGGAATACTCAACGTGGCTGTTCCAGAATCCTGTATGCTTCGCACAGTCCTCGCCCTCAACGAACGTAAAATCAAGCACCAGAAAATCAACACCTGCATTTTGAAGCATCGTAAGATTGCGTCTTGCGGCATCCTTGTCTGTACTGCGATAGTATCCCTGTGCAGGCTCTGCCCAGTAGTGGAAGCTGTACATATCGTTATGCTGTTCTTCAGCGTTACCGAAGCCGTATTCCTCGCTCCAGCCGTATTTTTCCGTAAGCTCTGTGACGTTAAATGCGTGTGTCACAGGATCCGTACCGCTTCCGTGAACGGCATTGAACCACAT
>JAZRTS010000024.1:0-25356 GCA_045652135.1 Eubacteriales bacterium | reverse complement strand
GCCGTTGAAATGGAAAAGACAGACAAAAAAGCACTTTCCGCCATTGATATAAACGATTATTTGAAATCAGATGATGATGAATTCCGCGCGCGTCTGGTTGATACGATTTCGAAAATAGCAACAAGCGCAAACAACACACCCGAGCATAATTTTTTAATCGGCCTTGCTTACCTTGACGGTATTGACGTTGAAGTAAACCGCGAATTTGCCATTGAGCTTATCACAAGCGCCGCGGAAGCAGATCTCATTGAGGCGATAGATAAATTATATGATATGTACAGTAATGGCAATGGTACAAATGTAGACTACAAAAAAGCCCTCAAATGGGCAAAGAAAAGATATGCCCTTCTTTGTAAATCTCTCGGTGAAGAATACCCAAATACATTAACAGCTTTACATAATCTGGCACATACCTACGGTCAAAACGGTGAATATCAAAAAGCATTGAAAACAGCTGAAAAAGTATATACCGTCCGCTCTCGAATCCTCGGCGAAGAACATCCCGACACACTTACGTCTTTAAACAATCTGGCATCGACTTACGGCTACCTTGGCAAACACCAGAAAGCGTTAGAAACTTTCAAAAAGGCATATACCATCTTTTGCCGAGTCCTCGGTGAAGAACACCCCGACACACTTAGGTCTTTAAACAATCTGGCAGTTACTTACAGCGAGCTCGGCGAACACCAAAAAGCGTTGAAAATGAAAGAAAAGGTATATACCACAAGGTGTCGAATCCTCGGGGATGAGCATCCTGACACACTACTCTCTTTAAACAATCTGGCAGTTACTTACGGTGAGCTTGGCGAACACCTCAAAGAGTTGGAGCTTAATGAAAAGGTATATACCCTCTATTGTCGAATTCTTGGCGAAGAGCATCCTTTCACACTTACGTCTTTAAACAATCTGGCATCGACTTACAGTGAGCTTGGCGAACACCAAAAAGCGTTGGAAATGAAAGAAAAGGTGTATGCCCTCCGCTGCCGAATCCTCGGGGATGAGCATCCGGACACCCTTACTTCTTTAAACAATCTGGCATACAGCCATGACTGTTTGGGTGATTATTCAAAATCACTTGAGTTGTATGAAAAATTATATGATCTCAGATGTAAAGTATCAGGCGAGGAACACCCGGATACAATATCCACTTTAAACAATGTGGCACTTACATACGGCGACCTTGGTGACCATCAAAAAGCGTTGGAGCTGTGCCAAAAGGTCTATATTATCCGATGCAAAATAATTGGAGAAAAAAGTCCCAAAACATTGGTCGCTTTAAACAATGTTGCCTATTACTATAAAGAATTAAAAGACTACAAAACAGCGGCTGAACTTTATGAAAAATTATACGTTTTACGAAGTGAGGTACTGGGAACAGATCATCCGAAAACCTTAAAAGCACTTGAAAATCTCAATAAAGTACGTGAAAAGCTTTAAGAACACATATAATTGATTTTTTCAATAAAACAAAAAATCTCCTTGTTAAAATTAAAACAAGGAGATTTTTGTTTGTCTGTAAAATTTTATATTCTTTGTACGGGCACAAGGAGAAGAACTGTCGGCTCACGGAGTGTGCTTTTGCAAAATGTCAACCTTGAATTTTTAAGTAAGATCTATAATCGGTACAAAAATCTGTGCCGAATTATTTTTATACATCGTACTTTGCAAGTATTTCAGCAGGTGTTTTGTGTAAAAGCATTATAACGGGCAGCGTTCCGCACAAGAGGCACAGAACAGCAAGTATAGCGAGGTCGGCAATCGCTAACCACCAAGGATAGAAGAATACCTCGGAAATAAGCGATGACATGCTCATACATACCCATATAAACGCACTTGACAAAAGATAGCCTACAAACACGGTCAGAAGCGCAAGAACTGCAGATTCTATCAAAAATCTGAACGTAATATTCTTTCTTGATACACCTATTGCACGGTATATACCAATCTCCTTGACACGGCTCATAAGTGCCGAACGCATAATAAAGTACATACAAACAGACAGTATCGCAAGTATAACACCCATTGATATAAGTCCTGCAGTTATGGCTTTAGAGCTGTCTTTTATCAGCTCATTCTGCATATCAGACGGTGTTATAACAGGCTTGTAGTATGTGCCGGGGGTTGAAACATCCGAAAAATTATCCTTTACCCATTTTTCAGTAAGTGCTGTATTATTTGAATGAATTACAGTATACAGCCCCTCGACGCGTCCGCCGATCGATGTGGATATCATAACTTCGCCGTTATCTGTATATACATATTCTTCTTTATATAAATTACTCAAAAGTGACGGATGCGTTTCGCCGACACGCTTTGAAAGTATTATATAATCATTATCGCTGACTACAAAGCAATCACCCATATATGAATTTTTTACATTTGAATAAAATTCATTTGAATACATCATTTCATACGTGATCATATCCTGCTTCAGGTCGGGCAGCACTTTATAATTGCTTTCCAATTCCGCTTTCGTGGGATATCTGCCGTTTTCCTTTTTGAAGCAATACGCCTTATAGTAATTATCATCACCCAAGAAGAAGTATTTTCCCGTCTCTATCCCCTTTTCAAGGTACATCCAAAGGTACATATTGTCGCCGGTGCTTGCGTGAAGCGACTCAGCAAAGCTGTCAAATTCGCTGTAATAGTAATCAAACCATTCAAAATATGCAGCTTCTTTATTTTCATCGGCGGCGCTGTCTATGTATTCTGAAATTTCCGTTTTCTTTATTGAGTTTTCTATAAGATATTCATCATACGAATAGATAAGCTTTGTGGTCTTCATAAGTTTGAAGTCACATCCGTTTATTTTAAATGTCTCGCCGTCATTCGGGAATTTTGTATCGGTCTGCTCACCGATTCTGAAAAGCTGTGCTTCTCCGTCATTAAGGCTTATGTTGTACTGTGAGGCGGGATATACACGGAGCGAAAGCGTTGAAAGAACGTGTTTAGCCAGCGCAAGCGGTGAAAGATACACGGCTGTTTCGCTCGAATCCACAACGCCGACAACACGCACGTTGCGGCCGCTTATGGCAAATGAGCTTGAAATGAAGCCGAGTATGTCTTCGTAATCGGAAATGTAGCCAACCCCGCTTTGCTCGATAAGCTTATCGGCAACTGCAGTCGTTATGACCATTTCGTCATCCCTGAGACCGTCTGTTCGTCCGCACACGATATTGTACCCGTCAGACGCTGTTATATCAAGGCAAACGGCATTCGTGCGTATGCTTGAAGTTCCCGAAAAGGTTTCAAAAAAGTCCGTTCGGAAGCGTATATTATCATCGCCCTTATCATACTGAAGCTTAATAAAATCAGCACCGTTTTCCAAAGCCTCGTTATATATTTTTTCGGATACCTCGTAATCATCGGTATACACATAAAAAACATTGTGGTTGTATAAACTTTGAATTTCCAGAATATCGTCAAAAACAGTACCGAATACCGCACTCATTATGACGAGCACGATAGCAAAGAATGCCATACATCTTTTTAAAAGTTTTTTGCCTTTTTTATTTTTTCTGAAATTAGCGGCATATCCGCTTACTACGGATGATTTGAACGAAAACAGCTTGCCGAAATTACTGCCCGTAACAGGCGGAAGCGATGACATATCAACGTTTCGGCTTATCTCGTTCTGCTTTTTCTCCTCCTCGTACACACCCTCCTTGAATTTTATTTCGCTGGTGGAGTCAAGCACGTGAACACCTGCTGTTTCCACGCTCAAATAAATTTTTCCGCCGTAATTAACGACCTTGAGCTTAACGGGCGTTTTCGGTGCATCGCCGTAATACTCAACGCAGGTGCCAACACCATCATATTCTGCCTTTTCAAGCTCACCGAGATAGATTGCATTCTTATCTCTTGCGGCAAATCCGTCAGCATTTTCATTTTTCTTGACATTCACTATCTTACCGTCGAAAAGCTCTATAACTTGGTCACAGTAGTAGTCAACAAGATTAGCCTCGTGGGTGACAAGCAGTACAAGATGGTCTTTTGAAATGGATTTCAAAAGATCCATTATCATAACTGTATTTGCTTCATCAAGGTTTCCCGTAGGTTCATCGGCAAGGATTATTTTAGGATTTTTGACGATTGCCCTCGCTATTGCAATTCTCTGCTGCTGACCGCCCGAAAGTGTGTCGGGGGTGCGGAGCTTGTATTTATCCATTCCGACATTCACAAGAGCCGAGATTACTCTTTTTTCAATTTCATCCTTGTCCTTCATTCCGCAGATACGCAAGGCATCTGCGACATTATCAAAGCACGATTCGTCTTTGTTGAGGTTATAATTCTGGAATATATACCCCATATACTTGTTTCGGAGAATATCGGGGGACTTTTTTATGCTCATACCGTCAACGATGACTTCGCCCTGAGCAAATCCGTCAAGACCGCCTATGACATTTAAAAGCGTCGTCTTTCCGCATCCGCTTTTACCGAATATCGCCACCATTCCTTTTTCGGGAAGCTGTACTGTGACATCGTTTAAAACGTGAATTTCGTTTTGTTTTCCTTTGTTGAAAAACTTATGGAGATTTGATATTTTTATCACTGTTCAGTTCCTCCCTTCAAGGATTTTTTAACGCTTTCGCCAAACATATTTTTGATTTGCTTTCTTGTCACAAGCGCAGTTAAAATGAGCATACCCGCAAAAATAAGCGCATACTGCCAAGCGTAAAGATATGAAAAATATTCGTTGTATTTAGGGCTTGTGAATATAAGTACAGCGCTTATAATAGTCACTATATATGCAGGAATAAGCGAAATGAACATTCTCACGTACATACCTATCTTGATGACCAAAACGGAAATACCCATAGAACGCATTATTGCCATATCATTTTTAAATGCCGAAAGCATTCTCTGCGTACAAAGATTGACAAAAAATGCAAGGAATATGATTCCGGATACCCATACAAGGATAAGCATAACAGCCGCTATTACATTTCCGATAGCCGTCATGGCATCGGGCTGATGCGTTGTATCAGATGTTACCGCAATGTATTCCGATTCATTCAGAAGCTTTGCCGCATCTTCTGCCTTTTCGTCATTTTCAAAGAAAAGCGAAAACTGTCTGTATGTTTCGTCAAGTGTTTCTGCCGCTGTTTTTGAAAGAAATTCAGCGGAAATATAGATCGTTGTGTCGAAATAATATTCGCTGTACGTGATATCAATAGGCTCATTTACAAAATATTCCTTACCGAACTGCTTATTAAAGGAATATTCGTTATAATATCCGTAATTGTAGTCATATATAGGGAACGTGGAAAAAATACTGAGCTCAGCCTCCTCGGCATTTCCCATATATTCCTCGGGAATGTATATTTTATCTCCTTCAAGGTCATACGTCGGGATAATACCGGATATACTCATTTCCGACACGTTGCCGTTCTTTACGGTCTTCAGCCTTATATCGGGATTTCTTGCTGTTATAAAGCTTATGGATGAGGCGATATTGAAGCCGTCTTTTGTAAAAAGACATTCTGACGTGATATTATTGTCATAATAATATTTAACACCGACGACCTCAAGAACAAGGTCAGAGAAAATAACAGTCGTTTCTTTAAGACTCGTTTCTCCGAATATGGGCTTGAATGATATGGGAAGATTCAAAAACACCTCATTATTTTTCTCGGGGTATCTTCCGATAATACCGTCACCGTACGTTTTACCGTAAGTAAAATCGGCATCAAAAAATTTATGATCGTCAAGATACGGAACCTTTAACAATCCGTTTGGATCAAAATCTATAAGAAGATCGCATCTTAAATACGACTCTGCACCATATTTTTCAGCAAGTGCTTTAATGTCAGCTTCCTTCGTAACCGCACCGTCACGCCTTGCCACAACAAGTCTGCCGTCTATATGCTCAAACATATAGTTTTTCTCAAACAGCATACTCGCATCGCCGCAAGCGGCTGTCAGGATAAACACACCGAGCGTTCCTATAATAAGCATCACGCACAAAAACGATGTCAGCTTCGGCTTCGAAGTGAATATACTTTTACCGAGAGTGATTCCGTTTTTAAGTGATTTTTTGGTTTTTCCGTCTTTTTTTACATTTTCGGAGCTTGTTTTTGTTTCAAAAACACTCTCTGCAGGCTTAAGACGGTGGTCAAATTCAACTGCACCGTCAAAAACACGTATGTGGCGTGTAGCGCATTTTTCCACCTGCTCAAAATTGTGCGTAACAACAATCAGAAGCTTATCCTTTGATACCTCATGTAAGAGGTCGATTATTTCAGCTGAGGTTGCAGAGTCAAGATTTCCCGTCGGCTCATCTGCTAAAATTATCGGGCTGTCCTTGGCAAGCGCACGTGCTATTACCGTTCTCTGCTTTTGTCCTCCCGACAGCTTACTTCCCTTGTGGTTTATGTGTGACTCAAGCCCGACACGCTTGATAAGCTCAAGCGCACGACATCTCCGTTCCTTTTTGTCCTCGATGTGCATAAGCGCAAGCTCAACATTTTGTAAAACAGTGAAGCTTTCGATTATGTTGTAATCCTGAAAAATGAACGATATGTATTTTTCACGGTACTCCTCCCAATCGGGCTGCATAAAGTGCGATGTAGACTCACCCTCGATGAACATTTCACCTTCTTCATACGTATCCATACCGCTTATGACATTCAGAAGCGTTGATTTACCCGAACCTGATTTACCTGTAACTGCAACAAATTCGCCTCTTTCAAATGAAAGGCTTACACCTCTGATGCCGACAGACACATTTCCTTCCGAAACGTATATCTTACCGATATCCTGCAATCTAAGCAGTTCCATAAGTTACCTCCTTTTATGTATTCATTATATATGACGTATTTTTTTGTATTTGGTTGCGTTATGGCTTGATTATATCATAAATAAATTTAAAATTCAATATAACACATCATTAAGTTTTCTTAATAAAAAAAGCAAAGCAACCGTGCGATTGCCTTGCTTTTTTATTATGTCATAATCAAAACTCATCAAAAGAAGAAAGTAAAGCTATAAGCTTTTGTTTCTGATTTTCGTTAAGTCTTCTCAATACCCTTGTAAGCTCATCAGTAGTTTCGTCATAATCAAAGAACTGCGAGATCGTTATGCCTAACGCATTGCATATGTAAGAAAGATACTCTACCGTGGGTTGCTTGTTACCATGTTCTATGTCACGAAGATAACTTTGCGATACACCGGCAAGGTTAGCCAACTTATTAACAGTAATATTCTTTTTCTGTCTGAAATAAGTTATACGTTCCCCAACTTTCATACTGGCCCACCCCCATTCGGAATATTATATAGAAACTTGCACTGTAATACAAGTTGCTTCGGCTTTTTTCAGACAAACTCCTTTGTCAAGTTAATTATATCACATTTAAGTAAAATTCATTACATCTATCAAGATAATTATTATATTAAATTGAGTTTTTTCGACATAATATTCCGAGAAATTACGAATATTATCACCGTTATAATTATATCGACAAAAACAGATGCCAATGAAGTAGAAAGAAATGCTGTCATATCAAATGTAAAATTTGTTGTGGGTACAAGCGGGGTGTTTCCTGACAAAAACGGTTCAACAGCAATGGACATTAACGTATTCATTACAAGATTATAAGCGTAATAAGTAACAAACGTCAGAAGTATGCGATATCTGCTCGCAAGCTGACCGACGGAAAAAGAAAATACAATAGATATGGGTGTTGAAATAAGTGCAACAATGCTGCTTAAAATAAACACCATAATAAACATCGCAAAATTCCATTTGTCAAATCCAAACATATTGCGCAGCCAAAATCCGAAATAATCGGCGGCAAGCTCAACGATACCGACAATATCACCGCCAACGCCTTCAAGATGTGCAACAGCCGCGATTGGAAGCGCAATGCTGAGCAACAGCACAAGTATGCCTGCTATCTGCCAAAAGACGTATAAAAACACCTTACTCCAAATTATCTGTGCGCTTGTTACGGGCAAAGTAAATGTAAGATACCCTTCATCTGTATATAAATTTTTATATACTCTGACAGCGACGACCAAAAAACCAGAAAGTGTTACAGCAAGCAGTGCAAACATATACGGTAAAAATGATATTACGGAGAATATCGAAATGTATTCAAGCTTTTGCGACAAAAGCAGAGTTGCCGAGAAAAGCGCAGACAGCGCTACAGCAACAATGTATATAAACATCATTATACGGCATGAAAACTTCATATCGTATTTCCAGAGCTTCATTAACATCTGAACACCTCCCTGAACAGTTCATCTATAGACTTACCGTGTTGCGCTTTAAGCTCCTCTACAGGGGATGCAAGTATTATCTTGCCATACGAAAGGAATATTGCATCATCAAGCACGTTTTCAACATCTGATATAAGATGTGTTGAAATCACAACAGTGGAATTCTCCGCGTAATTTTTCAGAATGGTATTCAAGATAAATTCTCTTGCGGCAGGGTCAACACCTGCTATAGGCTCGTCAAGCAGATAGACCTTTGCGCGTCTGCTCATAACCAGCGCAAGCTGTAATTTTTCTTTCGTTCCCTTTGACATAGTTTTGATTTTTCTTTTTGTATCTATATTAAGCTGTGTCATCAGCTCCTTAGCCTTTACCATATCGAAATCTTCATAGAAATCCGAGAAAAAGCCGAGAGTTCTTTCAGGGGTCAAAGTTTCGTCAAGGTATGTCCTTTCCGGTAAATACGATATCATTTTTTTACTTTCTATACCTATCGGAGCACCGCAAACGGTAATTTTGCCGGATGAGGGCATTAAAAGTCCCGATGTTAATTTTATAAGTGTTGTCTTTCCGCTTCCGTTAGGACCAAGAAGACCTACGATCCTGCCTGCGCCTATATCAAGATTTATTCCCGTTAGTGCTGGAAATGATCCGTAATTTTTGCTTATATCTCTGTATTCGATATACGCCATCAGTATCCCCTCCTTTTATTACTATATTAATGATACAGCAGCAAATTGTCTTTGTCAAGTAAAATTACATATAATTTTCACATATATTTCCGTCTCAAATCGAGGGAATTTAACAAAATACCCGTGAAAACATCAAATACACCTTTGAAGTGCAGGTTTTATTTACGCAATCATCTTCTGTGCTTACATAAAAAATTACATAAAAAAATGAAAAAACCACCCGAAAAACGTATCTCGTCTTTCGGGTGGTAATTTATACTGCTATAAAACTGAATTTATACGGTATATGTAATAAGCCTATATTAGCCCATTAAATTAACAGCAGCACTTACGTCAGCATCTGTTATTGCGCCATCTCCGTTTACGTCAGCCGCAGCCTCATACTGGATGGAAACAGAATTTATAATGAACTTCTTCATTCTGATAAGGTCCTTACCGTTTGTGATACCGTCACCGTCAACGTCAGCTGTAACGATGATAACAACTTCATCATCGATTGCGTTGCCGTTATAGTATCTTGCCTTGAAACCTGTACCTACGCGTCCGTCTGTTACTGTTACGCCGTTAGCATCAACGATTGTGCACGCTTCGTTGAATATAGCCTTAATATCCGCAACAGTAGCACCTGCTGTGATATTCTTAACGATTCTTACATCCTCTGTTGTGTCAAGAACAACACCGAGTTCTTCTTTAACCGTAAGCTTCATTTTTACGTTAACTTCGATCGTACCGATCTTAATTTCGTAACCACTCTTTGCAATAGCACCAACGTTAACTGTGTGCTTACCGGGTGTCCAGCCTGCTGTGGAGATCTTACCGTCAAAGCTGTTACCGCTTGCACAAGCATCTCTATAGCCTGCATATGCTTCAACAGCATATATATCTTCTCTTACGCCTACATTTGTAAAGTTGATTCTGGAGCCGCCGTCAACCGTGTAGAAGAAAGAGGAGATGCCGGAGGGGTGGAGTCCCCAACCTGCTGCCTGGAAGCTTTCGCCCTGCAACACATCAACCTTTCTGGGGTTCGGGAAGTCAAGGCTGGAATGTGCGCCTTCAGCAGCTGTAAGTGTTATATTGACCTTCTGGTCAACTGCGTAATCTTCATCAACGAAGAGGTAAAGTGTGTATTCACCGGGTGTAAGTGCGCCTCTGTCATTATCCTTGATACCTTCTGACTTGGGTATGTTAGCGGAAATTTCGTTTTCGCCCATTTCATACCAGTAAATTGACTTAACATCACCGGGGTTTTCGCCTGCTTTGAAGAGACCTACCCATGCATACTGGTGAGCACCCTTAGCTGTGAATTCGATACCTTCATCAACGGGAACCGTTGTATTGACAACTGACAAATGAGTTGTGCCGGGCTGAGGATACAAGAATACGTTGTATCTTACAACATTGTACGTACCGCCGTTCTTTGTATAGCCTCTGATATCGATCGTATTCATACCGACGTTAAGACCTGCTGTGCTTATCTTAAAGCCGAATGCGTTAACATCGTTCTTATTGTATGATGTGTATGCGTTTGCAACGTCCTGACGGAAAGAAGAACCGCCCTCGGGAAGATCGCCCCAAGATGTGGAGTTTATATTCCACTGGAATTTAGTTGTACCGTCGGAGTGAATACTCCAGCCCTGGAAGGAAAGATCTTCACCCTTTGTAGCTGTGATCGTGTGAGAAACTCTTTCGTTTGTCTTGGATACGCACTCTGTACCGGATATATCAACGTTGTTTACATAGCTTGATGCCTGTGTGTTGTCACCTGTTGTGTAAGCAGGCTTACAGATATAAACGATATATGTATTGGAGATATCGTATGACTTAGCTGCAACAGCACCGCCGTTTGTGGAAACTGTAGCAGAGCTTGTGTTACCTTCTACTGTGTAAACTGTGCCGTTTGAATAACCTGTAACGATACCGATGTGGTTCGTGGGGTTGGAGTTACGGGGAGACTTGAAGTAAATGATGTCGCCCGCGATAGGTGTGTAACCGCCCGATGCAACTGTCGAACGCTTGTAAGCCTGACCTCTTGACTGGAACCAAGAAAGTCCGGAAGGTGTATATGCGTGATATGTAATGATAGAGGACGAAACGCCTGCAACATTAGCGCACCATGATACGAACATAGCGCACCACATATCCTGCATACCGTACCAACGGCCGTACTCTGTATAGTTGCTGCCGCCGTAAGATTCACCGGAAAGTGAGGACGAGCCGCTACCTTCCTGGTAACCTACCTGTGACTTAGCAATCGCAACGATGTCGGCACGCTGAACGCCTGAAAGCTGGATAGCTGTCAACTGTCTGTAATATTTACCGCTTGCGTATGAGCTTGAACCGCTGTATGAAAGTGCATCGGCTTCGATAGCAGGCATTGCCGCAAATATAAACGTAAATGCCAGAATCAATGCAACAGCGCTTAAAAGCTTAGAAGAAACTGTTTTCATTATTTTCTACCTTTCTTTTGCCATTGTGGCAAATTGTAAATAAAATATCGCATGAGATGAATACACATCTCTCACCATCACTATTGTATCATATTTCCGCTTAAATTGTCAAGGAAAAACGCAGGATAATGATTAACAATAATTTTTAAACCTTTTTGTGCAAGATGCACAATTTTGCCATTGTGAGTTTATTTAAGATAGCATCAAAATACCAAAATCACACTTTACAGTAAAATCACCGCCTACGCACCTGACGAGCGTTTGCCGCCCCCAGTCCGCTTGCTCGGTATCAGCATTATAAATATGTATTAAAAATATTTTTACAATATAATTGCTTGTTGTGATTGAAAAAACATCACCAAAATGGTATCATACACAAAACGTAATGAGGTTATATGTATGAAGTTCGAAAAATTCGTTTCTAACGGTAGAAATTTAATAACCACTCCGGGCTTTGCAGATTTGCACGTGCATTTCAGAGAGCCCGGATTTTCTTATAAAGAAACCATAAAAACGGGAAGCCTCGCGGCAGCATCCGCAGGTTACACCCACGTTTGCACAATGCCTAATCTTTCCCCTGCGCCTGACAGTGCAAAAAACATAGGAGAACAGCTTGATATTATAAAAAAAGATGGCGTTATAGGTGTTATACCGTACAGCTGTATCACAGAAAAAAGACTTGGCGAAAAAACGGTTGATTTTGATGAAATGGTTAAATACACCCGTCTTTTTTCCGATGACGGATCGGGTGTACAAAACGACGGCGTTGTAAAAGAAGCGATGGAAAAATGCGCTTCAGTCGGCGGAATATTCGCCGCACACTGTGAGGTCAATTCACTTTTAAACGGCGGTTACATACACGACGGTGAATATGCAAGAGCACACGGACACCTCGGCATTTGCTCCGCAAGTGAATATGAAATGATCGAGCGTGACATCTCTCTTGTCAAAAAAACAGGCTGTAGGTATCACGTTTGCCACATTTCAGCCAAAGAAAGCGTTGAGCTTGTAAGACGTGCCAAAGCCGACGGTCTTCCCGTAACGTGCGAAACGGGACCGCATTATCTTACACTTTGCGACTCCGACCTTAAAGACGAAGGCAGATACAAGATGAATCCGCCTTTGCGTTCGGAAAACGACAAAAATGCTCTTATCGAGGGGATTATCGACGGCACGATAGACGTTATCGCAACAGACCACGCACCTCATTCATCAGATGAAAAGTCAAAGGGACTTAAAGGCAGTGCCATGGGTATCACGGGACTTGAAACAGCCTTTCCCGTACTTTACACGTTTCTTGTCAAAAAAGGTGTTATCACCCTTGAAAAGCTTATTGAGCTTATGGCGGTCAAACCCAAAAAGATACTCGGAATTAAGCTTGATGACAAAAATTACTCCGTCATTGACCTTGATGCCGAATACACGATAGATTCATCAAAATTTATATCTATGGGCAAAGCAACACCGTTTGACGGCATGAAAGTATACGGCAAAAACATACTGACCGTATACAACGGCAAAACAGTATGGGAAGAAAAAATTTCCGATAATACTTGAATAAAGCAGGATTTTGTTATATAATTTTATAAATACATTAATTTCCGAGGTTTACGATGATATTCACGGTCAAAACGAATGAAAAGATCGCAAACGATGTGTACCGTATGACGCTTGTCGGTGACACATCGAAGATAGTATCCCCCGGCGGATTTGTGGAGCTTGAGCTTCCCGGTCTTTACCTCCGCCGTCCGATATCCGTGTGCGACGTTACAGGCGACACGCTGACACTTATTTACAAGGTCGTCGGTGTAGGAACAGATGCTATGTGCAAGTACGAAAGCGGTGTCAGGCTTGATGTGCTTACAGGGCTCGGCAACGGCTTCAATGTTGATGCTGATACAAAAGCTCCGCTTCTTGTAGGCGGCGGTGTCGGTGTTCCTCCGCTTTATATGCTTTGCAAAAGGCTCATTGAAAAAGGTGTGACACCGTCGGTTATTCTCGGCTTCAACACAAAAAACGATGTTTTTTACAAAAATGAATTTGAAGCCCTCGGTGTAAAGGTAACGGTAACGACAGCCGACGGAAGCTACGGCACAAAAGGATTTGTGACAGATGCACTTAATGCTCACACATACGATTATACATACTCTTGCGGTCCGCTTCCGATGCTTAAAGCGCTTTTCGACCGTTCGGGTGTTGACGGTGAATATTCATTTGAGGCAAGAATGGGATGTGGCTTCGGTGCTTGTATGGGCTGTTCCATTCCGACAAAGAACGGAATGAAGCGTGTGTGCAAGGAAGGCCCCGTATTTAAGAAGGAGGAGATAGTATGGCAGATTTAAGCGTTAAATTATGCGGTCTTACTCTCGATAATCCCGTAATTCCCGCAAGCGGATGCTTCGGATACGGCAAGGAATTTTCTGAATATTATGATATAAATATACTTGGCTCGTTTTCATTCAAGGGTACAACAAGATACCCTAAGGACGGAAACGAACAGCCGAGAATTGCAGAGTGCTATTCGGGTATGCTCAACTCCGTGGGACTGCAAAATCCCGGTATACACCGTGTTATCGAACACGAGCTTCCCGAAATGAAAAAGTATTTTAACAAAAAGGTTATCGCAAACATAAGCGGTGACAAGATTGAAGACTACGTATATGTCGCCTCCCTTATCGACAAAGAGGAGCAAGTAGGTATTATCGAAGTTAATATATCCTGCCCCAACATTCACGGCGGCGGTATGGCTTTCGGAACCGATCCCGCGGTTGCCGCAGAGGTGACCGCCCGTGTAAAGGAAGTGACAACGAAGCCGATAGTCATAAAGCTGACGCCGAATGTCACCGACATCGTAACTATTGCAAAAGCGTGTGAAAATGCGGGCGCTGACGGTCTTTCCCTTATAAACACCGTTCAGGGAATGAGAATAAACATAAAAACAGGCAAGCCTGTTTTAGGACGTAAAATGGGCGGTATGTCAGGCCCTGCCGTGTTCCCTCTTGCGCTTCGCATGGTCTATCAGGTGGCAAACGCCGTATCCGTTCCCGTTATCGGTATGGGCGGTGTATCAAGCGCCTCCGATGTTGTCGAAATGATGATGGCAGGAGCAAGTGCTGTTCAGGTAGGTGCGGCAAACCTTGTAAACCCTTACGCTTGCAAGGAAATTATTGAAGAACTTGACGGGCTTATTACAAAGCTCGGATATGAAAAAATAAGTGATATTATAGGAGTGTGTAAATAATGGGACGTGATGTAATTATTGCCTGCGATTTTCCGAGCAAAGAAAAGACCGTTGATTTTATATCGCATTTTAAAGGCTATTCACCGTACTTCAAAATAGGCATGGAGCTGTTTTATGCGGAAGGTCCGCAGATAGTTTATGAAATCAAAAACCGTGGCTACAAGGTTTTCCTTGACCTTAAGCTTCACGATATTCCGAACACGGTCAAAAAGGCAATGGCTTCCCTTTCAAAGCTTGATGTTGATATATGCAATCTGCATGCCGCAGGCGGAAGCGAAATGATGAAGTATGCCCTTGAAGGTCTTACACGTGCTGACGGAAGCCGTCCGCTTCTTATTGCGGTAACACAGCTCACTTCAACAAGCGAGGAGCGTATGAGAAATGAGCTTCTCATTGAAAAACCGCTTAAAGAGGTCGTTATGAGCTACGCAAAAACGGCGTGTGATTCAGGTCTTGACGGCGTTGTTTGCTCACCCCTTGAAGTTCCCGAGGTTAAATCCGCGTGCGGAAAGTCATTTTTGACGGTAACACCCGGCATCCGTTTTGCTGACGGTGAGGTGGGCGACCAGGTAAGAATAACCACACCCGCGAAGGCAAATGAGCTCGGAAGCGATTACATCGTTGTCGGCAGACCCATAACAGCCGCAGACGATCCGCTTGCAAAATATATTGAATGTATAGAGCAATTCGTTAAATAAGAGAGGTATTTAAAATGAAGGAACTTATAGCAAAGGATTTACTTTCAATAAAAGCAGTTTTTCTCCGTCCCGAGGAGCCGTTTACGTGGGCAAGCGGAATCAAAAGCCCCATTTACTGCGACAACAGACTTACACTTACAGCACCTGAAGTGCGCAACGACGTTGAAAACGGTCTTGTTGAGGTTATAAAGCGTGAATATCCCGAATGCGAAGCGCTTTTCGGCACAAGCACGGCAGGTATTGCGCACGCCGCTATCTGCGGACACATTATGGGACTGCCCATGGGCTACGTTCGTTCGGGCGCAAAAGACCACGGACGCGGCAACCAGATCGAAGGCAGACTCGAAAAAGGTCAGAAGGTCGTTGTTGTTGAAGACCTTATCTCAACAGGCGGAAGCGTAATTGAGGTTGTAAACGTTCTTCGTGAAGCAGGTGCGGAAGTGCTTGGTATTGCCAGCATCTTCACATACGGAATGAAGAAAGGTCTTGACCGTCTTGCAGAAGCAGACGTTAAAAACGTATCTCTCACAGACTTTGACGCTGTTGTTGACACAGCCGCAAAGGAAGGATACATCAAGACAGAGGACCGTGAAAGACTTATAAAATTCAGAAACAATCCCTCCGACGAATCCTGGATAAACGGCTGATAATGGACATTTTACGGCTTGTTTTAAGCAAAACACGTTCGTGCATACAAAATGAAGAAATGATAAAGCCCCACGACAAAATTGCCGTGGGGTTATCAGGTGGTAAAGACTCTGTTTCACTTCTTTATGCACTCAAAAAGCTGTCGGGATTTTACCCCATACCGTTTGAAGTATGTGCCGTGAGCGTTGACAACGGTTTTGGCGAAGGCAGTTTTGACAAAATGGATGATTTTTGTAAAGAACTCGGTGTGGAATACAAGACAGTCAAAACGGATATATTTTCGATAATCAAAAACGCAGACGATCCGTGTGCTGTTTGCGCTAAAATGAGAAGAAGAATTTTATGCGACACAGCAACTGAGCTTGGCTGTCAGTCGATAGCACTTGCGCACACAGAGGACGATGCGGCGCAGACGGCACTCATGAACATACTTTTCTGCGGACTTGCTGAAACCTTTCTGCCGGTTACCGAATATGAAAATATCCGCATAATAAGACCGTTTTTCACTCTCCCGGAAAGGTATACCGCACAGCTTGTAAAAACACTTTCACTTCCCGTTTGCAAAAGTCTTTGTCCGTTTGACAAAAAAACACACCGTCAAACGGTGAAAGAAATGATAGAGCGATCAGACAAAATAAACAGAGGCACAAACCACCGTATTTTGCACGCAATTCAGAATAAATCAAATGAATAAAAAACACTCCCGAGGAAAAACTATCATCGGGAGTGATTTTTATGAGACTCAGTTCAAATCCGCCCGATAATGCGGGCAAATATGAAATTTCCCAAAAATTCTGCGACAATTTGGGATTCAGCGTTGTTGTGCAAAAAGATAGGTCAAGCGGAGAGTCAAAATGCCTTTCCTCGTCTCTTTGCGGAAACAAAGAGTGCGATCAGTCGCCGTAACCGTCGGGATTCATCTTCTGCCATCTTGCAACGTCTTCACACATACGGTCAACGCCGTATTCGGCACTCCAGCCTAAAAGCTCTTTTGCAAGTGAGGGATCGGCATAACATTCAGCCGCATCGCCCGGACGTCTTTCCGTCACCTTGAACGGAATGGTAATACCCGATGCTTTTTCGTATGCACGTACAAGCTCAAAAACGGAATATCCGTTGCCCGTGCCGAGGTTTACAGCCTTGGCGCCTTTATTTTTGCGCATATAATCAAGTGCGCAAACGTGGCCCTTTGCAAGGTCAACAACGTGAATGTAGTCACGCACGCCGCTTCCGTCACGTGTGGGATAATCATTTCCGTAAACACTGAGAATGGGAAGTTTACCTGCGGCAACCTTACAGATATACGGCATGAGGTTATTCGGAATTCCCTTGGGATCTTCTCCGATAAGTCCGCTTTCGTGCGCACCGATGGGATTGAAATATCTCAAAAGTACGACTGAAAAATCAGCATCTGACACACACAAGTCACGCAAGATCTCCTCAATAAACAGCTTTGTTCTACCGTAGGGATTTATTGCGCTTATCGGAAAATCCTCTTTTATCGGCACTGTTTCGGGTATGCCGTACACGGTTGCCGAGGATGAAAATACTATCCTCTTGCATCCGTATTTCTTCATCATTTTTATAATATTGAACGTTGAGCCGAGGTTGTTTTCATAGTACATAAGAGGCTCAGCAACGCTTTCGCCTACAGCCTTATAGCCTGCAAAATGAATGACCTCGTCTATCTTATATTCGGTAAAGAGCTTTTCGGTTTCAACCTCATCGCAAAGGTCAACCTTTTTAAAAGCAATGTCCTTACCCGTTATTTTTTTAAGTCTGTTCAGAACCTCAGGTTTACTGTTGGAAAAATTATCGGCAATAACAATTTCCTCTCCCGCATTCAAAAGCTCAATACAAGTATGAGAACCGATAAAACCTGTTCCGCCCGTTACAAGAACTGCCATAAATCAAACCACCGTTTCTTTCAAAAATATTCGGAGTTGATAAAATTATCAACCCCGATCTTTATTAACCCCAAAGATTTTCGGGATATGTGCCGTTTTCGGTCATTTTACGGATAGACTCGACAACGCCTTCTCTATCCTCTTTATATGTAACACCGTACCACTTTGACGGAGTTGTAACAACGTCAACCGTACAATCGCCTCGCTTCATCATCGCCTGAACAACGAAAGGCAGGAAAAGTTCCTTTTTCTCCGTGTTTATGTTTTCCTTCAGGAATTCAACAAAAGCGTTTTTAAGTTCTGCGTAAAAATCGGGTGTGAATGCCCAGCAGTTCATTGACACGGGTGTGTCGTTTGCAAGCGGTATCCACTTATTTGTTTCTTCGTCAAGATATTCTATGCCGTTTTCCGTCTTCTGTATCTTGCTTCTTTCGACAACGTCTGCGAGCTTTCCGTTTTCAACCTCGCAAACGCCCCTTGATACAGTGCCGTTCTCGGTAACCGTATTTTCAACTCTGTAGCCGACCATACAGTAGTTACCTGCCTTTGCACCTTTAAGGTGATTTGCAAGAAGCTCAAACGATTCACGTCCGTAAAAGTCATCTGCATTTATAACCGCAAATCCGCCCTCTGATACACACTCTGCACACAGTACGGCATGACCTGTTCCCCACGGCTTTACACGTGTATCGGGACAAGTGAAGCCTTCGGGTAAGTCATTAAGTCCCTGAAAAGCATACTCAACCTTGATGCCCTTTATTCTTGAGCCTACGGTCTGTCTGAAAATTTCCTCGTTTTCCTTTTTGATAACGAATACGACCTTGTCAAATCCTGCCTTTGCGGCATCATAAACGGAATAGTCAACGATAAATTCACCGCAAGGACCTATAGGGTCTATCTGCTTCAAACCGCCGTAGCGTGAACCCATGCCTGCGGCCATAACGATCAATGTCATTTTAATATCTTCCTTTTATTTTTATCAGCCCTGAACGCTGTAGTTAGGTGCTTCCTTTGTAATGCTTATATCGTGAGGATGCGATTCACGCAAGCCTGCGCCCGTAATTCTTACGAACTGACCGTTTTCACGGAGCTCTGCAACCGTGTGCGCACCGCAGTAACCCATACCCGAACGAAGACCGCCGACAAGCTGATATACAGTATCTGAAAGCGGACCCTTGAACGGAACACGTCCTTCAACACCCTCGGGAACGAGCTTCTTGTTGCCTTCCTGGAAGTATCTGTCCTTCGAACCCTTTTCCATTGCGGCAAGGGAACCCATACCTCTGTAGACCTTGAAGCGTCTGCCTTGGAATATTTCGCAGTCACCGGGGCTTTCTTCACAGCCTGCAAACAGTGAACCGATCATAACGACTTCAGCACCTGCGGCAATAGACTTGACACAGTCACCGCTGTACTTGATACCGCCGTCAGCGATTACGGGAATACCGTACTTATCAGCTTCGCAAGCAACGTCATATATAGCTGTAACCTGCGGAACACCGATACCTGCAATAATTCTTGTCGTACAGATAGAACCGGGGCCTATACCGACCTTAACTGCGTCAGCACCTGCTGCGATAAGATCGTGTGCGGCTGCCGCTGTTGCGATATTACCAGCGATAAGCTGTGCTTCGGGGAATGCGTTCTTTATCTTTTCAACGCACCTCATAATACCTTGTGAATGTCCGTGTGCTGAGTCAAGCACAAGCACGTCAGCGCCTGCTGTAAGAAGCTTTTCAGCGCGGTCAAGCACGTCGGCTGTAACACCGATAGCCGCACCTACAAGCAGTCTGCCTGCGGAATCCTTTGCAGAGTGGGGGTATTTGAGAGCTTTTTCAATATCCTTGATAGTGATAAGTCCGGCAAGCTTGCCGTCAGTATCGATAAGGGGAAGCTTTTCTATCTTATGATGCTTCAGTATCTCCTGCGCCTGATCAAGCGTTGTACCCTTGGGAGCGACAACAAGGTTATCCTTCGTCATAACGTCCTTTATCAATCCGTTGTGATCGTCAAGAAAACGCATATCACGGTTTGTTATAATACCGATAAGACGCTTATTTTCATCACATATCGGAACACCCGAAATGCGATATTTTTTCATAAGTGCATCAGCTTCGTAAACATAGTTATCTGCACCGAGATAGAAAGGATCTGTAATTACACCGTTTTCAGAACGCTTAACACGCTGTACTTCATCAGCCTGAATATCAATGGGCATATTCTTGTGGATTATGCCGATACCGCCTTCACGAGCCATTGCAATGGCAAGTCCCGATTCTGTAACCGTGTCCATTGCCGCACTCATAAGCGGAATATTCAGAGATATCTTCTTTGTAAGACGTGTTGAAAGATTGATGTCTGCAGGAAGAATATCGCTCTTTGCAGGTATCAGCAACACATCGTCAAAGGTAAGGCCTTCTTTTACGAATTTTTCTTTTACATTACAGTTAAACATTTTGCACCCCTTCATCTCGCACTATTCAATTTTTTACAGCTTTTTTCGCCGTTTATTTAACTAAATATTATATATAAGCAAGCGTATATTGTCAACACAACTTTGTCCGAATTTACAAATTATTAATTTCAGATGTCGATTTCATTTTTCTTTATGTATCTTTCAATCTCTCCGTGTGTAGGGATCGAATCAACGTCACCCGTACGTATCTCGGATATGGCATACGCAACATTACCGTATATAACGCTTTGTCTGAAATTTTTCGTTTTCATATAATACGTAGCAATGGCGGCGCCGAATATCTCAAACGCGCCTCCTACGTCAACTGTATCGTCATTTCCGTACGGTTCGACTATATAGTGGTATTTACCGTCGTATATAAATGTTCCGCGTTCTCCGCCCAGCCGAATAACGTAATATTTTGCCGTCACGCACGAAGAAAGCGCGATACAAGCCTGCAGACATTTATCAACATCGGTCATTTCAACACCGCAATATGAATATACCTCTGAAGAATCAAGTATCAACATTTCAAGCTCACCGAGATCAAGAGGTGAAAAATTTCCTCGTTTAGCACACGGCTGATAAAATACCGGGATCTCCTTCTCCCTTGCTATGCGGCACGTTTCGATAAGTATATCGTCCGGCACTTCCTTTTGCAGAAATACGGCGTCAGGCATACATGAAAACGCAAGCTCAACGTCGTCCTTATCAAGCGCGTGGTTTGCTCCCGGAAATTTAATTATTCTCCACGAGCCGTCAGATTCAAATAAAGTCAGCTGATATCCCGTTTTGCAATTTTTCGCTTTTTCGGAATAACGAAGCGAAACGTTTGCCGCCGAGAAAAACTCCGAAAGTATCTTTCCGTTTGCATCGTTTGCTATTTTTGCGCAAAGCACGCTGTCAGCACCGAGTGCCGAAAAAGCGGCGGCTGTTACCGTACCGCGTCCTCCCGGCAAAAATTCAAAACTTTCACCGTTTCTTTCCTGAGATTTAAGCGGCAAAACACCCGTTTTCGCACGGAGCGACATATAAACACCGCTTACCGTCATAATTCTGCACATACGACAACACCCCCAAAATATGAAATGATGATTTTTGTTAATTATAACATATTACGTTTGATTTGTAAATATTTTTTTCGTTTTTTGAGAAAAATATGCTTTAAATTGATCGAAAAACGACACGTTTAAATTATTGGGAAACGTATTAATATTTTCATAGGATAATAAACTTCGAACGATTTAAAATAATATTGCCGTTTTATTACGGTATGTATTTTTAAAAATCAAAGGGTAATAATAAACAAGAATGAGTTTGAGAAAGGCTACGGTAAGAAGATGAATGAATAATAAAAAATACAAACTGACCTCTCGGCTTTTCGCATCGTTTTTCACACTGCTCGTATGTTTTTCAGCAATTTTCGGTGTGGCGGATTATGCGGTAGACGACACGGTTTCGGTATTTGCGGGAAATGATGCAGATATTCCTTCGTTCGTAAGTGTCGGCGAATTTGCGGACGAAAAAGGAGATTACACGGTTCCCGTTTCAATGATGGGAATAGACCTCAAAAACATTTCCGTATCGGTTTACAATGAAATGAAGCTTATTCCCGGAGGCATGCCGTTCGGTATAAAATTCACAACCGACGGTGTTCTTGTTGTGGGCATAGGTGAGGTTGACACAGAAAAAGGCTTTGTAAGCCCTGCTAAAGATGCAGGAATCCGGATACGGGATATAATAAAAAATGCAGGCGGCAAAGAAATAAATTCAAATGAAGAATTCGTCGAAGCAGTTGAAAACTCAAACGGTCAACCGATCGACATCACGGTACTGCGTGACGGTAAAGAATTATCATATAAAATAACTCCCGTCGCTGACAAAAACGACGCAAGATACAAAGCGGGGCTTTGGGTAAAGGACAGCACGGCAGGCATCGGAACGGTGACCTTTATTGTCCCCGATGACAACACATTCGGCGGTCTGGGCCATGGGGTATGCGACACGGAAACCGGGGTTCTTATGCCGTTTAAAAAGGGGAATGTATGCGATGTGAATATAAACGGTGTTACTAAAGGAAAAATCGGCGCACCCGGTGAGCTTCGGGGATTTTTTGCAAATAACGAAACGGGCGCTCTTTACAAAAACACCGTATGCGGCGTTTTCGGAAAGTTCACATCATTACCGAAAAAGGCACAGTCACCCATTCCCATAGGACTAAAAGGCGAGCTTCGTGAAGGCAGTGCCGAGGTAATATGCACAACGGCTGAAAATGCACCGACTGTATATGATATAGAGATCGTAAAAATAAACCGTGACAGCGGTGAAAACAAAAACTTCATCGTAAAGATAACAGATGAAAGATTACTCGAAAAAACAGGCGGCATCGTTCAGGGAATGAGTGGCTCACCGATAATACAAGACGGCAAGCTCGTCGGCGCTGTTACGCATGTTTTAATTAGCGATCCCACAAGAGGCTACGGCATATTTATAGAAAATATGTTAGGTGCAGCAAAATAAAATAAAGCAGGTAATCAATGAGAATATCCTCGTATTACCTGCTTTATTTGTGACTCAGTTTAATCACACACATATCTTGCATCATTTAATTTTTGAACATTTTGTATCTTTTGAATAAAACCACTTGAAATTTCGCAAAAACAGGTATA
Source organism: Eubacteriales bacterium (assembly GCA_045652135.1). Classification (GTDB taxonomy): domain Bacteria; phylum Bacillota; class Clostridia; order Oscillospirales; family CAG-272; genus RGIG7213. The sequence continues at coordinate 2,382 of JAZRTS010000024.1, read as the reverse complement.
CAATAGCGAGCGAAATAAATACAGGGGAGCTTGTGTGCAGGCTGAGAGGAAGTAAAAGCTTCGACCCTAAACCTGATGCGGATAATGCCGCCGTAGGAAGTCATAAGAGGATTTTTTACAGAAGGCATACAAAGTGTCTTCTGTTTTTGTTTTGTTATTTTAAAACCGGGGAGCCCTGACAAAGGGCTGAGAGGCAGGTGTTCCTGCGACCCGATAACCTGATCCGGATAATGCCGGCGTAGGTAGCATACAAAGTGTAAGGATCCGCACTTCAAATGCCTTCGCCGATATTTTCGGCGGAGGTAATTTTATTTTTCGGAGGTAAAAAATTATGAAATCAAGCATCGCAATCCAGGTTCTTCCCGTAGTTGACAGCCAGGAGGAGCTTATCCGCATCGTCGATGAGGTCATCGCATTCATCAAAAGCAGTGGGTTACACTGCCACGTAGGACCGTTTGAAACAACAATCGAGGGCGAAAGCTATGACCAATTAATGGATATCGTCAAGGAGTGTCAGCACGTTGCCATCAAGGCCGGAGCAAAGCAGGTATCAGCATACGTAAAAGTGGTTTACAACCCAAACGGCGAAATACTCACCATCGACAAAAAGATAACAAAGCATGCTGAAGCGTAGTATACCGTCAATTACCGCAGTTGCCTTACTTTTGCTTTTATGGCAGACGGTCTGCGCAGTTGATGTGATACCGTCGTATATGCTTCCATCTCCCTTAGAGGTGCTGCGTGCTTTTATAAGTGAATTTCCGCAGCTTTTCGAAAACTCTTTGATAACACTTGAAGAAGCATTCATAGGCTTATTTTTAGGTGTCAGCGTCGGGTTTGCCGCAGCCGTCCTGATGGACACATTCGGCGTTTTGTATAAGGCATTTTATCCGCTTCTCGTTATCACGCAAACAGTTCCGTCTGTTGCTATAGCACCGCTTCTGGTGCTGTGGTTCGGATATGAAATGACACCGAAGATCGTTCTGATAGTCATATCCACCTTTTTTCCTGTAACGGTGGGACTTCTCGACGGATTCAGAAGCGTCGATAAAGACGCTGTAAACCTGTTACGTTCTATGGGCGGTAACCGCTTGCAGATATTCCGATACATCAAATTTCCGTCTGCATTGCCGCAGTTATTTTCGGGGTTACGAATTGCCGCCGCTTACAGCGTTGTAGGTGCGGTCATAAGCGAATGGCTCGGCGGCTTCGGCGGTCTTGGTGTATATATGACACGTGTAAAAAAAGCGTTCGCCTTTGATAAGATGTTTGCGGTCATCTTTTTAATTTCGGGCATTTCTTTGGCTCTTATGGCTTTAGTCGGGCTTGCAGAGAAAAAATGTATGCCGTACCGCAATTTTGATAAAAACAATTAGGAGAAAATTTATGAAACGCATAATTAGTTTATTTATTTCTTTAGCACTTATCTTCGGATTGATCGGGTGCACAAACGATAAAAACGACGGCGAAACAGTAACAATAGTTCTCGACTGGACACCGAACACGAACCACACGGGCATTTTCGTTGCCGAAGCGAAGGGGTATTTCAAAGAAGCAGGCATCACCGTTGAGGTAGTTCAGCCGCCCGAGGGTGGCGCTGAGGCGCTTGTAGCATCGGGCAAGGCACAGTTCGGGGTATCATTTCAAGATTCTTTAGCACCCGCCTTCATCGGAAACGAACCGTTACCCGTAACGGCTGTCGCCGCAGTAATTCAGCATAACACTTCGGGCATCATTTCAAGAAAGGGCGAAGGAATGAACACACCGAAAGGTCTTGAGGGCAAAAAATATGCCACGTGGGATATGGATGTGGAAAAAGCAACGATACGCGACGTTATGAAAGCCGACGGCGGTAATTTTGACCTTGTCGAGCTTATACCGTCAACCGTTACAGACGAAGTATCAGCTTTAAAAAGCAACTCCGTCGATGCTATATGGGTATTTTACGGTTGGGCAGGTGTCGCGTGTGAGGTTGCAGGGCTTCAGACAGACTACTTTGAATTTGCCGACATAGACCCCGTGTTCGATTATTACACACCCGTCATCATCGGCAATAATAAGTGGCTTGAAGAAAATCCCGAGCAGGCGAAAAAGTTTGTTCAAGCGCTTTCAAAAGGCTATACGTACGCAGTTGAAAACCCAAAAGAAGCCGCAGACATTCTGATGGAGAGCGCACCTGAGTTAAAAGCAAACAGCGAACTTGTTTATGCGAGTCAGGAATATCTCGCTAAGGAATATATATCCGATGCAAAGAGATGGGGAGAGTTTGATTCTGCACGCTGGCAGGCATTCTTCGGCTGGCTGAATGAAAACGATCTTACAGGAGGTGAGGACGAATGAAGCCGGATTCCCCCTCTGAGCGCCTGCTGAACGGCCTCATCA
>JAZRTS010000023.1:0-17460 GCA_045652135.1 Eubacteriales bacterium | reverse complement strand
CTTGCGAGAGATACTTGCAAGAAATAAAGATTTTATAACGTCTATATTTAAACCCGAACCCACATACCTCGGCGAAAGCATACCCATAAACGGCAACGGTGATGTAACAAACGGATAAAATAAAAAACGAGTTCATAGCAAGGACGGGCATCCAAGCAGTTCGAAGTAGTTCGTTATACGTACTACAGCGAACTACACTGTCCGCATAGATATAATTGTTACACATTAAATAAATAGAAACCCCGACAGATTTTTAAAGATCTGTCGGGGTTATTGTTCTATTCGGTAAATTGGAATTTATCGCCCTGCTATGCTTTTTCCAACCACATAAATACCAACCAACATTTCAGCGATTGATATTCCTAATAAAAGTCCTGAGAAAAAGTCTTTTACATTGGAACCGCCAAGCGTATAAGAAAGTGCCTGCAATGCAATTCCCATTACAATAAGTAACACTCCGTAAAGCAAGTTTTTTTGCTTTTCCAAATCCTGTGTTCTTTTCAGCAAATCCATAATTTGCTCGTCATCATATGCGCGAACACTTCTTTCCTCGGCATCTTCTCCATCCATTAGCTCCGCAACTGTGATTTCTAATTCTTCACATAAGGTTTTTACGATAGAGTAATCGGGCATGCATTTGCCTGTTTCCCATTTTGAAACGGTTTTATTAGATACGCCAAGCTTTTCCGCCAACTGCTCCTGTGTTAAGTTTTTCTCTTTTCTCTTGTGTGATATAAACTTTCCTGTTATTTGTTGATTCATTTTGCTTGCCTCCCTTTGTTGTTTATGGCAAAAGTATATCTCATTGGATGCGAAAACTACATCCCTTATTGGGAGAATATGAGTGGAATTACTAATTACACCTACAAATTCCCATTTATCATTTTGTTTTATCACCGGTTTCACCTTATATTACAAAGGCAAGGGCTTAGCCATACCCATTTGTAGGGCGGCCCGCATCCTTGTTGGCTTGAATCTTATGTTACGGCGGGAGCGGGCCCCCGCCCTACGACACATCCCATTATACCACAAATCGGCAGAGAAACATTATCTCTGCCGAAATTCATTTGTATGGGCGTTCATTGAACGCCCGTTTTTTGATTTGCTGTTGTTTGCGGGCGATCAATGATCGCCCCTACGGTAAACATCCTTAAGAGAACGAGCCGAACAACTCGTTTTTATGTGAATTAATCGTTATTTGCAATGTCTTCCCACATTTTTTTGTTCTTTGCCTTTTTCATAGCCGCACGGACAAATACAAATACGAGAAGCGCGATTATAACGCCTGCGATGATATAAACCGTTGCACCGATGGAGCTTTCGATCTTGAGATCGTCCCAGAGGGAGTTAAGAAGCTCAAGCTGTGCTTCGTTGAGGTTCTTGTAATACTGTGTAGGTATCTTTTCTGCGCTGTTGTAAAGAATATCGATTGCATCGGGGTGTACCTCTGCCATTGTTTCAAGGTATTCTTCATTCTGTGCAACGAGTGAATGGGGGCTTGCGTAGCAGATGTATTCAGCGTTTGCAACTGCAATTTCCTCTGTGAGCATAAAGTTTATATAAAGCTCTGCAAGCTCTTTATTCTTTGTACACTTGGGAATACACATAGCATCTACGAAGATGTTTGTGCCTTCCTTGGGATAATAAAATCCGAGGTTTTCGTTGTCGCCGTACATCGTGAAATAGTCACCTGCGTAGTATGCCGCAACGGAAGCGGAGCCTGATGACATCTTGTTGAATATTTCATCCATTACGTAACCCTGAACGATGGGCTTCTGTTCGGAAAGCTTTTCGTATGCTTTTCTCCAGGTTGCCTCATCCTCGCTGTTTATATCAAGACCGAGGTAATACTGTGCTGTACCGAAAGCGTCACGTGAATTGTTGAACTGAAGAATACTACCCTTGTATTTTTCATTCCACATAAGCTCCCAGCTGCCGAGGGTGGGTTCGTCTTCGGGAACATCCTCTTTGTTGTAGATGATACCGACCATACCGTATGTGTAAGGAACGGAGAATTTGCCTTCGGGATCGTAATACGCGCCCTCGCCCTTGAATTCGGGCTTGATGTACTGTGCGTTGGGGATGTTTTCCATATTAAGCTCTGCGAGCATATCTTCTTTTATCATTCTTTCGATCATATAGTCGGAGGGAATGACAACGTCATACGATACAGCGCCGCTGCTGAGCTTGGAGTACATATCCTCGTTTGAGGAATATGTCGAGTAATTTACTTTTATTTCCTTATTGTATGTTTCAAAATACCACTTTTCGAATTCTGCATTTACATTTACTGAATCATCAGAACCGTCTGAAATATATTCTCCCCAGTTATAAACGTACAGCGTGGGAACATCGCTGTCGCTTGATGCACCGCCGCAGGATACTGTGCCGATGAGGATAAGGGAAAGAACGATAAGCGAAATTATTCTTTTCATTTTTTTACACCTTTCTTGCTTGTATTGATCAATGCTTTGCCAGTTTTCTTTGCTCTGTCTTCGCCTGTCTCGGAGAGAGGTTGTCAGACTTTGCACCGATGAAGTTTATGGCAAGCATAAGGAACAGTATTGCCGCTATTATCAACGAACAGAGCGCATACATACTGAATTTAACATTGTGCGCTGTCTGGTTATAGATATAAAGCGGAAGTGTCTGGAAATCGGGCGAGCTTACGAAATGGCTTATTACGAAGTCATCAAGCGAAAGCGTAAAGCCGAGCATAGCGCCCGATATGATTCCGGGAACAACGTACGGAAGCTCAACCTTGAAAAATGCCTGTGCAGGTGTACATCCGAGGTCAAGTGCCGCTTCTGTAAGCGATTTGTCCATCTGCTTGAATCTCGGAAGAACAGAAAGGATAACGTACGGCAGGTTAAATGTCGTGTGCGCTATCAGCATTGTTGATTTTCCGAGTGCGCTTGAAAAATTGAATATACCCGCAACAGCTACGAAGAACAACATCATTGAAACACCCGTTACGATATCGGGGTTCATCATAGGTATGTTCGTTACCGACGTTACCGTTGTTTTCAGATATTTGTTCTGCATACGATAAATACCGAGTGCGGCAAACGTACCGATGACAGTTGCAAGCAAGGAAGACTCAAGCGCCAATAAAAGCGTATTTTTGAGGGCAGTAAATGCTGTGGAGTCACGGAAAAGCTCACGATACCACTTGAATGAGAAGCCCGTGAAGCTGCCGAGATTTCCCGATTCGTTAAATGAAAACACGAAAAGCACGAGAATGGGGGCATATAAGAGAAGCATCACTGCAAATATATATATGCCCGAAAAGACGGAACCGTTTTTCTTAAACAATTATTTCACCCCCGTCTTTGTCTGAAAATCTGTTCATTACGGCAAGTGATATAAGAATGAGCACCATCATTACCAGAGAAATAGCCGCACCTGTGTGATACGTAAGCTTATTCTGGAACTGTCTTTCTATTGTATCACCGATAAGGTCAAATGCACCGCCGCCGAGCTTCTGGGAAATATAGAAGGTCGATATTGACGGAACGAATACCATCGTGATTCCCGAAATTATGCCGGGAACGGAGAGGGGAAATACAACGTTTTTGACTGTCTGCCAGCCGTTACAGCCGAGGTCAGCGGCGGCTTCTATACAACGCACATCGATTTTGGATATCGTTGTGTATATCGGAAGTACCATATAAGGCAGGTAATCGTACACCATACCGAGTATGACCGCACCGCCCGTGCCTATGAACGACAGCTTCTCAAATCCGAGGCTTACCAAAAACGTGCTGATTATACCGCCGTTGTCAAGCAAGGCCATAAGGGAATAGGTTCTTATAAGCAAGCTTATCCACATGGGAAGCATCAGAAGAAGAATAAACAGCTTTTGTTTTCTCGGGTTAAGTCTTGCAATAAAATATGCAAGCGGATAACCGATGATGATGCATACAACGGTTGCAATCAGCGAAAAGAATACGGAAAGTATAAATGTTTCGCTGTAGTTTGTAAGATTTTTGATATTATCAAGTGTAAAACTGCCCGCAGGGTCTGTAAACGCGAAATATGCTACGAACATAAGCGGAGCAATTATAAAAAGAACCGACCATAAAATATGGGGACAAGCGGCAATTCTTGCAAGCCATGAACGCTCAATGGTGCTTTTGCTTGATGCCGTAAGCATTTTTTTTCTTGCTTTTGCGCTTTTGTTCATCAGTCATCCTCCTCAACTATGTCGGAAAGATGCTCGTGTTCTTCGCTGTACGATGAGTAGTCGCCGACCATATCGGAATATTCCGATTTCTTCATTACGTGTATGGCATCGGGTTCAATGTAAAGACCGATCTTTTCGCCTTCGCCGCAATAGTCGGTGGTTTGTATCATCCATTTGTAATTATTTATATCAACTATTATCTCATAGTGAACGCCCATAAACGTTACGTTCGATACAGTTCCGCAAAGCATACCCTTTTCCGGAGATACTATATCAACGTCTTCGGGACGTACGACGACGTCAACAGACTCATTTTGATCAAAGCCCTTGTCAAGACAGTCGAATACGTGACCTGAGAAACGTACTTTGTAATCTTCAAGCATCGTACCGAATATAAGATTTGATTCGCCTATAAAGTCGGCAACGAATGCGTTTACGGGTTCGTTGTAAATATCTTGAGGTGTACCTATTTGCAGTATTTCACCGTTGTTCATAACGACTACGGTATCGGACATGGAAAGTGCTTCTTCCTGGTCGTGTGTAACGTAAATAAACGTAATGCCCGTTTTTTGCTGGATATTTTTAAGTTCGTTCTGCATATCCTTGCGAAGCTTTAAGTCAAGCGCGCCAAGTGGCTCATCAAGCAAAAGTATCTCAGGATCGTTTATAAGTGCGCGTGCTATTGCAACACGCTGTTGCTGACCGCCCGAAAGCGTCGATACGCTTCTTCTCTCAAATCCCTTGAGATTTACAAGCTTAAGCATTTCTTTTACCTTTTCCGCTATCTCGCGGTCAGGTCGTTTTTTAAGACGCAGACCGAATGCAATGTTTTCGAAAACGTTCAGATGCGGGAAAAGTGCGTATCTCTGAAACACGGTGTTTACATTTCTCTTGTGTGCAGGTACGTCATTGATGCGCTTACCGTCAAAAAATACGTCGCCCGAATCGGGATCTTCGAAACCGCCTATGATACGCAAAGTTGTCGTTTTGCCACATCCCGACGGACCGAGAAGTGTTATAAATTCCTTGTCGTGAATGTCAAGGTTAATGCCCCTTAAAACGGGCTCGCCATCAAAAGCTTTAGTGATATTTTTCAGCTCGATTAAAAGATTTTTTTCCATTCCGCATAAATACTCCTTCAAGTTAAAAAAATTCGTAGGATTAACCTAAAGATAAAAAGACACAGTCTTGCGTAAATCACAAATGATTACACGGCTTTTTCTGTCGGTAATACGTGAAAAAAGCAAGAAAACGTCTGTGCGCCATTGTAACATAACTTTAATGAAAATGCAATAGTTTTAATTAATTTTGTCTCAATCGATTAAAAATATTTTATATAATTGAAATTAATGCCGTAACTATTGACAATATATGCCAAATTGCGTATAATGTTAGAAAAAAACGGTGGTACTATGCAAGGATATAATCTTATTGCGGTTTACAATAAAGAGTGTGACAGACTTCTTATGTGCGTGCGGAAAAAACAGCCTTATCTCGGGCTTTCAAACCTCGTCGGCGGAAAGATAGAAAAGGGCGAGGATAGTCTTTCTGCTGCATACAGAGAGCTTTTTGAGGAAACTTCAATTACGAAGGAAGATATAATTCTCACAAGACTTATGGATTTTACGTATCCGTTTGACGATTGCTACGTCGAGGTGTATGCAGGCAGACTCAACAAGACTGTTGACGTAAGCGGTGACGAAAATTACCTTTACTGGTCAACTCTTGACTGTGATTTCTTCGATCCCGAAAAATATGCAGGAGAGGGAAATATCGGTCACATTCTGATGCATATCGGGTATAATAAGGATAAGGTGCTTAAAATTTAATTTTTTTGACCGTATTTTATTTATTTGTGTACAAAATTTAACAATTACAACATACCGTATAAATATTGATATGCAATAATACAGTAGGCAAATTTGCAAATTAATAATCAACGTCGGTTTTCAAAAGGCAAAAACGGTTATTGATTGCAAGGCTTATATGTTTTTGAATTCATTTTAAAAGGAGTATATAATATGGCAAACAAGTATGTACAGAAATTTGTCGACGATGCTGCCGCACTTTGCTCCCCTGATAAGATCGTATGGATCACAGGTGAGGAAGAACAGCTTGAGGCACTTCGCCGTGAGGCTTGTGAAACAGGAGAAATGGAGCTTTTGAATCAAGAAAAGCTTCCCGGCTGTTACCTTCACAGAACAGCTCCCAATGACGTTGCGAGAGTTGAGCACCGCACACTCATCTGCACAAGCAAAAAAGAAGATGCAGGTAATATAAACAACTGGATGGATCCCCAGGAATGCTATAAGATGCTTGGCGAGATATACAAGGATTCCATGAAGGGCAGAACGATGTACGTTATCCCTTATTCTATGGGCGTTATCGGTTCAAAGTTCTCAAAAATCGGTATCGAGCTCACAGACTCCATCTATGTTGTACTCAATATGGATATAATGACGAGAGTAGGTAACAAGGTTCTTGAAGCTCTCGGCGATTCTCCCGACTACGTTAAGGGCTTGCATGGCAAGGTAAACGTTGACGAAGAAAAACGTTATATCTGCCACTTCCCGGAAGACAACACGATCTGTTCCGTTAACTCCGCTTACGGCGGTAACGTTCTTCTCGGTAAAAAGTGTTTTGCGCTCCGTATTGCTTCCTATCAGGGTAAGCAGGAGGGCTGGATGGCTGAGCATATGCTTATCCTCGGTATCGTAAATCCCGAAGGCGAAGTTAAGTATATCGCAGCTGCGTTCCCCTCTGCATGCGGTAAGACAAACCTTGCAATGCTCATTCCTCCGGAAATATACAAGAAGAAGGGCTATAAGGTTTGGTGCGTAGGCGATGACATTGCTTGGATAAGAGTAGGCGAAGACGGCAGACTCTGGGCTATGAACCCTGAAAACGGCTTCTTCGGTGTTGCTCCCGGTACAAACGAAAAGTCCAACCCCAATGCGCTTTATACAACGCTCAAGGATACAATTTTCACAAACGTAGCTCACAATACAGATGATAACACAGTATGGTGGGAAGGTCTTTCAAAGGAAAAGCCTGCTAATATGATCGACTGGAAGGGCAATCCCTATAACGCTGAATCCGGCGAAAAGGCAGCTCATCCGAACTCCAGATTTACAGCAAGAGCAAAGAATTGTCCTTGTTTGTCACCTGAATTTGAAAATCCCCAGGGCGTTCCGCTGTCCGCTATCGTATTCGGCGGCAGACGCGCAAAGACTGCTCCCCTTGTATACGAATCCACAAGCTGGCAGAACGGTGTATTCGTAGGCTCTATTATGGCTTCCGAAACAACAGCAGCGGCTTCCGGTGCTGTAGGCGTTGTACGTCGTGACCCCATGGCGATGCGTCCTTTCACAGGCTACGATATGGGTGACTACTTTGCTCACTGGCTTGAAATGGGCAAGAAGATAAAGAATCCCCCCAAGATATTCAACGTAAACTGGTTCCGTCTTGATGACGAAGGCCACTTCATCTGGCCCGGTTTCGGTGACAATATGCGCGTTCTCCTTTGGATCCTCGCACGTTGCGAAGGCAAGGCGGATGCTGTAGAATCTCCTATCGGTTTCCTTCCCAAGGCAGAAGACATCAATATAGAGGGTCTTGATATTACAATTGATACTATCAAGGAGCTTCTTGAAATAGATGAAAAGGTATGGCTTGAAGAAGCAGAAGGAATCAAAGATTTCTATGCTCAGATCGGCGACAGAGTTCCTGCAGAACTTTATGCAGAGCTTGAAGCACTCCTTACAAATCTTAAAAAGTAATTTTGAATATTTATTGATATACCCCGAAAGGCATAAGCTTTTCGGGGTGTATTTTTAAGGGAAAAGCCTTGACTTTTATATGATTCTGATGTAAAATGGTATATATAATATTTTTTGGAGAGTTGAAAAATATGGCAATACTTAATATGATAAAAAGCGCTATCGTTAAAGGATTTTCCGTTACTACGTTATCAACGGCGGAAATCATTGTAACACTTGCGTTTTCCGCCCTCATCGGCATATTTGTGTACGTTGTTTACAGACTTACAAGCGGTAAGGATTTCTACAACAGAAATTTTAATAAAACACTTGCGCTTTTACCCATTATAACAGCCGGAATCATGCTTGCCATGCAGAATAATCTCGTTCTCAGTTTGGGTATGGTGGGTGCGCTTTCGATAGTTCGTTTCCGTAATGCCGTAAAGGATTCCATGGACCTTACGTTTTTGTTTTGGAGCATAAGCGTCGGTATCATAACAGGTGTAGGTCTTTTTGAACTTTCGATAATAATAAGCTTGGGTATAGCGTTGTTTATGGTAATTCTCGATATCTTCCCCATGTTGAAGTCCCCGTGCCTTGCAGTTATTTCGGCGGATAGTGCGGATTGCTATGACAAGATAAAGGAATGTGCTGAAAAATATACGAAAAAATGCCGTATAAGAAGTAAAAACATTTCCTCAAAGGGAATGGAGCTTATTCTTGAAACGAAAATAAAGAACGAAGCTGAATTTTCAAAAGCTCTTGCAGGAATAGAGGGCGTAACGTCCGTAAGCATTATGGCTCACGACGGCGAGGTCCGTTTCTGATAGCGGTATGGAATACAGAGTAGAAAACAAATATATAATTTCCGAAAAAGATATAGCACTTATAAAAGGACGTCTGGACGGCTTTTTACAAAAGGATTCGCATCAGTCGGGTGATGCGTATCTTATACGCAGTCTTTATTTTGATACGTATGACGAAAAATGTATTTCGGAAAACGATGCCGGAGTTGATGACAGAAAAAAATACAGAATACGTACGTACGGTGAAAGCGACGGATTTATTCGACTTGAAGTAAAAGAAAAGAAAAATTCTCTTACAAAAAAATCTTCGTGTATGATAACAAAGGATGAAGCAAAGGCGCTTGCTTCAAGGGATTGTTTTTCGGAGGATATTCCGAAATTCGGAGAGCGTCGGGTACTGAATGAGTTTTTACTGGAAAGAAAATGCGACGGATTGCTTCCGCGAGCAGTGATTGAGTATGAGAGGTCAGCGTACGTATATAAAATAGGCAACGTACGTATAACGATTGATAAAAATATTTCCGCGTCGGGTGATCTTGAGAGTTTTTTTGCCCCGAAAACGGAACGGTTGGTTCCCGTGACACCAACCGGAATACACATTCTTGAAGTGAAATACGATGAATTTATTCCCGATTTTATACTTCAACTCCTTCAGATAGGAACGCTCGAAAGATGTACGTTTTCTAAATACTATCTGGGCTGTTTTGCGCTGAACGGAGAATTTTTGATTTGAAATACGAAAGGGGCGAAAAGAATGTCTTCTAAAAAAACGTTAAAATTGACGGTGCTGATACTTTTCGCCGTTCTTTTTGTCACATTTGCCGTATTTGCATTGAACAGGCAAAACAATATTGTTCCTCTGAAGCTTGTTTCAAAAGAGGAAATCAGTGTTTTTACAGACTATGTATTTAAGGATTACAGTGAATATATCGTAAACGGTGATGTTCACGCGGCAATTGATACGGAAACCTCGACGATATATACGTCGGTCGGAGATGACGTGCTTGGTGACGCGTCTTTTTTGAACGGACTTTTGAAATTAAGACGTAATGAAAACTTTCTTTTTTATGTTCTGGAAGAAAACTGCACCGAAGCCGTTGCAAATAACAAACCGCTGAAGGTAATAATTGCAGAAAAAGATTCCAAAGAATATATGCAGTATAATCTTGTCTTGTCCACACTTCCTATAATAAACCTCGAAGGTGTTGACGCAGGAAAGGACGACATGGGCAGACCTTTAAGCGGCGGAGAATTTGCGCTGTGGAACGGTCGTGATGAAGCAGGAGTGCAGAATTCTTTCGTGCAGTGGCGCGTGCGTGGGGCAAGTACCACGAGATATGAAAAAAAGTCGTATAAATTAGCGCTTCAAAGACACCGTGAAGACAATGATATGGATTTGCTCGGTCTCGGAGCAGACGATGAATGGGTGCTTAATGCAATGGTCGTTGACGATACCAAGGTGCGAGAAAAAATAATGATGCACATTTGGAGCGAAATGCAGAAAACAGTCCCGTACAGCGTAAAAATGTCAAATGGTGAATACGTAGAGCTTGTCGTTAACGGTAAGTACGAAGGCCTTTATATGCTGCAACGCCAGATAAGCGATAAATATCTGGAGCTTGGCGCTGATTCGGCGCTTTTGCGCGGAACGGATTACGTATGGATGAAGATACCTGAAAGTCCAAGTGAGGCTTACGGTATAGAATTTTCAAATAAAATGACGGCGGAAGATCTTTATAACCGTATGAACGGATTGTTTTACGAAAACGATTTTTCCTCCGTTGATAAAGATAACTGGGTTGATATAAGCTTGGTGACTCAGTTTGCCAGACTTGTCGATAATTTGTGGCTGCAAAATACGTATTATATTATTGACAGTAAGAATGATAAAAAGATCTGCATACTTTTATGGGATACCGACCAGTCTTTCGGAATAGAGTGGGTTGATAACGGAATTGCGTATACATCGAATACGGGTATCGATATTGTCAGAGATGAGTATGCGGCTATGCTGGCTCTGAATCCCGATATCAAGGATATTGCGGCTGAGCGTTACAGACAGCTCCGCGAGGGGGTTTTACAATACGATAATTTAGCCGATATGCTTAATAAATACAATTCGGAAATCGTCAATTCGGGAGCAATTCTTCGAGATGTGGATGAAAACGGTCTGTTCCATGAGGGCGAGGACAAATTTGAAAACATATTATCTTTTATAGAAGAGCAGCTCCGATTAATGGATGAGATGTATTTGGAAAAATGAGAGAAAATGAGATATGATACAGATATTCGGTAAGAAAAAATGCTTCGATACGAAGAAGGCTGAAAGGTTTTTCAAAGAGCGCAGAGTGAAGGTACAGTTTATTGACTTGCTTGATAAGGGGATTTCACCCGGTGAATACAAAAGCGTTAAAAGCGCTGTCGGCGGAATCGATGCGCTTCTTGATGAAAAACACCGTGATTATAAGCTTCTTTCGTATCTTGCATATGAAGAAGACAAAGACGAAAATGTACTTGAAGATCCGTCGCTTTTGAAAACTCCGATAGTCAGAAACGGAAAGCTTGCAACGGTCGGATATCAGCCCGATGTATGGCAAAAATGGCTGGAGGCAGAAAAATGAACTTGAAAGAGCATGCTAAAGAGTATATTCTGAAAAATCCAAACGAAAACGGTGTATACGTGGATTTTACAATGGGCAACGGCCACGATACGGAGTTTCTGTGCGGTGTTGCAAAAAACGGCAAGGTGTATTCGTTTGACGTTCAGCCTGCGGCGCTTGAAAACACAAAAAAACTACTTGATGAAAAAGGCCATACCAATTTTGAACTTATACTTTCGGGACACCAGAACGTCAAGGAATATGTAAAAGAGCCTATTGACGGCGGAATGTTCAACCTCGGTTATCTGCCGGGAGGGGACAAGTCAAAGCACACAATGTGCGAAACGACTTTCAAGGCTGTCAAGGACGGAATTGAACTGCTCAAGGGCGGTGGTGTACTCGTCATTTCCGTTTATCCCGGACACGATGAGGGCAGACGTGAGGGCGAAATGCTCCTTGAATATCTTGCAACGTACGACAGAAAATATTATTCTGTTATGAATTGCAGAATGATAAATTCATATGATTCACCGTTTATAATTGCGGTGGAAAAGTACGCAAAATGAATATAAAAAAATCCTCGGTAGAGGATTTTTTGTATGGCTATTCATAAACCGCCCGTTTTAAAATGTCATTTGAATATCTTTTTGCATAATTTTTCCGTCATTTTTTCTTTTTTCACAAAATCCATTGAGGATATGTATATTTTTTCAAGCTCCTCGTGAAGCGGTTTTACACTTGCGAGGTAAAGAAGTGCTTCTTTGGTAACGGATTCGTAAGCAGTCTTCATAAAATGAAGCCGTTTTTTATGTGCCTTTATTCCGTCTTTGTTTATGAAACGGCACGTATTGATCACCTTGTCACTATCGGATTTTGAAGTGCCGATTGTGAAAGACATTTTAAGCGAATTTACGTATATTCCGTCTATCTGTTCCGGAATATCAGGCGAAAAACTCACGGTTGCATCCAAATTTTTCGCTTTCAGCTTTTCATATATAAGTGACAGCAAAATGTATGAAACATTATATTTATCTTCGATAACGAAACGCGTTTCGGCATTTTCATAAAACGTGTCAAGCATCACCTCGCCGTTTGTGCCGTACGTGTGTGTAAGTCGTATTTGTTCGCTGTATTTTTCTCCGCTTGGGATTCGGCTTATCAGCCGATCTGAAAAAGCGGTCATTTTCTTGTAAAGTACGTACGGCGATACGGTGCAGTCATATTCTTTTCTGATAGTGCCGGCGCAACGTAAAAATGCGTAAGCGCGTGCGTAAAGTTCTGATTTTGCGCGTATAAGCCTTATTATAACGTCTTTTTTTGCAGTAAGCTTTTTTGTATCGAAAAATTCTCCTAAATTTATGATTTCATCAGCCGCACCGGGGAAAAACGGGTCGGTCATATGAGGCGCGGTACCGTCGATTATTGCCGTTTTTATTGACGGTATTAAAATTCCGTCAAGAGAATTCGTATCAGATGAACATAAAAAATATTCAACGTCATATCCGTGTTCTTCCGCTTTTCTTCCCAATTCCTTCATAAGATAAGATTTTCCCGTACCGGGACCGCCTTTTAAAATGTATATTCTGTCAAGCGTTTCAGCGTCAAATATTTTGTTGAAATATCCGATAAATCCGCTTGATGTGTTTGCTGCGGCGAAATATGTATTCTTATATTGTTGATTCATAAAATACCTCTTTTCATAATCATCTTTAGTATGATATGAAAAGAGGTATTTTTTGTTATTATATTTTTTCTGTTCCGACTACGATGCTTTCGTTTACGGAAACGGAATATATGTACGGAATCTCGTTTTCGGCACGTTTCCTAAAGATTATGAAATAATCGTCGGGAAATGCGATTCCGTTTTGAGAAAAACGCACTACCGCGCGGTAAGTATTGGCGGTTTCTTCAAGATTCACTATCTCAACTGAGGTGTATACAGATGTAAGTCTTCCGGTCAATATATATGCGTTTATTTTGTCAAGATAAGAAAAACGAGACGTGTTTTTGTTTTTTAAATGAATATCTCCGCCGAAAAATCTGTAGACTGTATTTTCGAAATCATATGACGGAATGAGCGTGTTTACGCTGAGTTCAGGATAATTTTCAGCTAAAGCGGAAAACATTTTATCATCTGCGGAATATTTTTCAAAGTGAGTTCCGGCAAGATAGTCGAGTACGGTATCGCTGTATTCTTCAGCAACTGATTTGAAACTGTCAAAGCAGATTATTTCACCTGTTCCGAACGTTAAAACCGAACACACGCTTGAGAGTTGTTGCGCGGTCTCTCCTTTTTTGTCGAGGGATGCCATTACCTCCTCTGCGCCGTAATCTGTATTGTCAATGCCTAAAAGTCCTGAAATTCCGTTCGCGCAGGACGTTAAAGATGCAAGTAACAACAGAATCAAAAAGATTTTTAATGTTTTACTTATGTATTTCATATTTTATATATTTCCGTTTTCTGTTTTTATTGACAGGTAGCCGTCACGGACGCTCTTTTTGCACAAGGCTATTTTATTTATACCGTAATATTCGCAAATTACGTTGAATATATAAAATCCCGTCATAAAATTGTCAGCGCGTTTCGGAAGCTTTTCAGAAAGTAATTTTGCGCTTTCATTTTTGTCTGCCGTCAGAATATTGTATGCTCTTACAGCATCAGACGGTGATATTTCATCCTTTCCGTCAAAACAAAGAGAGAAAACGGAGCGCGCCGTTCCTCCGATAAGATATACCGTGTCTTTGCTTTTTACAGGTACTGTTTTGAGAATTGATATTACGTGCGATCTTATTTTTTCTTCGTCGGCATTTGATGGAATAATACCGATATTAAGCTGTTCTTTTACGCGCAAAGCGCCGAGAGGCAGACTGCATATACCGACGGGCGATCTTTTTTCAAATTCCACAAGCTCAAGACTACCGCCCCCCATATCAGCCATTATACCTTCGACGGCTTCCGGACAGTCGAGCATAAGTGCTCTCGTACTGCATAAGGCTTCTTCTTCTCCGCTTATTATTTCAATGTCGATACCAAGGGCTTCTTTTATGTTTTTACAGACTTCCTGTGCGTTTGAAATATTTCTCAGACTTTGTGTGGCAAAAACATAAATTTTCTCACACATATTGCCAAGTGCGGTTATAAGATATTTTTCAAGGATACTTTTTAACACGTTGTAGCCTTCATCCGTTAAAAATCCGGCTTTTGTGTGGCGCGCCAAAGCGCCTTTTTCGCTGTGTGATGATATCTGAACCGTTTCTTTTTCCGAAATTTCAAATATATCAAGTTTTATCGTATTTGAGCCAATGTCTATTACAGCTGTTTTCATTAAATTCACCCACGTAACGTTTTATGTTCTGTAAAGTATAAGAATAGCATACATATTATTGTATACCCACATTGTATCGGTATGTATAACGATGTGTTAAAAAAATATTAAAGGAGACATGGGATGGTAGGAAATATTTTCAGGATAATATACAATTTCTTTTTTGCATTTTTGAAAGTATCTGATGCGGAGGTATATCCGCCGCCGCTTTCGGCAGAGGAGGAGTATAAGTGCTTTTCCAAAATGAAAAACGGTGATATGTACGCGCGCGAAAAGCTTATACGGCACAATATGCGTCTTGTAGCGCACATAGTAAAAAAATATTATACGCTTTCGAAAAATCACGATGATCTCATATCGATAGGCACTATAGGACTTATAAAAGCCATTGACAGCTTCAAGCCCGAAACGGGTACACGATTTGCAACGTATGCCGGTAAATGCCTTCAAAATGAGATACTTATGTATTTCAGAAGCCAGAAAAAGCTTCAGAATGAGGTGTCTATAAATGAGGTGCTCGACACGGATAAGGAAGGGAATCCGCTGACGTATATTGATATAATAAGCGTTCCCGATACTATTGCCGAGGATATAAACAGAAAACTGCAGATAGAAAATGCTTTTGCCGCCGTCAAAAAAGAACTTTCAGACAGGGAAAAGAAGATTATCATACTAAGGTACGGTCTTAACGGAAGAACACCGAAAACGCAGAGGGAGGTTTCCGAAATGCTCGGTATCTCAAGGTCGTACGTATCGAGAATAGAAAAGGCGGCACTTTCAAAAATAAGAAAAAGAATGAAAGAAAAAGGTTTTTATTCATAAGAAAACACGCGCTTGAATATATTGCAACAGATAATTTAAGGAAAGGTACGGTTACGGAATGGATCAAAATAACTATAAGGGTAAAGGCTTTGTCAGTAAGAAAAATTTTTCAGGAGAAAATTACACGGAGGTGGTGTGTGAATACACCCTGCCTGATTATTTTCCCGACGTAAAGCGTATTTTACACGTTTTTTCCGATGTGCGCAAAACGGGAACGTATATATCCGACGGTAAAACGGAATACGAGGGCTGCGTAAACTGTGCGGTGCTTTACAGGGGTGAGGATAAAAGTCTGCAGTGCGCGGAATTCAAAGCTGAATTTTCAGACGTAATACAGACGAAGGGCGCCAACGGAAACACTTGCGATGTATCGTTTACACCTAAAAATATAACCTTGCGCGCATTGACACCCCGTAAGGTGAGCTTGAAAGCACGGATAGAAGCTCATACAGATGTTTGGGGAGAGGAAAATGTAGCACCTGATATAAGCGGTATCAGCGATGAAGGAAAAATTCAGAGCATCACGCAGAATATATCATACAGTGAAACATCGGTATGTGAGGAAACCGGGATAGGTGTGTCGGAGGACGTTGTTATCCCCGGAAATATGCCTGAAGTGCAAAGAGTAGTATATACGCTTTTCTGTCCTCATTCGGTTGAAGTAAAAGAGGGTGACGGTAAAGCGTTTGTACGCACGGAGCTTCGCGGTGTTATTATTTATGAAACGATAGACGGCGGAAAAATTGCGTCCGTACCTGTAAGTATTGCGCTTTCACACATTGTTCAATGCGAAAATATTACGGAAGGTTCAGTATGTATGGGCAGGATAAATGTGTACGACATAACGTCTACGGTTTCTGAAAATACAGAGGGAGAAAAAAGAGTTATAGAGCTTGACCTTTTATATGATATAAAGATCATCTCAAACATTGAAAAAACACTTACCGTGCCCTCAGATATGTACGCCGTTGGTTGTACAGGATATCCAGAATATAAAAATGTAAAGTGTGACAGGAATGTCGCCTCTTTTAAGGGTAACTTCAGTATTAACGCGCAGCTTGGAAAGGATATATGCGAAAGCATTACAGGAAATATTCCACTTTCCTTCGGAAATATTGATAACGCTTCGTGCAGTATTTCCGATGGGAAACTCATATGCAGCGGCACGTGTGATGTGTGCGCAGTGTTCGAGGGAGAGGAATACGATAGTGTAAGGGCATCCGTGCCGTTTAAAGGAGAGATTGATATACCGTCAAAGCATATCAACAAGATAGTCAGTGTCGCATGCAAATGCGGTGATGTGAAGATAAGATATGACGGAGAAAATTATTTTGCGGATACGGAAATATATATCGACTCTATATTGGCGGAGGAAGGTACTTACAACGTCATACAAAGCATTGGCTTTGAAAACAAGACGAGCAGCGGTAAGCTCGGTACGTTTACATTCTATTATCCGACACATGATGAGGGAGTGTGGGACGTTGCCAAAAAATACGGTGTTCCGCTCGAGGCTTTGAAAAAAGCAAACGGAATAACGGATTTATCAGTACACAAAAGCATAATAATGGTACCCGGGAAGAAGTGATTGTAAAATCAGATAAAATTACGGCTTTAAATTAAAATATCAAATAACGAAAAATACGGGAATTTTAATATTCTCGTATTTTTCGTTTTTATATTGACAATTATTATTTGTTGTGATACAATGTGTGTGCTAAACAAAAACTTTATAAATTGTGAACTCCAAGCGTGTGTGTTTTTATTTTGATAAAAATACAGATGCTCTACTTTCATATGCCTTGGAGTTATGTTAAGTTTTTGTTTAGCGACAATCGGAGCTATGTGTTTTTTGTGCGTCAGCTTCGGTTGACGCACTTTTTATATTTATAGGAGGAGTTATGAAAAGACAAAAAAGAAAAGGCGTCATCATTGCAACCGTTTTGGTAATTGCATCCTTGG
>JAZRTS010000022.1:0-2988 GCA_045652135.1 Eubacteriales bacterium | reverse complement strand
GGGCTCTTTGGTGAATTTTTTCAAAAAATAACCTGTCTTTTTGCTAAAAAATAAAATATCAATCCATCTGCCTTATTGCGATACAATAAAACATCTTAAAAAGATAACAGAACTGTTAAAAGCTATATGAAATTTCAAGTGAGTCAAAGGAGTGATTTTTTATAATTATGTTGACTTGTATAATAAATCATGATACAATATGATAAAAGAAATTGAAAGGTAAGGCAAATCAGTATGAAAAAAAGATGGATGGTGAAGAGCGTAACTTTACTTGTTGCGCTGTCTTTTGTGCTTGCATCTGTATGTGCGGTGCTTAGCGCATCGGCAGATGAGTTTGCAAAGATTTCATCAGAAGCAACGAATGAACAGACGTCAGATACACCTTTTCAGACCGAAAACGGTATGATAGTGAATATTAAGGCAGGCACTAAAGTATATTACCTAACAGATCTATTTGAGGAGCTGTGCTGTGTTAAAGATCAAAACGGTAAGGAGGTATCTGCAAACGTACTTGTCGCAACGGGCTATACGTTTGTGAATCTTGCCACATCGGAAACGATGCAGATCGTGGTAAACGGTGATATAAACGGAGATGCACGTGTTAACGGTGTGGATATAATCCGTGCAAAGAAGTATCTTGCAAATACTCCCGAATATTCCTGCTATCTTGAGGCGCTTGACTGTAACCGTGACGGTGAATATACAACAGCTGACATCGATATGCTGTTCTCAATGGTTGCAGAGGGACAAGATGAGATGCCCGACACCGATGCGGATATTCCGTTTGACCAAAGAAAGCCCATTAATTTGGGAACAGATTTTTACGCAAGAATCATGGGTGCTTCTTCAAGAAAATACGTTGGTCTTTCGGGCGATAACGTAGTTATAAATACAGTTGAAAATTCAAGAAGCCAGCAGTGGCATTTCAAGCTCAATTCAGACGGTGCATATACAATTACCAACAGAAGCACGGGCAAGGCGCTTGACGTTTATGCCGCAGGTACTGCAAACGGCTCAAACGTTCAGACTTATGAAAGCAATAATACCGATGCACAGCGTTGGTTTGTCCACTACATAGACGGTCAGTTCGTTCTTGAATCGAAGAACGCACCGTCGAAGACGCTCGATGTTGCTTCCAACGGTACTGCTGACGGTTCAAACGTTCAGATATACCAATACAGCGGAAGTGCGGCGCAAAAATATTCACTTGTGAAGATTACAGAGGATGAATATACCGAAAATACGGTATGGTATGCAACGAAAAGCATTACAGTTGAAGCAGGCAAGGTGTGTGATCTGAACAGATTCAATGTTCAGTTTGCAAATAATGCGCATATCACCGACGGAATTAATATCACTTGGACGTCAAATGATATAGCAGTAAATTCCGACAATGTTATCACACCCGAAAAGGGTACGTACAAAATAACTGCAAAGAACGGATTAAATGCGCTGACGGTCACAGTCAGGGTTGTAGAAGCAAATGAGCCTGTTCTTTACCAGCTTTGTCCCAATTCCGAAATGCTCGGTAACAGCTACGTTATCAAAACAAAGAATGATAAGCTCATTGTTATCGACGGCGGCGGTAAGCACTATAACGAAATGGGATTCCTCTATGAGGAGTTGCAGAGAATCAGCGGTAAGGAGGTTCCCGAGGTTGAGGCGTGGTTCCTTTCACATCCGCACGATGACCATATGACGGAGTTTACGTATCTTGTAAACAAAACGTCAAACGAGATCGTAATCAAGAATGTTTACTTGAATTTCCCGTCAAAATCGTTTATGAGCTCCAGTGAAAACGGTATGTACAGATTTGTATACGATGATGTCAAGTCGGCATACGATAAGCTGTTCGGTAACGGTTCGTTTGATGCTATCAACGGTAAAAATGCATTTGAGGGCGATGTTATCACGGTAGACGGTGTTAAATTCGAAATTCTTACGACTGTCACAAATGCAGAAAGTGAAACGAATATAAATGACACCTCGATGATATTCCGTGCAACTATCGAGGGACAAACGGTACTGTTTCTCGGTGACGCTTACATTAACGAGGGCGACAGACTTTTAAGCAAGTACGGCAACGCTTTGAAGAGCGACGTTGTTCAGATGTCCCACCACGGTCAGCAGGGTATAAGAAAAGAGGTTTATCAGAAGATAAATCCCTCGGTGTGCCTGTGGCCCTCTGCAGATTGGGTATACGAAAACCACTCCGGTACACTTCAAACATTCAACGACCGTACATGGATGTCGGATATGGGTGTTAAATACCACCTTATCACAGGCCTTTATATGACACAGTCGCTGTATTTCCCCATCGACTACAGCGCATTACCTGTAATCGATCCTGCACCGTGAATTGACTTTTATGGTGCTTATTGAACCGATTTAAAACATAATATGTAAATAAAATGATAATTTTATGTACGAATGATTTTGTTTACTTGACAATAATTATTTTTAAAACTATAATATAATTATCAAGCACGATATGTGCAAAGTTATTTCCAAGGAGGAAAATATGAAAAACATCATTCGTTTGACAGCGTGGTGTTTGGCAATTATTATGGTAGCGGCTATAATACCGTTCCAGGCTATTGCCGCCGTTTCAGTACCTGCAAATGTAAAATCGGTAGTATTTGATGCGACGTATTACGCAAACAAATATTCCGATCTTAAAGCTGCATTCGGTACTGATGCAACACGTCTTTACAATCACTTTATCAGCAACGGCGTAAAAGAGGGCCGTCAGGCAAGCCCTATGTTCAGTGTTGATTATTATCTGAAGAACAACGCTGACCTTAAAGCGGCATTCGGCTCAAACCGTGAAAGCGCATTTAATCACTTCGTTTCACACGGTATAAACGAGTCCCGTGTAACAGCGCCTGTTGTTGATCTCGGAACAAATATCGATGTAAGAATTTCGATGAATTCCGGCGGCAAGAACCTCGGTTATTCCGATACAAACGTATGTACGGTTACACCGGT
>JAZRTS010000021.1:0-21954 GCA_045652135.1 Eubacteriales bacterium | reverse complement strand
ACGGATCACATTTCACAAGATGGAGCGCACTCGGAACAGAGGGCGAAAATTATTGGATAACGGTTGACCTCGGAGAAGTCTCAAAGATCGAAAAGCTCGTTCTTGAATGGGAATCAAATACCCTCGGCGAATTTACTGTTTCTGTGTCTGATGACAATGAAAATTGGAAAGACGTCAACAAATACAAATATGAGCCTAAAAACGTTATCGACCTTGATGTTAAGGCAAGATATGTAAGAGTGCTCAATAAAAAAGACGGCTTCTTCTCAATTTACAATATAGGTATTTATTAATAAAGCAAAAAAGATACTCGGTGATGACCGAGTATCTTTTTTTATTTCAGTTATTGTTCTTTTCCGCATTTGTTGCAGAATTTAGAGTCGGCATCGATAAGCGCACCGCAGTGCTTGCAGTACATTTTTTCCTCTTCCATACCTTCTTTTACGCCTTTTGCAATTTCTTTAGCGGCTGTTCCGAGTGTGGGTGACATCTTTTCAAAGCCTTCTTTCACAATAGGCATAGCCTGCTGTGTCTGGTAAGCCATAATCTTTCTCTGATTAGCTACTCCGAAGCGTATCATACAACCGACAATGGTTATGAATGTTCCGAATATCATTATAGACCTTCCGGTGTGTTCCTTATCCATTTGTGCTGTAGAAACTTCGAACCAATCGGGAGCTCCCATTGACGGAACTTCCATCTTTGACGCTGATGCAAGAAAATATGCGCCAACGCACAAAAGACAAATACCGATTAAAATTACTATTACGCCTGCAATTTTTACTTTTTTGTTATTTTTCTGATATTCTTCTTCATTTAAATATTCTTTTTTCGCCATTATTATATCTCCTTTACAGTATATTTGTGAGGATTATACAATATTTTAAATTCGTTGTCAAGTGGTTAAGGCGGAATTTCGACACAGCGCATTGCGGATAAAAAAATCAAAAGGGTATTGACAAAAACAATACTTCGTGATATGATGTATATCACAAAAGGAGGTATAGCATGGATACACAGTTGAAACGAGGACTTTTGGATGTATGTGTGCTTGCGGCAATAAAAAATGATGATTCGTACGGCTATAAAATAATCAAGGATATGAAGCCGTATATTGAGCTTTCTGAATCTACATTATACACCATTCTGAAGCGTCTGGAAAATGCAGAGATGCTTACGGTGCGTACGGCAGAACACGGAGGAAGGCTCAGAAAATATTACAGTATCACAGCCGAAGGCAGAAAACGGATCGAGGATTTTAAAAAAGAATGGGAAGAGATGGCATCTATATGCCGATTTATAATGAGGGAGGATGAAAATGAATAAGCAAGAATTTCTTATGCGGCTGCGCTGCGGTTTGTCGTGCTTGCCTGAAAAGGACAGGGAAGAAAGGATAACATTCTACAGTGAAATGATAGATGATATTGTTGAAGAAGGAGTGTCAGAGGATGAAGCTGTTTCATCATTAGGCTCTGTGGACGAGGTCATATCTCAGATAATAGCCGATGTTCCTCTTTCAAAGATAGTGAAGGAAAATGTAAAACCGAAAAGACAAATGAAGACGTGGGAGATCGGTTTGCTGGTGTTCGGCGCACCGCTATGGGTGCCGTTTTTGATTGCCGCACTTGCCGTTATATTTTCCTTGTATATTGTAATATGGAGCGTAATTGTTTCGGTTTGGGCAGTTTTCGTTTCGCTTTGCGCGTGTGTTATCGGTGTGCTTACAGCCTCGGTGATGTGCTTTGCTTTTAACAGTACCGCTGTCGGTATTGCGGTGATAGGTGTAGGAATCGCTCTTGCTGGTTTGTCTGTTTTTGCATTTTTCGGATGCAAGATTGCAACAAAAGGCATTTTGATTTTAACAAAGAAAACTATGTTGGCTTTAAAAAAGAGTTTTCTTAAAAAAGAGGTGGCATAATGAAAAAATGGCTTATTACAGCGGGTGTGCTTGTCGCACTCGGCGTTATAATATTTGTATCGGCGATGACGGTTTTAGGTTGGGATTTTACAAGAATTAACACCGCGAGGTATGTGAGCAACACTCACGTAATAGATGAAGTGTTTGAAAATATACTGATAGATACCGATACTGCGTACATTTCATTTGTCTGCTCTGATGACGGTGTGTGTCGGGTAGAGTGTTACGAAAATGAAAATGTAAAACATTCAGTCGGTGTTTCGGAAGAAACGCTTAATATAAATGTTACCGATGAAAGAAAATGGTATGAGTATATTTCAATAAGCTTTGAAAGTCCGAAAATAACCGTTTACTTACCTGAAAATGAATATGCTTCGCTTGTAATAAATGATGACACGGGCGGTATTGAGATACCGCAAGACTTTAAATTTGAAAGCCTTGAAGTTAATACAAGCACGGGAAGTATAAAAAATTATGCCTCTGTTGCGAAAGATGCAAAAATCAAAACAAACACGGGAAGCATTTATACAGAGGGAATATCCGCAAGTACACTTGAGCTTTCCGTGTCAACAGGGCACATTACCGCCAAAAATATTACTTGTGCAGGCGATATTAAAGTTGAGGTAAGCACGGGAAAAACAAGACTTGAAAACGTCACGTGCGCATCGCTTTGCTCAAACGGAAGCACGGGTGACTTATTGCTTAAAAACGTTATTGCAAACGGAACTTTCAATGTGGAAAGAAGCACGGGTGATATTGAGCTTGACAGATGTGACGGAAAAGAATTATCGATAAAAACGAGCACAGGTGACATCGAGGGCTCTCTGCTCACAGATAAGGTGTTTATAATAAGTACAGATACAGGAGAGATTGATGTTCCGAAGACTGCATCGGGCGGTAAATGCGAAATAGAAACCGAAACGGGTGATATCGAAATCGATATTTTGAAATAATTTTTTTGGATTTTATGTCAGCGGATTTCAGTAAAAAACTTGACATAAAAGAGAAAATATGTATAATGGTTGTATGCGCAACAGTTGCGCATACAACTTTATTTTTGGAGAAAGATATGCCTAAAATAATGAAAATATTAAATAACATAAGCAGATGTCAGGCTGTCTACAGACGCAGAATGATACCCGACGACGGGTTATGTACACATCAGTATGCTTTTGTGCTTGCGATATGCTTTAAACCGGGACGCTCACAGGAGGAACTTGCAAAGGAGCTTTGCCTCGACAAAAGCACGGTTGCCAGAACGCTTGCATCTCTTGAGAAAAACGGATATATCACAAGGGTCGAAAACGAGGATGACAAGCGACAGTATCTTGTACATCCGACAGAAAAGATGCTTGAAGTTTATCCGTCTATATGCCAAGCCAATGTAATGTGGAATGAACAGATAGAAAAGGGAATAACGAAAGATGAGCTTGAAGTGTTCTACAGCGTGCTTTCACGTATGGAGAGAAGCGCACGGCTTGCCATTGAAACGGAGGCAGATGAATGAAACGTATTTTATATTATCTTTTGCCGTACAAAAAACGGCTTCTTATAGGCTTTTCGATAAAGGTATTCGGAACGGTGTCGGAGCTGTTTATACCGTTCCTGCTTACATACATACTTGAAAATGTAATAGTGACGGAGGATATATCAAGTATCGTATTTTACGGTGCTTTGATGATGCTTTGCGCACTCGGTGCATGTGTCGGAAACGTTACCGCAAACAGAATGGCGGCTCGCTCAACTGCTGATTTTTCGATAAAAATGCGTCATGATCTTTTCAAAAAAACACTGTATCTTTCCGCAAAGGATACCGACAGGTTTACTGTTGCCTCGCTTGAATCGAGAATTACGTCGGACACATACAACGTACAGAATTTTATCGGAATGATGCAGAGAATGGGCGTGCGCGCGCCGATACTTCTTTTGGGCGGTGTTGCAATAACGCTCTTTATGGATTCGGCACTTGCACTTGTAATGATAGCAACTATGCCGATAATATTTATCACGGTGTTCTGTATTGCACGCTGGGGTGTCCCGCTTTACACACGCGTGCAAGGATCTATCGATGATATGATACGCGTTGTGCGAGAGGACATTCAGGGTGTCAGAGTCATAAAGGCGCTTTCAAAAAACGAGTACGAAAACCGCAGATATGATGTTTTCAATAAAAAATTGGTTGAAAATGAACGACGTGCAAGCATCGTTATGAATGCGGGAAACCCCATAATGACGCTTTTGATGAATCTCGGTATTGCCGCAGTAATTACCGTTGCCGCCATCAGAGTCGACAAGGGTACATCGTCAACTGCCACGGTAATTGCATTTATGCAGTATTTCACGCTCATTTCAATGGCACTTATGTCGTTGTCAAGAATGTTCGTTATGTATACGAAGTGTGCCGCTTCAGCTCGCCGTATAAGCGAAATACTTGATACGCCGAACACATTTCCTATTGAGGAGGATGACGGCGCAGGCGATGAAGGCGCGCATATTTCATTTGAAAATGTCACGTTTTCATATTTCGGAAAGAAGCCGAATCTTGACAATATAAATTTTTCGCTTCCTCATGGCGGAACACTCGGTATAATAGGTGCTACGGGAAGCGGAAAATCAACGATCGTAAAGCTTCTTTTGAGATTTTATGATGCTGATTCGGGTGTAGTACGCATAAACGGCAAAAAGCTTTCTTCTTTTACCGCAAATGAGCTTACGGCGATGTTCGGTGTTGCACTTCAAAATGATTTTCTTTATGCTGACACGATAGAGGAAAATATCTGCTTTGGACGTGATATATCGCGCGATGATGTTGTAAAAGCGGCCAAAATTGCCCAGGCGCACGATTTTATCTGCGCAACTCCCGATGGATATGATTACAAAATATCTGCAAAGGGTACAAATATTTCCGGCGGTCAGCGCCAGCGCATCCTTATTGCGAGGGCAATAGCGGCTAAACCCGATATACTGATACTTGACGATTCATCGTCAGCTCTTGACTATAAGACGGATGCAAATCTGCGTAAGGCACTAAAGGAAAATATGACGGATACTACGGTTATCACCGTTGCGCAGAGGGTAAGCTCCGTTAAAGACTGCGACATTATAATCGTGCTTGATAACGGAAAAATAATCGGTAAGGGCAAGCATGCAGAGCTTCTTGAAAATTGTCCGGAATATAAGCAAATAAGCGATTCACAGATGGGAGGTGCTTTCCTTGACTGAAAATAAAGAGATAAAAAAACGCAACACAAAGGGAATTGCCCTTCGTCTGGGTGGTTACGTAATAAGACAATGGCACTTGTTTATCCCCGCTGTGATACTTACTTTTGTGTCAAACCATCTGGCACTTCTCGGCCCCAAATATTCGGGTGCGGCAATAGATGCCGTCACGCTTGAAACAGGCGTTGATTTTCCGGTTGTGTGGGATAACGTCATAAAGATGATAATCTGCTTTGCGGGTGCTGCTGTTCTTTCGTATATTCTTTCAATAATAATGGTGTTTTTGAGCCAGAGAATAGTTTACATAATGCGTAAGCAGTTGTTTGAAAAGCTCAACACGCTTCCCGTCGGATATTTTGACAGTAATGCAACGGGTGACATTATCAGCCATTTATCGTATGATGTCGATACTGTAAACACCTCGCTTTCGAATGACCTTGTCCAGGTTATGACGAGTATTTATACCGTTGTTGGCTCGCTTATTTTTATGTGGAATATTTCAAGACCGATGATACTTATTTTTGTTCTGACCGTTCCCGTGTCGATACTTTTCACACGTTACCGTTCAACGAAGGTTCGCCCGATGTTCCGCGCGAGGTCGAAAAAATACGGTGAGCTTAACGGATATGCCGAGGAAATGCTCTCAGGCTCTGCAAGCATACGTGCCTACGGCCGTCAGGATGTAATATCGGGAAGATTTGACAAGCATAACGATGAGGCAATGAGCGCATTTTACAATGCCGAATACAGCGCATCGCTTCTTTACCCCACTATTAACCTTATAAATAACGTGTCGCTTTCGCTCGTTGCCATTTTCGGCGGTATTCTCTATATGTATTCTCAAAACGGTGTGTTTTTGGAGGGCTCATTGTTCTTCATAAGCCTCGGCGGTGTGGCACAGTTCGTGCAGTATTCAAGAAAATTTGCAGGACCTATAAACGAGTTTTCGAATATTCTCCACGAATTTCAGTCGGCTTTTTCAGCCGCAGAGCGTGTTTTCAAGGTTCTTGACGAGAACCCCGAAACGCTTGATGCATCCGATGCCGTTGAAATGAAAGAGGTAGACGGACTTGTTGAAATTGACGGTGTTACATTCGGTTACCGTCCCGACAGAACGATACTTAAAAATGTTTCTGTAACAGCAAGACCGGGACAGATGATAGCCATCGTCGGACCGACCGGCGCAGGTAAAACGACGATAATAAACCTGCTTATGAGGTTTTACGATCCCGATTCGGGCGAAATACGAATCGACGGTAAGCCGTCAATGAAAATAAAGCGCAACGACCTGCGTCTTGCCTTTACAATGGTGCTTCAGGACACGTGGCTGTTCCACGGCACGGTATTTGACAATATTGCATACGGACGGCAGGGAGCAACGGAGGAAGAAGTAAAGGCGGCGGCAAGATGTGCCAAGATAGACGGTTACATTGAAAGTCTGCCGGACGGATATAATACCGTTCTTTCCGACGACGGCGTGAATATATCAAAGGGACAAAAGCAGCTTATAACGATAGCACGTGCGTTTTTGTCCGATGCCCCGATGCTTATACTTGATGAGGCAACGTCAAACGTTGACTCAAGAACGGAGATACAGATTCAGGAAGCTATGAATGAGCTTATGAAGGGAAGAACGAGTTTTGTTATTGCCCACAGACTGTCAACAATACAGAATGCCGACACGATACTTGTTGTCACGGGCGGTGAAATATCAGAGATAGGAACGCACGATGAACTTCTGAGGCAGGGCGGATTTTACAGCACTTTATATAATTCACAGTTTTCTTGAATATGCGTACAATATATACGGATGTTTATGACAATTTTATAAATTTTTTTACGACGTTAAAATATTAAGGTTGACAAAAACGGAATAATTTGATATAATCGTCACCGAGTATTGAGCTTGTCTTGATACATCACAAACTCGGGTTTTCCCGAAGAAAGGTTTTTGTAATGAAAAAAATCAAACTTTTGAGTGCAGTTCTCGCACTTGTAATGGCATTTGCAATGTCAGCTTCAGCAGTCGATACGTTGTCTTATGAATTTGACAATGATTTCGTAGGCGACCCTGCTGATTTCACGTCAATGGGCACATTCTGGAGTCAGACACTCCCCGCAGTAGGTACTTGTCACGTTGTTGAAGTTGAAGGCGGTAAAGCTCTTGGACTTTCAGGCTTCTGCGAACTCAAGACAACAGACGTTATCATGGGCGAATACGTTTTCGGCTTTGATGTAAAGACAACCGATGCATCCGCTTCAGCTGATATGGCTAACCACGGCATATTCCTCAGAAGCGTAATGCCTGAGCACTTTATGAAGAACAACAACTACAAAGGCGACGGCGATTGGCCCATGCACCTTTACTACTATGAATCCGACTGGTACGGCGAATGGGGCGGCCAGGACGGCGCACAAGGACTTGGCGGTTCAGGTATCTATGCATCGCTTGACGATGAAGGTCTTGTATTGACTGTTAAGTCATTCACACAGGACGCTATGAATGTTTCCTCCAAGCCCACTGTTATCCCTTATCCTGACGGCGTTTTCTATGATGAATTCTTCAACCTCACATTCTTTGATAACGGTGTAGACAAGATCGATATTTACATAAACAACCAGCCTTTTGCTACATTTGAGCTTTCCGAGCCCGGTGTTGTATATGATATCGATGCTAACACAGCAGAAGATGCATACTTCGGTAAGGCAGTTCTCAAGGATGCATACGGCACAGAGCTTGCAACATTCCAAAACACAAGAATCAGCAGCAAGTCTTCACAGCTTGCTTTCGGTACACGCGGTGGCGAAGTTGTAATTGATAACATCAAGGTAATAACAGGCGAAGGCGCTGTTGAATCTGCAAAGGGGGATTTGCCCGCTCCCGAAACAAAGGATCCCAATGCAACTGAAGCTCCTGCAGAGGATACAAATGCTCCTGCGGAATCCGGTGCTGCAACAGATGCCGGCACAAACGCTGTAACAGGCACTGACACAACAGCAGGCGACAAGACAGATGACGAAGGTGGTAACACAGGTCTTATCATCGGTATCGTTGTTGCAGTAGTTGCTGTAATTGCAGTAGCTGTTGTAGTTGTAATGAAGAAAAAGAAATAATCGGTTTTAACCGACCTTGAAAACGTCCGTATCCGGGCGTTTTCTTTTTTTGAAAAGAATAGTTATTTATTAAATCCTGCAAGGCGCATTATTTCGAGTTTGCTTTATAATATAGAAATAATTATTTTATTTGAATTTTATATTGACAAAATTATGTACAGTTGATATAATATCAAAAGGTATATAAAAAAATAAGTTATGTTTATGCAAGATTGAAATATTGATTCTTTCAAAAGCGATATTCGGTATTTTATTTGCAAAACGGTATACAGGAAAGGTTTGGTATATATTATGAGTAAGATCAGAGCCGGTATTATCGGTGCAACGGGTATGGTAGGTCAGAGATTTATAAGACTTCTCGAAAACCACCCCATGTTTGAAGTGTGCGCACTTGCGGCAAGTGCAAGAAGTGCGGGAACAACGTATGAAAAGGCAGTTGAGGGAAGATGGAAGTTCTCTTGCGACATTCCCGAATATGCAAAAAATATGATCGTTTACGATGCGGCTGAGGTTGAAAAGGTTGCATCAATGGTAGACTTTGTTTTCTGTGCTGTCGATATGAAAAAGGATGAGATAAAGGCACTTGAAGAAGCGTATGCAAAGGCAGAGGTCGTTGTTGTTTCCAATAACTCCGCAAACCGTTGGACAGAAGATGTTCCTATGATGATCCCCGAAATAAACAATTCACATACAGAAGTAATTGAATATCAGAAGAAGCGTCTGGGAACAAAGAAGGGCTTTATCGCAGTTAAGCCTAACTGCTCCATTCAGTCTTACGTTCCGCTTATCACACCTCTTTTGAAGTTCCGTCCCAAGACAGTTGTTGCAACAACATATCAGGCAATTTCAGGCGCAGGCAAAACATTTGAGCAGTGGCCCGAAATGGTGGATAACGTAATTCCTTATATCGGCGGAGAAGAAGAAAAGAGCGAAAAAGAGCCCCTTCGTGTCTGGGGTAAGGTTGAGGACGGAAAGATAGTTCCTGCAGCAACTCCCGTTATCACAACACAGTGTATCCGTGTTCCCGTTTCCGACGGTCACATGGCGGCTGTATTTATAAGCTTTGAAGAAAAGCCCACAAAGGAACAGATACTTGAAGCATGGGCAAATTATTCAGGCAGACCTCAGGAGCTCAAGCTTCCTTCTGCTCCCGAAAAGTTTATCACATATTTTGAAGAAGACAACCGTCCTCAGACAAAGCTCGACAGAGATATCTACGGTGGTATGGGTGTAACAGCCGGAAGACTCCGTGAGGACACAGTATATGACTACAAGTTTGTAGGTCTTTCACACAACACACTCAGAGGTGCGGCAGGCGGTGCTGTGCTTATTGCAGAGCTTCTTGCGGCTGAAGGCTTCATTTATTAATACAAGGAAAATATATGGATATTTTAAAAAAGATCGAGGAGTCGATGGACGGCTTTTCAAAGGGTCAGCGTGCTATTGCAAGATACATGCTTGAGCATTATGAAAAAGCCGCCTATATGACGGCTTTGCGCCTTGGCTCTGAGGTGAATGTTTCTGAATCTACTGTTGTACGCTTTGCAATAGAGCTTGGCTTTGACGGCTATCCCGATTTGCAGAAATCACTGCGTGAGCTTATCCGTTCACGTCTTACGACATTACAGCGCATAGAGATCGCCAATGACAGAATAGGTGAGGGCGAGGTTCTTGAAAAGGTCGTGAATTACGATATTGAAAAGCTGAAGGTAACGCTTGAAAGTGTTGATAAGACGGCATTTGACAAGGCAGTAGATACGGTTATATCCGCAAGAAGGATATTTATAATGGGTGTCCGTTCTTCTGCTGCTTTGGCTCAGTTTATGAATTTCTATTTCACGATGATGTTTGACAGTGTAAAGCTTGTCAGCACCACGAGCCGTTCGGAAATATTTGAGCAGCTTTTCAGAATAGGCCCTGATGATGTTATCATCGGTATAACGTTCCCGCGATACTCCAAAAGAGTAACCGATGCGCTTGAATTCGCAAAGTCGAGAGGGGCAAAGACAATCGCTCTTACAGATTCAAATGACTCTCCGGCGGCTGAAAAGTCAGATTGCGTTCTCGTTGCAAGAAGCGATATGGTTTCGTTTGTCGATTCGCTTGTAGCGCCTTTAAGCATAATTAACGCAATGACCGTGGCTATAGGTAAGAAAAAAGAAAAAGAGCTTACGGATATATTCAATGAATTTGAAAGTATCTGGGATAAATACGAAGTTTATGACAAAACAGGCAAATGAGGCTTGTAAAAGAGTTGCTGTTATAGGCGGAGGAGCTGCAGGTCTTTTTCTCGGCGCTGTGTGTGATGGCAGTATTTCTGTTGATATATATGACAAAAATACCGTGTTTGGCAGAAAGCTTCGAATAACAGGCAAGGGCAGATGTAACGTAACAAACAACTGCACAAGAGACGAGTTTTTTGCAAATGTTCCCACAAACCCGAAATTTCTCTATTCCGCTTATGCGAATTTTGACAGCGCCTCCGTTATGGACTTTTTTGAAGCTGCAGGCGTTCCTCTGAAAACGGAAAGAGGGAACCGTGTGTTTCCTGTATCTGACAGGGCGCACGATGTTGCAGATGCTTTGATCAAAAAGTGTAAAGATAACGGTGTTACTCTGATAACGGATAAGGTTAAAAAAATAGAAAAGACAGATGACGGCTTTGCCGTTTTCAGCAGTCAGAAAAAGCTTTATGACTGTGTAGTCATCGCGACAGGCGGTGCATCTTACAAGGCAACCGGCTCAACCGGTGACGGATATGATTTTGCCCGTCATTTCGGCCATAATATTGTCACACCGACCCCTTCGCTCGTACCGCTTGTGTGCGCTGAAAAATACTGCGCGGAGCTGATGGGGCTTTCGCTGAAAAACATAGAGGTCAAGCTTGTTGATAGTGCAAACGGCAAAATGGTATACCGTGAATTCGGCGAAATGCTGTTTACACACTTCGGTGTAAGCGGCCCGGTCGTATTGAGCGCGTCATCATCGCTCAGACCTATGGAGAAAAAACGGTATAAAATGTATATAGATCTCAAGCCCGCACTCGATGAGGGTGAGCTTGACAGAAGGCTTCTTTCCGATTTTTCAAAGAATATAAACCGCAATTTTTCAAATTCTTTGTCAGCGCTTCTTCCGCAAAAGCTGATACCGGTTATGATAAAGCTGTCCGGTATCGATCCGTATAAGAAGGTAAACGAGATAACAAAGAAGGAAAGAAGAACACTGCTTGAACTCCTGAAGGCTTTTCCCCTGACGGTGGAAGGTTTTTCGGATATAAACGAGGCAATAATTACATCAGGCGGTGTATCCGTCAAAGAAATAAATCAAAAAACTATGGAATCGAAGCTTGTAAAAGGGCTTTATTTCGTCGGTGAAGTGCTGGACTGCGATGCATATACGGGCGGATTTAATCTGCAGATAGCTTTTTGTACCGCTTATGCTGCGGCAAGCGCTTTAATAAACGAAAGAGAGAAATAATATGCGTATAAATATTGCAATAGACGGTCCTTCGGGGGCGGGCAAAAGCACCGTTGCAAAGGGAATTGCCGCAAAAATGGGGATAATTCACGTTGACACGGGTGCAATGTACCGCACGGTCGGACTTTATATGTACGAAAACGGCATAGAGCTTTCCGATGAAAATGGTATAGTATCTTCACTTAAAAATGTAAATATAAAGCTTGAATATGAAAACGGCGCACAGCATATCTACCTCAACGGAAGATGCGTTGACGCTGACATAAGAACAGACGTTGTATCGACCTATGCTTCGGGTGTTTCGACAATTCAGGCAGTACGTGATTTTTTGCTTGATACACAGCGTGATATCGCAAAAAACAAGGACGTAATAATGGACGGACGTGACATCGGTACGGTGGTTTTACCTGATGCGGGACTTAAAATATTTATGACCGCAAACGATGAATCACGTGCAAGAAGAAGATATAAAGAACTGCTTGAAAAGGGTGAAAACGTCACATTTGAAGACGTTTATCATAATATGGTAAAGCGTGATGACAAGGACAAGAACAGAAAAATTGCCCCTGCCGTTCCCGCTGATGATGCAGTTTTGTTTGATAATACTGAATACGGACTTCAGGAAAGCATTGACTACGTTGTAGCACTTGCTAAAAAGAGGTTTTCGCTATGAGCTTTTACACGGGCGCAATCAAGGCTTTAGGGCCTGTGGTCAGATTTTTGTTCGGGATAAGAAGGATTGACGGAATAGAAAATATTCCGAGCGGCGGCGGACTTGTTTGCGCAAACCATACCTCGTTTGCAGATCCGATAGTTATCGCAGCGGCGCTTAAAAAGCCCGTTAAGTATATGGGAAAGGCTGAACTTTTCAAAATTCCCGTTCTTAAATCGATTATAAAATCATTCGGTGCATTTCCCGTTAAAAGGGGAGGGGCAGATCCTAATGCGATACGAACGGCAGAAACGCTTTTGAAAAGCGGAGAGCTTGTAGGTATATTTCCGCAGGGCACAAGATGTCCCGGTGTTCCGATAGAAAAATCGAGCGTTAAAAACGGTGCAGGGCTCATTGCATACAGATCAGGTTGCTGTATCATTCCCGTTTACATCAAGACAAAGAATAACAAGGTCGGATTTTTTAAACGCACTCACGTTATTATCGGTAAGCCTATAGAAAATTCCGAGTTTGGCTTTACAGATGGAACATCAAAGGAATATGAAACGGCGTCAAACCGTGTGCTGGCGGATATATGCGCACTTGCAAGGTCAGCAGAGGAGAATGTCTGATGGCTGTAAGTGTCGCTAAATATGCAGGTTTCTGCTTTGGCGTACAGCGTGCAGTAAGCACGGTGTATGACATAGTCGAAAAGGAGCATAGTTCAAGAATATACACACTCGGAAAAATAATTCACAACCCCGTTGTTACTGAGGAGCTTGAAAAAAAAGGTGTAAAAATAATATCTCCCGACGAAATAGACGAGGTTGCCGAAAGCGCCTGTGAGTCATCCCCGGTTGTTGTCGTTATAAGAACGCACGGTGTCGTCAAGGAATTCTCCGATAAATTGTTTGGTATAGCGGAGAAAAATTCCTTTTTCCGTGTGGTAGATTGCACTTGCCCGTACGTTAAAAAAATACACAAGAT
Source organism: Eubacteriales bacterium (assembly GCA_045652135.1). Classification (GTDB taxonomy): domain Bacteria; phylum Bacillota; class Clostridia; order Oscillospirales; family CAG-272; genus RGIG7213. The sequence goes on along the minus strand of JAZRTS010000021.1, from coordinate 8,587 downwards.
CGTAAGTGAAAATTCAACAAAAGACACCTTGACCGTAATATTCGGTGACAAAAAGCACCCAGAAGTCGAAGGTATACAAAGTTATTGTAACGGAGCGACGCGAACGATTTTGAGTGAGAATGAAATCACTGACATACTTTGTGAACTGAATGATTCGAATAAATGTATAATTCTTGTATCACAGACTACACAAAATATGGCTGAGTGGAAAAAGTCACAAAAAAAACTCAAAAAAGACTATACAAATACAAAAATATTTGATACAATATGCAGTGTGACTGAGAATAGACAAAAAGAGACTGAGCAGCTTTCATCGAAAGTCGATCTCATGGTGGTTATCGGAGGGGCTGACAGTTCAAACACAAATAAGCTTTACCATATTGCAAAGTCAAGATGCCCGAACACAGTCATGATAGAAAGGGCGGGGGAGCTTAAGGGAGTGGATTTCTCCCGATATAAAAATATTGGAATAACTGCCGGTGCTTCAACACCGGACAGCATAATACAGGAGGTACAAGAAATTATGAGTACAGAACTCAAAATTGAAACCGGCGAAAACTTCGCCGAAATGCTTGAAGAATCTTTCAAAACTTTAAATACAGGAGATGTCGTAACCGGTACAGTGATTGCAGTGTCGAACAATGAGATACATGTCGACCTCGGCGCAAAAGTTACAGGTATATTGTCTTATGACGATATAACTGACGAGCCCGGTTTGAAGCTCGAAGAGATGTTTAAAGTTGGCGATCAGATTGAAGCTGTTGCTATGCGTGTATCAGATGTTGACGGTGTTGCTACACTTTCAAAGAAGAAGATCGACGCTAAGAACAAGTGGTCATCTATCGTTGCTGCTTACGAAAGCGGTGAGATTCTCGAAGGCAGATACATCGAGGTCGTTAAGGGTGGCGTTATAATGTCCATTGACGGTGTACGCGTGTTCGTTCCCGCATCACACACGCTCGTTCCCAGAGACGGTGACCTTACAACTCTCAACAACAAGAGACAGAGAGTAAAGATCATTGAAATCGATGAAACAAGACGCCGCGCAAAGGCATCAGCACGTGTCGTTGCAAGAGAAGAAAGAAAGCAGGCTGAAGCTGAATTCTGGGCAAACATCGAAGTTGGCAAGCACTACACGGGCGCTATCAAGTCACTCACGTCTTACGGTGCATTCGTTGACCTTGGCAGCGGTATCGACGGTATGGTTCACGTTTCCGAGCTTTCATGGCAGAGAATCAAGAACCCTGCTCAGGTAGTTTCCGTAGGTCAGGTTATCGAAGTTTTCGTTAAGGAATTCGATGCTGAAAAGAAGAGAATTTCTCTCGGCTACAAGACAGAAGAATCCAACCCCTGGACACTTTTCACAAAGCAGTACAGTGTTGGTGACGTTGCAAAGGTAAAGATCGTAAGCCTTATGCCCTTCGGCGCATTTGCTGAGATCCTTCCCGGCGCTGACGGTCTTATCCACATTTCACAGATCGCTGACAGAAAGATTGACAAGCCCGCTGACGTTCTTTCCATCGGTGAAGTAGTTGAAGCGAAGATCATTGATATCAACGAAGAAAGCCAGCAGATCGGTCTTTCCATCCGTGCACTTCTCGCTCCCGCAGAAGAAGCAGTTGAGGAAGAAGCAGACGATACTCTCGTTTACTCTGACGAAGCAGACGCTGAATAATCATATTTGATAAAAATTAATCGGTAACACTCGTGTGTTACCGATTTTTTTACTCTTTAACCGTGATTTTTTTAAACATATAATGTTTAAATGAGTTATCTGTTTTTTGCTAACAATAACACCCCGACAGGTATCGGGGTGTTATTATCATTTGATTATTTTTTCTCTGAATCCGCAGTCGGGTGTCGGAATTACTATGTCATTCGGGGCAGCCCATCTGACAGCATTTACAAGTATTTTTCTGACATTGGAATCATAAAATGATTTGCACGTTTCGTGACCGGGCTGGAAGTAGAATACTTTTCCAAGACCTCTGTTGAAGCAACAACCGGATCGGAACACGTTTCCGTGCTTGTACCATGAAACGAAAACAAGCTCATCGGGTTGGGGAATGTGAAATGGCTCGCCGTACATTTCTTCACATTCAAGCTCAAAATGTTCAGGAATTCCTGATGCTATCGGGTGCGACGGCATAACGTTCCACATGAGCTCTTTTTGGTTTTCACCCCAGGAAAGATGTCCGTTTGTGCCGACCAAGCGTTGAAACGGCTTTGATATATGCGCTGAATGAAGCGCAATGAATCCCATGCCGAAGCGGAACACTCTGTCAACGACTTTGTCAACTATACAGTCGGGAACAGCACCGTGAAACATATGTCCCCACCATATCAGAACGTCGGTGTTGTTAAGGACTTCATCCGTAAGACCGCATTCGTCATCGTCAAGGCAAGCAAGCCTTACTTCAAATTCGGGCGCATCAACGGCGAAGTTTTCAGCAATAAATGCGTGAATACCGTTTGGGTAAAGTGCTTTTACCTCATCATCGGTCTTCTCGTGGCGAAATTCGTTCCATATAGTTACTTTTATTTTATTCATTATCATCTGTTTTTTACGCAGTATAGTTTACAATTGTAATAACTATAAATATCACTGTTCCTTGTTTTTTCGATATATTAAAATAAATATGACTACAAAAGAAATAAATAATAATAAAGCCAAAACATAGAGCAGAATACTATTGATTATGTCCAGTCTTTTTAGTACGATAAAAGCTGCACTTATACAGCATTCTATAATCATGCAAACTCTATATCCTGATTTTTTCATATTAAACAATTTGTAAAAAGAAACCGCTAAAAATACTATCGCAAACGTTTCTTTATAGCAAACCAAAGCTGCAATAATTAGCGAAAATACAAAAACAATTTCTATCAATTTCTTCGAATATGTTAGTTCATTTTGTGTATAAGTTCCGGTCTTAAAAACCGAATTTACTTTCCAATGTGAATATTGCCACAAATCTAAGCAGAAGGTTATTATTACAGATATTGTATACAAATAAATATTTCTCTGTAATGGTATAGTTAAAAATACAGCTAATCTAAGCAAAACAATTGTAGCAAAGAGTATATCAATCTTTTCGGGCTTTAGTACAGTTGCAAAAATAAGCTGTGAAGCCATCGCTAAACCAAAAATTATGATTAATAAAATAGCATTAAATCCTTCTATTTCGCTAAGAGAATTAACACAAGCATATAACAAAATCAATAAAGTGTTAACAAATATAAGTATTTTCGGTTTCATAATATATGGAATCAGTTATTCCAGTTGTGCCATACGTCAACCACGTCATCGTTGTCTTCAAGATGGTCAAGCAGAAGATTCATTTTCTTGATCGAATCCTCGTCTTCAAGGTCAACGTAAACGGAGGGGATCTTTTCGATCTCCGCAGATACGAACTTGTATCCGGCACCTTCAAGCGCATCGCGTACAGCGGGAAGATCATCGGGCTCTGTTGTTATTTCAAAGCTGTCCTCGCTTGCTTCAAAATCGGAAGCACCCGATTCAAGCGCACATTCCATAAGCTTTTCTTCGTCAATATCACCGTCATTTTCGATAACGATGATACCCTTGTCCGAGAATAAATAGCTTACACAGCCTGTCTGTCCGAGGTTTCCGCCGAATTTGTCGAAGTAGTGGCGAACGTCACCGCCGGTACGGTTGCGGTTGTCGGTTGCCGCCTCAACAATAACAGCAACACCGTTGGGGCCGTAGCCCTCGTATACTATTTCTTCGTAATCAACGCTGTCGTCACTGCTTGCCTTTTTGATAACACGTTCAATGTTGTCATTCGGCACGTTGTTCGCCTTTGCCTTCGCAATAAGCTCCTTCAGCTTGCCGTTTGATTCGGGATTGGGACCTGCCGCTTTAACTGCAACGGCGATTTCTTTACCTATCTTTGTGAAGATCTTTGCACGCTGTGCATCGGTCTTCTCCTTTTTGTGCATAATATTTTTCCATTTGCTGTGTCCTGACATTGTATATACCTGACTTTCTGATTATATTTTTTCCGGATGCTTCATACAGATGAGTTCAAGTGCGGAAGCAAGAGTGTATTTTGTACAAAGAGTAAGTGCCAAACGGCGTTTTTTTGTTTCCTCATCCTCTGCGGAGAGTATCTGACAGTTGTGATAGAATCTGTTGAAGTCTGCGCAGATGTCAAGAATGTATCTTGTGATGATGGACGGCTCATATTCGCGGATGGCATCGGCAATCATATCGGGGAAAACCGAAAGTGTCTTTATAAGCACGAATTCATCCTCGCATACATCACCCGAAAGCGAGGGGGTGATTCCCATTTCCTCTGCCTTCGATGCAATACTGCACGTTCTTGCATATGTATACTGAGCATAAGGGCCTGTGTTACCGTCAAAGTTGAGTGCATCCTGCATTACAAAGTTTATATCTCTTATCTTATTTGCGGAAAGATAATAGAATATAACAGCACCGATACCGACAGCCTCTGCTGTTTCCTTGTTTCCTGCCAATGCGGGATTCTTTTCTGCCATAATGTCAGCCGCTTTTTCTGTTGCGGTTGCAAAAAGGTCTTTAAGAAGCACAACGTTACCGGTTCTTGTTGCAAGCTTTTCACCGTTGATACTTACAGTACCGTAGGGAACGTGTACGAGATCTTCATACCAATCGTACCCCATAAGTGCCATAACTCTGAACCACTGCGCAAAGTGCAAGCTCTGTGCGGCTGATGTTACGTAAATACACTTGTGGAAGTCAAACGTGTTCTTTCTGTAAAGTGCGGCAGAAATATCACGCGTGGGATAAAGTGTCGCACCGTCTGTCTTGAGGATAAGGCAGGGGGGCATTCCGTATTCTTCAAGTTCAACAACGGATGCGCCCTCGTTGAGTGTAAGAAGATTCTTCGCTTTCATATCTTCAATTACCGCAGGCATCTTGTCAGAATAGAAGCTTTCGCCCGTGTAGTAATCAAACTCAATATCAAGCTGTTCGTACGTCTTTTTATATTCTTTTATACTGATATCAATAAATTTTTCCCAAAGAGCTGTTTCTTCGGGTTCTTTTCTTTCAAGTGCGGCAAAGTGCGCACGTGCTTGGTCAGCAAGCGCGGGATCTTTTTCAGCTTCCTCGTGGAACTTTACGTAAAGTGCCACAAGCTCGTCTATTCCGCCTTCCTCGACCTTCTTTTCGTCACCCCATTTTTTGTAAGCAACGATAAGCTTTCCGAACTGTGTACCCCAGTCTCCAAGATGGTTTACACCGATACAGTTGTATCCGGCGAAGGAGAACAGCTTTTTAAGAGAATGACCGATAACTGTCGTTCCGAGGTGACCTACGTGGAACGGCTTTGCAACGTTGGGTGAGGAGTAGTCGAGAACGACCGTCTTTCCTTTGCCTGTTTCTGTCTTGCCGTAGTCCTGCTTCTCGGAAAGTATCTTTTCCGCAGTCTTTTTGAAGAAATCATTTCTGTCGATGAATACGTTGAGGTATCCGTTTACGGATTCGACCTTGATTCCTTCGATATCCTGCAAAGCTGACGCCAGCGTATTTGAAATATTGACGGGCGATGTGCGCAGGCTTTTTGCAAATTTAAAGCAAGGCATTGCCAAGTCTCCCATTGCCTTGTCGGGGGGAGATGTAAGTAAGCTCATAATATCATCTTTTCCGACTTCACATCCGGGAAAAGAAGAATTGAATGCCGAATGTATCTTTTCGGCAAGATTAAGTTTTGTACTGAACATAATTCAAACCCATTTCTGATTATTATTATTTTACATTATACTACAAAGATAAGAGATTTACAATAGTTATTCAATAATTTTCTTAAAAACTCCTTGCAAAAGCCTCAGTTGTGTGGTAAAATTAATGAAAAAGGAGGCTTTTTGAAATGATAAACAGAATAGTAGAAGAAATTAAAAAGAATGAACTTAATATTTTTTCAGTAACGGTTATTGAAAACGGTGTTGAAAAAACGGTAAATCTTTTGCCTGTCAACCCTTGTAATGATACTTATTCAGTCTCAAAGGCGTTCATCGTAACGGGCATTGGTATGCTCTATGATGACGGACTTCTGAAGGTTGAAGAAAAGGTTGTAGATATTTTCCGCGATAAATTGCCCGAAAAATATGATGAAAAATGGAATGATGTCACAGTTCATCATTTGCTTAAACACTCTGCGGGACTTCCGCTCGGTTATCTCGATATCGACTGTGTCGATATTCACACTCTCGGTACAGATGATTTTCTTGATTATCTCTTTAAAACGGAGCTTGAATATGTTCCCGGTACAAGAGGTCAGTACAGCGACGGTGCATTTTATATGCTTTCCCGTGTTATTACCGCAAAGTGTGGTGAAAAAGCAGATGACCTTCTGATGCGCAGACTTTTCTATCCGCTTGGATACAGAGAAGCCGCATGGAGCAAATGCCCTCACGGCTATCCCATGGGTGCAACGGGACTCTATATAAGATCTTGTGACATCGCAAGACACGGTGCGGTTTACCTTAACGGCGGTGTATATAACGGAAAACGCATAATTTCCGAGGAATGGGTAAATATGGTACTCAGCCGCGGTTATGAGCTCGGCAACATCCGCCCTCACTCTTACGCAAAGGGCGGTATGGCAGGACAGATGCTTATATTCGACAAGGCGCAAAACGTATCTGTCGGCTGGACAGCATACGAGCCTTCAAAGGATGTAGGCGTACTTTTCAATCTCTTTACATAATAAATAAACATCCGGGTTGAAATTCAACCCGGATGTTTTACGTTTGTCTGTTATTTCTGTTCTGTTTCGGCAACTTCAAGCGTAAGCATACACAAAACGTAATATTTCATGCCGCTTTCACTCCAGAAACCGACATACGATGCTACTTCCTCGTCAACTTCATCGGAATATATTTCTGCATTGTAATATGTAAATGCATTTTCGAAAGAAGGAAGTGTAAGACCGAGATAGTCAAATGCCTCTTTAAGACGGTTGTATGCGGCGGAATCTGTGCTTGCACCTTCCCAGCCATCGACCACCGAAAGCTGCATTGTCATATCGGCAGGACTTGTTTGGGAAGTTGAATAGTCAACCTCAATGAGCGCAAAGCCTTCGCCGTTTTCTGTTATTGTATCGTGAAGAATTTTCATCGTCGCATCACCTGGGATGTCTGTTTTTGTTGAGTTGTATATGGCATCATATAAAAGGTCGGGATCGTCTTTACCCGTCTGGTACCAGATAAAACCCTTGTAGTCCTTTTTTGCGCATGATGCAAAAGGTAAGCAAAGCATAATTATAAGCAGAAAACACAATATTTTTTTCATATATGACCTCGTATTGATTTTATTTTTGACATTATACCACTGTTTTTATAAAATTGCAATAATAATTCATTATAAAATGAAAATGTACTTTGCTTGACACGCTCAGGGTGATGTGATATAATAATTCCATAAATCACAATGGGGGCAATAAATATGAAAATAAATATATATGATGTACGGTGTCACAAGGGCGACAGCGCTTTTCTTATAGATGACGGAAAAACGTCAATATTATATGATTCGGGATTTGGTTTTACGGGATATGCCGTAGCTGAAAATGTAAAAAAGATACTCGGTGAAAGAAAGCTCGATTATATATTTCTGACACATTCTCATTATGACCATGCACTCGGCAGTGCTTACGTGCTTGAATATTGGAATGATGCAACGGTTGTAGCGGGCGCGTATGCGGCTGATATATTCAGCCGTGACGGTGCAAAAAAACTTATGCGTGAGCTTGACGGTAAATTCGCCGCCGAATGTGGTATTAATGAATATGAATTTTTGGGTGACAAGCTCCGTGTTGATATTAAGGTGCAGGACGGCGATATAATAAAGGCGGGAGATATGACGTTTGAGGCAGTTGCTTTGCCCGGACATACGAAATGCTCGTTCGGTTTTTATTGCAAGGATGAAAAGCTTTTGCTTTCTTCCGAAACGCTCGGCGTGTACGACGGGGATGAAACGGTCATTCCGTCATTTTTGGTCGGATACGGTATGTCGCTCGAATCTATGGAAAAAATAAAAAGATATGAAATAGAGAAAATACTTATTCCTCACGTTGGTGTAATAGATAAAGAGAAGACAAAATATTTCCTTTCGATAATGGAAGAACGTGCGTCGTATTTTGCACACCTTATTGCCGATTTTGTCAAAGAGGGAAAAACGGACGATGAGATAATAGATTATTTTGTCAGAACTTATCGCAAAGGATACATTGAGGAGATATATCCGATTAATGCTATGAGTCTTAATATGTCAATAATGATAAAACTTATAAAAAAAGAATTTGAACTGTAATAATAATTTGAAGAAAATCAAATTATTTTGGTGTTTTTTAATTAAAGATATAAAATACACATCTAAATGTGCTATAACTTGTGCGCGTTGGCTTTAAAACACATCATATAGTAGGAAAAATCACCCCGAAAAAATTTTTGAAAAAAATTGAAAAAAGGGGTTGACAAATGCGAAGAGATGTGGTAATATATACGAGTCGCCAAGAGAGAGCGACGGACTTGGTCCTTGAAAATTGAATAACAGACGAGATAAGATAAGCGAAGTATA
>JAZRTS010000020.1:0-2132 GCA_045652135.1 Eubacteriales bacterium | reverse complement strand
CTTTTCTTCTGCCCATCTGTCAGATTTTTCGGAAAAGTGATAGAAAAGTGATAGAAAGTCAGAGTTGTTCGTCACTAATTATATTTCCTGTTTTTTATAGAACACAATGGACAGATACCAAGAAAGCACATATATTCCGATACCCACAAGGCAAGCGATAGGCAAAACGGCGTTCAGTTGAATTTCGTTTTGCAGACCTTCCTTAAAGATCGTAGTTGCGATAATACTGCCTGCACACACCACGCCTATCATCACGTAGTACGCACCGCGTCCTTTTTCTACTCCATATTTGAAAACGAACGGGAGAGTCAGCGATGATGCAACGCTCGCCATTACCAGCAAAAGCATCATAAGCACTAAAAACTCTTTCAAAACGAAAGTGCCATCAATACCCATTTTCACACCCTGTGTGATGCAGATTACCGTTAGCATAGCAATTTGTGTGAACAATCCGATCAGATATTTTGCTGATACGATTTGAGTTTTTGTGTACGGTAACGTACCGACATACTCCGTCCATCGACTGCGCTCGTCATATCCAAGGAGGTTGACAGGAATCATACCGCAGAGCAAACAAGGGTAGAAAATAAAGAACATATTTCCGCTGCTCATCATAGAGAGAATGATAAATCCGATACTAACGAAAAGATAATATCTACAATATTTTTTCATCATATACCAATCTTTCAATAATAGACCTTTCATATCATTTCGCCTCCTTTACCATAAATACGAACAGTTCCTCAATGCTTATCGGACTTAACTTGAAGCCCTCGGGCGCATCCCCCCTCGGTACGATAGCTTCAGCGCCATAGGGTGTTTCTTTTTTGTATTTTATTACTTCCTTGTCAAGCTCCGAAAGCTGCTCTACCGTACAATGAATGATACCGTATTCGGATAAAAGCGCATCCTTTTCCTCGCAAAGCAATAACTTGCCCTTATGCAAAAACGCCACATAGTCGCAGAGCTTTTCAAGGTCGCTGACAATGTGCGAGGATATGAGAATGGAGTGGTTTTCATCCCTTGTAAAATCGTAAAACATATCCACTACCTCGTCGCGCACGACGGGATCGAGTCCGCTTGTCGGCTCATCAAGCAGTAACAGCTTTGCACCGTGTGACATCGCAACGGCAATACCGAGCTTCATCTTCATACCGCGCGAAAAATCCTTGAAAGGCTTATTATCGGGCAAGGATAACTTTTGAAGAAGTCGGGCATATTCAGCCTCATTCCAATTACGAAACGTATGCTTCATAACCTTGCCGATCTGCTTTGCCGTCAAGCATTCCGGCATACCAATCTCGTCCATTACGACACCGACTTCTTCTTTTGTAAGAGAAATGTCCTTTCCGTTGTCTTTGCCAAGTATTGTGATCGTTCCGCTATCTTTATGAAGCATATCCAATATGAGCTTTATCGTTGTGCTTTTACCTGCGCCGTTCTCACCGATAAGCCCCATAATACAACCGCTTGGCAAAGTAAGGCTTATGTTGTCCAAACAAAATCCCGAAAAAGATTTGCTTACATTCTTTATTTCAAGTGCGTTCATTTTTGTTCCTCCATACCGAACGTAATCATTTCCACAATATCGTCGCGGCTCAAATTGCACGAGGCTGCGAGCTTTGCTATCTGCTCAATATGAGCTTCGATTTTTTTCAGATTTTCCTCGCGCAAAAGCTCTACGTTCTTAGGCGCAACATAACATCCCTTTGCGGGCAGTGTGTAAATGAAGCCTTCTTTTTCAAGTTCTTCATACGCGCGTTTTGTCGTAATAAAGCTAATACGCAGATCTTTAGCGAGTCCGCGAATGGATGGGAGCATTTCGTCCTCTTTCAGCTCACCACTTATGATCTGATTCTTGATTTGAGAGTAAATCTGATTATATATCGGTTCGCCGCTTTTGTTGTCGATTAAAATATTCACGTCATCACCTATGTTAAAACTGTATATTTATATTATACACAGTCAAAGCGTTTTTGTCAATAGGTTTTGCAAAACACGAACAAGAAATCCCTCGCTCCTTTCGGAACGAGGGATAATGTTGTTTTTGTAATGCTCGTATTTCTTAATTATCAGAAACTGTCCTTAAGTGTACGAAGCATAATGCTCGGTTTTTTGTTTTTTATATTTAC
>JAZRTS010000019.1:0-1008 GCA_045652135.1 Eubacteriales bacterium | reverse complement strand
AGACATTCTTCGGTAGTCAGATAAACGTAAAAGCCGATGAGGTTTCGATTGATTCCTCATCGGCTGTTTTCTTTGTCTACTGCGGAGCAATCATTGATATCGGCACGGATATATCGGTTCCTAAGGAAATGATCGGCTTTTCAGCAAAAATCGAAACAATTCCCAAAGGCCTTGAAAGACAGTCAAGATTATGCTATACTGTAAGTATAAAATCGACAAGGAGGTTTTATTATGCTTGAAATGAAAGAGTGCTGCAAGGTACCGTTTCCCGAAAAGCTTTTTGAAGAGTACGAAGTAAAGGATACTGCCATTTATGCGAATGTCAACGCCTCAAAGGTCGTTGATATGATGAAGCGTTTTATTGAAATGCATGATGAGCCTATGTTTTTCATTTTGGAGCTTCCTTGCAAGCAGGAGGACAGCATTACAGCATCCAAAAAGCTTGTAAACCTCGGCGAGAATAACGACGTATATTTTATAGACGGAATGAACGAAGACGGCGCAAATCAGGTTTTAGATGCACTTGGAGTCTTTCTTGTAAAAGACGGTATGAATACCTTCGGCATCGGTTGCCACGAATCTCACGAGGAAATCCTATTTGAAAAATATAACGTGATGACGGTATATACGACAGATGCCGAAAAATACAAAGGATTTTTCGAGTCTTTCGGTATCAAAAATACGAATAAGCTCGTTACCGCTTGGGATACCTTTGATTCAGAACATCCCGGCGAGTGCACCCCTTATGTTTCAACGAAAACGGGAAAAACAGCGTACGACATTCCCGAAGATTACAAAGAATTCGGAATGTATCTGTATGAGCGACGAATAGAGGACGAGAAGCTATACAACAAAGAAGTATCATTCGATGAGCTAATCGGCAAGGTTCTTTTGGTCGGTATCACGTATTACACACACGATAATGAATTTATCGAACAAAAGCAGTTTTACGGAACAGTCACGGAAGCAACCGAGGATTTGATCCGTGTCAAACAGAAGGACGGAACG
>JAZRTS010000018.1:0-1280 GCA_045652135.1 Eubacteriales bacterium | reverse complement strand
ATGCGAAGCTGACTTAAAAGCTCCTCGACGCTTATGCGCACATGTGCCACTTCGCCTATGTCAAGCTCGCCGTGCCGTATCAGAACGCTCGGCTTGCCGTCGAAAATCGGTTTGAGGGCGGGAAGCTTTGTTACTGTGTAGGAAATTATAACCTCGAGCGAGAGAAGAACCGCGACGGGGATTACTGCATACAAAATCGGAATCTGATTGTCGGTTATCGGCTGGGATGCAAGCTCGGAGAGGAGAATTGTGGTAATAAGCTCGGATAATTGCAGCTGTCCGATCTGGCGCTTGCCCATAAGCCGCATTGTACCGATGAGTAATATATAAATTAAGATAATACGTATTAAAATATTGAACATATTGACACCTCACACAACAGTATTTACTACGATGCGGTATTTATGCACATTTGTGCTAAATATGCAGAAAAATTAAAAAAGGTGTTGACAAAAGAGAACGGGTATGATATAATATAAAAGCTGTCGCAAGAGTGGCGCAAACATCGAAGCCTGCGAAGCCTTGAGAAACTTTTTGAAAAAAGTTTTAGAAAAGGTATTGACAAAGGCGGAGAGATGTGATATAATAATCGAGTCGCCTGAGAAGGGGACAGCGAAAGAGACAATGGTCCTTGAAAATTGAACAACAAGAGAAAGAAAGTGTGAAGTACGAAGATGCTTGTTTAAGGACAAGCGCTAAGGAATAGATAACACGATAACAAATCTCGACAATTCTTTTGAAACACGAACAAAAGGTAAATTTAAGTAAAGAGCTAAAAACGATTAAGCTCTAAGAGATGGTATCAAGCAGCGAAAAACAGAGACGTGGGGAGATCCCGTGTTAACCTGAGCTGATGCTTCGGCATTCGGTAAGGGCGGCGGATGGTCAAACCAAACGGAAACGGAGTAGCTGCTTCATATACAATTTTTTAGAGAGTTTGATCCTGGCTCAGGATGAACGCTGGCGGCGTGCATAACACATTCAAGTCGAACGAAGCATTTAGGACTGCGACTTCGGTCAAAGGATTTTATGACTTAGTGGCGGACGGGTGAGTAACGCGTGAGCAACCTGCCTTTCATTGTGGGATAACGACTGGAAACGGTCGCTAATACCGCATAATGTATACGTTTCGCATGTGATGTATACCAAAGATTTATTGATGAAAGATGGGCTCGCGTCTGATTAGATAGTTGGTGGGGTAACGGCCTACCAAGTCGACGATCAGTAGCCGGACTGAGAGGTTGAACGGCCACATTGGAACTGAGATACGGTCCAGACTC
>JAZRTS010000017.1:0-13879 GCA_045652135.1 Eubacteriales bacterium | reverse complement strand
TCAGTGTGTCACCGTCTTCGGCAGCTTCCGCCGCTGCGCCGATGCTGTGATATTTTTCGCCTGTGCGCTCATTTTCAACAAGCTCGTTCTCAACGGTGAAGTAAATAATTTCTTTGCCGTCCTTTTGGGTGAAATCTATCTTCGTTCCGTAACCGTCGGCAAGATCTCGTTCGATATTCTGTGAAAATACACCGCCTGTTATTTCAGCTTTTCCGTAACCAAGCGCGAAATCGTGTATATCGTGATAAAGCTCATCAGCTTTGGTGTACTGTCCGTAAGATACATTTTCAACGATCTGTCCGTCCGTCATTGTAAAAGACGCTGTGGCCTTGTTAAACAATATACCGCCGGAGATAAGACCCTTATTATGGCATATTTTTCCGCCCGTCATAGTCATGTGACAGTTTTCACGTAAATAGATAGCGGAACCGTCATCGTTATTACCGGAGGGAAGTGAGAAGTTTCTGCATATCTCACCGCCCGACATATCGAATGTAGCTTTATACCCATTTCCGGTATACTCTGTTTTCTGGGCATTAACCATAATCGCACTGCCGATTGAACCTATGGCGTGATTATCTTTTATCGCTCCACCCGTCATTGTCATGGCGCCGTAAACGGCAATTATACCGCCGTTACCGCTACCGTGATTGTCACTTATTTCACCGCCTGACATATTGAGCTTGGAGTTGTAATTTAGATTTACAACAGCTCCCGAGGCGTTATGTACATTGTGAGTAAAAAGCGCGCCGTCGTTTATGTTACACACACTGCTTTCTCCCGCACCGTTATCTCGAAGATATATCACGTTTCCGTAATTGTTTTTAACGGTGGCGCGGTTCACCGTCAAGGTGCCGTACACATTGAACATATTGCTGCCGGTTGCATTGGGCGCACCGTCTTCGAGGGTTATATGTCCAAGAATAGGTACTCTGTATTTGAAATTTGATTTTAATTCTTCAAATTCCGCTTCGTATCCTTCCCTGTCAAGCACCCATTCGTTGTTGCCGTCAAAGACAACACCGCCGTCAAGCGTCAGGGATGCGCCGCTCGATACTTCGAAGAACCCGCCTGTGTAATCATTTGCTCTTGTCACCGTATAACCGCCCGTCAGGGTAATATCCGACGATACAGTTATCTTGGAGCTAAGCTCAGTATCAGCAAGAAGAATAATGGTGTCGCCGTCCTGCGCGTCTGCAAAGGCTGAGGGAAGATCATAGTATATTTCATTTATTCTTCTGTTCCATGCCACGGCGCCCGTAGATATAATATTACCGTTTGCGTCCTGTGTATAAACGGGATTGTCGGGGTGTACGGTTATGCTGAAGTAGTCAAACTGCTCATTTTCAAAGTTTATTTTGTCAACCTGGTCGGGCGCAATATACAACATAGTCGAGGGAATGGATACGCCCGTAAAATCCGGCACCGCAGGTCCATTTCCGTTATTCAGCTTCACATTCTCCTGTGTATAGGAGGCGGCATGGGTTTCCCACGTTGTAACACCCTCGGGAATGTTAACGTGCTTTTGGTACAGTTGCGGAATAGCTATAACAGTTGACATATCCTTGCTGTAAATAATACCGTTACGTGAGGTGTATCTCGGGTTGCTCAACTTTACCTCATAGTTTTCGACTAACGTGTAGATATAAGTGGCAATGGTAAGGCTGTTACCCTCGTTGACATTTCCTCCGTCCTCAAAAACAATATATCTCGGATCGCCTATATCGACAAACTGTTCTATCTCAAAGGAATTCGGCAAAACGAGGGTTTTAAGGTTGCAGTTTCTGGAAAAGCTGTTCTCGCCCATAAACTCAACACCCTCGGGAACGTAGAACGTATCGTTTTCAAACGTCTTACCGCGGGGGATAGCAAGAAGCTCCCTCATATCTGCCGAATAAAGAATACCGTCCACGGCAACAAAGTTTTTGTTTTCCGCAGGCACTATAAATTCCGTTAATGCATCTGTTGCAAAATTATAGAACGTATGTCCGTAACCGATTCTTTCAACACCTGCGGGAATGGTGAATGACGTACCCTTGATGTACTGTGAGTGGTTAAAAAAGAACGCACTTATGGTTTTAAGACTGTCGGGCAGCAATATCTCCTCTGCATTGTTTTTCTGGAAACAACGGCAGGAATTTACTACGTTACTGAGATTCCAACGGCTTAAATCTATCTTCTTAAGCTTTGTCACTTCCAGAAACATATAGCACATCGTTTGAACGGAGCCTGTGTCCCAATTCTCATATCCCGTCAAGGTCGAGAGATTTTGGCATTTGTAAAACAGGTAATTCATGTTAGTCACCTTTGAAGTGTCTATACCTGTCATATCAATCGTAGTAATTACCTTGTCCGTGTCGAACATACACGCCATATTCGTAACACCCGTGGTATTTACCCCGGAAATATCTGCTGTTACAAGCTTCGAGCAGGCAGCAAACAAATATCCCATAGTGTTATTTGCAAAGCTTACACCGGGGTAAAGCTTTGCGTAAGTAATTGTATTGTTCGATCTGAATGTAGTGGTACTGTCAACGACCGTATTGTATTCAACACCGTCAACCGTGTACGTAGGCGGCACTCTTACCTCGGTACCTGTGCCGTTGTATTTGGTCAAGGTTACCGTGCCGCTTGCCGTATCGACTGTATAGGCGAAATTGTCAAGCGCCGTAGCGTCGGTGATCTCCTCTGCGCTGTCAAGTGCAAAAACGTCAATTATCAGTTGGCTTTGTATGAAAATGCCCAACGTCAAAGTGAAACAAAGTATAATCGCAACCAGAGAAGTCACAGTGTATGATGTTTTTTGTTTCCCCATCATTTTACCTCTTTTCTTCTGCACGGTGACGTTTGTATACGGCACGGCGCAGATATTTTTGTTTGAATTACTAATGTTATATAGCTGATGTCATATATTAATTATATTTAAAAAATTATATATATAATGTATAAATTGTAAATTTTGTGCATAAAACGCACAGGTGCTATATCGTGGGCGTTGTGTTGAACGAAAACGGGATTGAAACTACGGAAAAAATATTAAAAAATATATGGGGCGACTCATTCTTGAAAATGAGTCTGCCCCATATTTTATCTTATTACTGTGAAATAATCGTCAACGAGCGTTGAGGGAAGTGTATAAAGCACCGTTCCGTCTGCCGTATCGTCTCGCACGCAAAGATACAGAACACCGTTTTCAAGGTAATATTTATCCTTGAAATAGCGGAGACCTTCAAAGGCAGGAATGGGATCGCGCATACTGCCCTCATATTCGGGCATGATGACTTCCCAAAGTGTTGGTGTATCCTTCGGTATCCATGATGACAACGATGTGTGGGCTTGAATACATTTATACACAAGTCCGCTGTACGAAACAACATATCCGATCTCATATTTTGTCCCCTCGCACCATGAGGGAAGCGAGGATTTTACCGAATAAAGCTCACGGTCGTTTAAAATTTCTCCTGCGCGGTATGTACCTGCAAGACACAGCTTTTCAAGTGCCTTCATTCTTTGGTTGTGTTTAAAAACAGCTCTTTTTACTTCAAGCATTATCATCCCCTCCTTCTGCTATTGCTACAAGCGCTGACGAAAGCTCGTTTATCTGCTCCTGCAGGCTGTTTACAAGCGAATTTAAATCTGCCTTATACTTTATAACGAACGGATTTCGCCTTGTATTGATGGAAATCACGGAATTGTAAAAATGTAAGTCAGGTCTGTTTATCTCCTCGATAAACGGCTCGCTGTATTCATAGTATACCGTAAGGGGCGAATTGCTTTCGTAAAGCTCCTTGACAAGCTGATAGAAACCGAGATAGGCTTCTTCATCCGTTTCGCTCTTTGTACCGAAGCCGAAATAATGATCTGCGCCGTCGTACATATATCCGTGTTCACAAGCATCGATGCTTGCGGCTGTGTTGAAGTGCGGAGAAAATGTTTTCATTCCCGCTTTTGCAAATGGGTACGCCTCGCGATTATCAATGAAAACGTTTGCGCCCGATGTGCTTTCAACGCGTCTTAGTGAGTATCTTTTTCCGTACATTCCTCTCACAGTGTCAAACAGATATATTTCACCGTCGAGATGGTGAAATTCGGCAATTCCGATTTTGTGGATAAACTTTCCGTTTTTTATGTCGAATACATCGGTGTCCCAAGGCGTTTGTATAACGGGAAGCTTGTTCGTACACGTGAAAGCAACGGAGCCGAAGTTCACCCTGGACAGTGTTGAAAAACTGACGGATGACGGATTTTCGGGGCTTTTACCGCCGGACGGTATTGTTTCGTCAAGATGACCGGTTATGTAAAATTCAAGCGGTTCGTTTTCCGGAATGCAGTGGTATGCGTAAAGTGTATTGTTGCCCGAAGTGCCGTTTAAAGTTATGATGTAGGAATTTGAAAAGTCAAGGCTCTTTTCCTTGAAATCGTCGTACATAAGCTGTCTTTCAGCCTCTGCAGTCTGCCTTTTTTCCTCCGCCGTTTGTCTTTGCTCCTCAGATGAAATGAGCGAATCGATCTCTCCGTTCATCTCAAAAAGAGTATTTTTCACCTCGTCATACTGTGAAATGAGCTGACCGTAAACGTCCTCGCTCGGTTCTTTCGGTGTGCCGTTCGGTGTCAGAATACTTGTGCGGCACTTGATAACGGCGGCAGACGACGTGCGCAGATGTCCTGCGTAGACTCCGACGCTTATCGAAGGCGGCGACATTATTTCAAGCGGTATTGTTACCGTGTTATTTTTAGGTAAGATAACGTCAACGTAATTTTTTCCGTTTATGAATCTTACTGTTTTCGTTTTACCCGTCCATTCTTCGTCAAACGAAAAGCGGACGGAATAATCCGAATTGTCCGCAATGACGGAGTATTCGCCGTCAAGCGGTGTGAGAATTTTGTTCTCAACTGTAAAATCAAATTGCATATGTTCCCTTTCTTCGACTTTTTCGTATGTTATGTCGATGTTTCGGACGAAAAGGAGAACATTTGTTCTGTTTTTGATTATACCACAAAGTGCTCGTTTTGTCAATGCTTTTTTGTGGGTAAATGAGTGAAAATATGTTATACGGACCGTGTAGGACCCGTATAAAATAAACGAAAACGTATCCAAACGGGCGGTCGAGGACGTCCGTCCCTACGGCATCACGCTGAATATAATGAACGAGAGGGAAGAGCTCCCGTTTGATCAAACCTTGTAGGGGAGGATATTATCCTCCCGTATAAAATAAACAAAAACGGATCCAAACGGGCGGTCGAGGACGTCCGCCCCTACGGCATCACGCTGAATATAATGAACGAGAGGGAAGAGCTCCCGTTTGATCAAACCTTGTAGGGGAGGATATTATCCTCCTGTATAAAATAAACGAAAACGGATCCGAACGGGCGGTCGAGGACGTCCGCCCCTACGGCATGACGCTGAATATAATGAACGAGAGGGAAGAGCCCCTGTTTGATCAAACCTTGTAGGGGAGGATATTATCCTCCCGTATAAAATAAACGAAAACGGATCCAAACGGGCGGTCGAGGACGTCCGCCCCTACAAGGACACGTTAAATTCAATAAAACGAAATATTATTTTTCTATTATCACGACGTTTTCGGGCAGAATATTCGCGCTTGTGTAGGCTATCTCCTTTATCTGCGCTATCTCGTTTGGCAAAAGCGCTTCTTCGTCTCCCTTGACGATTATATTGACTCCTTGCCCCGAAATCACCGCAACGCACTGAGAAAAGCCCTTGGATTTTACGAGTTCCTCGATGTTTGCTTCCTGCTCGATCTGCGAAGCAATGCGCGCGATATCAGCCATCGCTGCCTCGGATGCTTCGTTCGACGTGCCTGCGTCAACGACGGTCTGAAGCACTTCTATTGCCTCGTCGCGCGCTCTGTTACGGTTGAGCAGTGAAACGGTAAAATAGTTGTCGTTTTCCTCCTTGTTTTCTGCTCCCGCATCGGCTACGGGAGGTGTATTGTCTACCGCAGTGCCGTCGAATAAGAACCAGTTGAGATACACGACCAGACCGATAACGACGACCGCACCTGCAATGATAAGATTTCTTTTGCCTATTTTTTCGATGACCTCCTTGAAGTCTATTTTCTTTCTGTCGGGATTTTCTGTTTTAAATATCTTCATAAAGCTCTCCTTCTGCCTTTCGGCGCGTTGTTATGTACTAAAGTCCTGCCACACAGATTTTTGCCTCGGATATACCGTAGGCGCAGGCAAGAAGTTTTATTATTTTGTACTGTATAACGGGATCGTCACCGTTCGGACACACGACGGCAATACCGCGTATTCGCGGCTTCAATACGGTCTTTACCACCGTTTGACCGTTTATCACAGCGTACTGATTTGATTTTGACGTTCTTATTGTTTCTTCTCCGTTTTTCTCGATCATCTCCTCTGTATTTTCAGCATACACGTATTCCTCGGATGATTCCGCTGTTACAATTACGGTGGCCTCCCCTCTGCATACCTGCTTTATCATTCGTTCAATTTTATTCTCGACGGCTGATATATATTCCTCATTTGCCGTATTTTCCGAAAGCGCTCCGCTTTTCGCGGAATTACCGCCGAAAATGAGCAAAAGTCCGCCGAGCACCGCTACGATAAGCAGAAGCGAAGCTGTTTTGTTTTTTGAAATAAACGTTTTGATATCTGTCATTCCGCACTCTCCGCGGTCACCTCACAGTCGAATAATTCTTCGGCATATTTTTTCACGGCGGTGACCTTGACCGTGTTTTTTATCCCGTACAGCTTTACGTATACGTCCGATATTTCAAGTCCGTTTTCTCCGTCACGTATCCCGACCTTGACTTCTATATCATTTTCGGATATGTGAAACTTTTTGTTTACCGCATCTTTCAGATTTTTTTCTGCGTTTTTCCTCGTGTTTTCAATGACCGCTTTGCGAAACTCACCGCTGTTATCTTGAATTTCTACGTCGGGCAGAGAAATACTGCCTATATCACCTTTAGCAAACGACGAAACGACAAATGCGCAAAACGCAAGCGAAACAGCCAGCTTTACGTATTTTTTCAGCCCTCCCTCGGGCATTATCATAAGTGACACGGACGTGATAAGGCTCACGAGCGTGACGGATACAAGAAATTCCCTCATATAATGCCGATCCTCATAAAAACCGCGCAGGCTATTATCATAACGGCGGATGAGAACGCGCAGATACCTATCATAACCGTGAGAATGTCACCGCAGCCTCCGATTAGCTTTGCCTGCGCGGGAAGTCCCAGCACCTCCGAAAGTGCGGAAGCGCACGAAAAAAGCAGCTTGGTTACGCACAGCGTGAAAAACGGCGGAACGTAGATCAGCAAAAGCGCACCGATACCGCCTGCTCCGGCTGTTGTTTTTATAACGTTGATGCTTGAAAATACAGCATCGTATGCCTCGGCAAGCGATGAACCGATTATCGGAATGAACGAGCCTGCGGCAAATTTTACGCTTTTTTTCAAAACCCCATCGGAGACCGTTGAAAAGACTCCGCCGATCGCCAATGCAAGAGACAGCGCCGCTCCGCACGCGGCAAGACCAAATACCGCGCTTTTTTTAACGAACGAGGATATTCCCGAAAGCTCGCTTTTTTCTTTAAGACAGCCTGCAAGTGTCAGCCCGAAAACCGTGCCGACAAGCGGAAAAAGAACGTACGATGCTATCATCTGCACCGCCTGTAAAACGACTGCAAGGACCGATGCTGACAGCCCCATTCCGCCAACGTTTCCCATGATTCCGTACACGTAGCACATAACACCCATCATTGCCGTCATAAACGTGACGCTTGCTGTAAGCGACGTATGAAGTATGTCGAAGGACGTTTTTATTACCGTGAAAACAAGCACGCCGCAAACACATATCCCTGCGATCACGCTGACGTCCTCGTTTTTCAGCGAATTTGACACAGCAGACGATATACCTGACAGCAGCACAGCGCATACAAGCGCGCCGAATGTGCCGAAAACGTCGGGAAATGAATCTTTCACCGCCGTTTTCAGCTTGTCAACTATACTGCCGCTTGCAACAGCCTCGGCAAGCGAGGCTGTGTCGCCGTGTGCGCCGTCGGGCAGATATTGCGAAAGCTCTCCGGATACGTCGTATTCAAGTGCTGACGGGGAAATGGTGAAGATAACTATTCCGACGGCGATAAGCAAAACTAATCTTTTCATATATACGACACGGCGATATCGGCAATTTTGCCGACAAGCGGCAGACAAAGTCCGACTACGGCGAGCTTGCTTGCGCTTTGCAGCGAGGACGCGATGGCATATTCGCCTGCGTCTTTACAGATCTCCGAGGAAAAATGCCCGATAAACCCGACAGAAAGTGATTTGAAAATATATGGCATATACTCACTGAATCCTGCTGTTTCGGAAAGTGCTTTTACGTATTCTGCTATAGGCGAAAGAGTGTTTACGCACACCGTCAGGAGCCATACGCCGCCGCACAGCGACAGCAGAAATCCCGTTTGCGCGTGGGCGGATCTGACAAACAGCAATATGCAAACGAGAAGCGCACAAAATACCGAAATGCCTATTATATTCACAGCCCGAAAATGCTCCTGACCGTTGTCAGAAGCGATGAAAACTGATTCACTATCATCAGCATAACGATGATTATTCCCGTTAATGAAACGAGCATCGCCTGTTCATCACGTCCGCTTTTTGACAGTATCTGATATACCGCCGCCACGAGTATACCGACACCGGAAACCTTTATTATGAGATTTATGTCCATATTTTACGCCCTTAAATTTTAATGTTTGCCGATCTTAAAAAAACACCACCACGAACAGAAGTCCGAAAAAAACGGGGAGGGTGACGTTAAGCTTCTGCCGTTTCGGCATTTCATCGCGCAGGTTTTTCAGATGCTCCTCTGCTTTCGAAATTATATAATCGAATTCGCTTTTTTGGTTTTCGGCATCGCTTTTTCCTATTTTATCGGAAAAATCCTTTATTAAATCAAGCTCAACGGGTGTAAAACCGTAGCCGAGGGATGCCATATAAAGATTTTTTTCTTTAGCCAAAGCGGTGTAAAAACCCGTTTTTTCAAGGTCGGGTGATGACAAAGATGAAAAAATCACGTCCGTCGGCGTGCGTCTTATCCATATTTCGTCGCGTATGCACCGCATCAAAAAAAGCATTTCTTCAAAATAAGCAATACGCTTTTTTTCCTCGTTGCACATCAGAACTCCGAGCAAGACCGAGCAGATACACACCGTTAAAGCTCCCGTCAACTGCATTCTTTAATATCAAACGTGACGTTGTCTCCGACTCGGTAAAGCCGCGCGTAGAAGTCAAAAACACCTGCATCATACAGTTTTCTTACGAACGGACGGCGCATTATTTCATCAAATCCTTCGCCGTGGCACGTGGCGGCAAACGGCACGCCCGTGTTTGATGCCTGTATTATTCCGTCGGCTTCGCCGGCGCCTATTTCGTCGCACACGGTATATTGCGGACAAAGCGTGCGAAATGCTATCTCGATACCGCGTGACTTTTCCATTCCTGAAATGCGGTCGCAAAGAGGAGCCGTCACGTCAAGCTCGCCTCTGCTGTCTATCACTGCGCAGCGGAGTCCTTTTCCGCTTACGTATCTTATAATGTCCTTCAAAACAGTCGTTTTGCCGACACCGGGCGGCGAATATATCAAAACTGAGCGCGTTTCCGTCACCTTCGTAAGGGAATCGGAGCAGCCGCGCACCTCTTTCGGTATTCTTATATTGACGGAGCTTATACCGTACACCGCTTCGGTGTGAGAGCACATCGGCGCAACGCCTGCGCGGAAGCCGTTTTTCATACTGATATAGCCGTTTTTTATTTCTTCTTCGTGAGCGTGATACGAGTTTTCGCAAAGGCGGAAAACGCATTGTTTTATGTCGTCCTCTGTGCATATCAGAGGCTTTTCGGTTATCTCTCCGTTTGCTCCTATGAATATATTTTCATCTGAGCAGGACAGCGAAAAGGCGCCGCCGCTTCTTAGGCGTACCTCGGTCACACCGTCTGCCTTTTTGCGGTTTTTAATCGAAAAAAGCTTTAAAGCCGTGCTGAAGAAATCGGGCAGATACGGCGATACCCGGTATAAGGGACAAACGTCGGATTCTATTTTAAGCATCAAAAAACTCCGAATATCAAAGTGTGTACTTCAATATATTCGGAGTTTTGGATTTATATTACCGAGGTTTTATTTTTCTGTCGCTGAATAGCCGAGCGAATTTAAAATATCTTCGGCGGAGATCATCGTTATTTCATCCAAAGCATAGTAGTCGTAATCGGCGGCGGTGCATCCGTTGCCGGCTTTTTTTGCGAGGAATGATGCCATCTCGTCAATACCTTTGAACGTCGTGATACAAGCGTGTTTTTTCGCATTTGAATTTTTGACGTTGAATCTGATCTTTTTGCCGTTGCTTGATTTCACGGTGATGCCGTCCTTTTGTAAAGGCAGATGCTCGTTGAGCAGGTGGTATGCGTTCCATCTTGCGTGTTCCTGCACGAGCAGTGCCGTGCGCACCGAAGGCTTGAAATATTCTTCGTATGTATAGGTGTCCTTGCGGACGTAGCGCTCGCTGATAAGCGATGATTTGCCGCTTTTGTTTTTCACGTAATCGAGTCCCAGCAAATTGAGCTTTACGCGCAGATTCATCGCTCCGTATATGTTGGAATACATAGTAAAGCGATCAAGTTTATTCCATTCGTCCTCTGCTTTTTGTTTTATATATTCGGCAAAGTCGGGACGCTCTCTTTCTTCTTTGCTTGCGTACAGCTCGGTGTATACCTCGTTAAGCTTTTTCGCCATAGCTGACAGGCTGTCGTTGACGATAATGTCGTGAGTGAATATGTTGTCGCTGTTGCCGAAATACGTAACGGTGTCGTCGTTTTCGGCGTAAGCGGCTTTGCTGCGCACAAAAACGTGATAGTTGTTATTGCTGAAAAGCAGGGTTTTTAATTTTGCGCTGAGCTCAATATTTTGGAAATCGTCTTCGGTATCGATGATAACGAACGTGTAGCTCTTTTTGCTTTGCACGTTTGTTCTGATGGTTGTAAGTACCTCGCGCGAGGTCGGCAATTTATCGATGACCTTCGTTTTGAACGGCATTTCGGGTATGGGGAAATGATCTTCTTCGGTCAGTTCTCTGAGTTCGTTGGGAAGACCGTTTATCTCCCAATCTGAAGGATCGATATTTCTATCGCACAAAAAGTAGTTTATCGGCAACGTTTTATATTCGCCGTCATAAATAACGAGCTGGTTGTTCATTACCGATTGACGGTACAGCTCGCGGCCGAGAGTGCCGTAGCCGAGTATAAATATATTTATTTCCGTTCCGGGCTTGACCGCTGCGTTTTCAATATAAGTATTTGGCAGGTACTTTGTAACGGGGTTTTCTTCGACGAATGTTCTTGCAAGCAGCTCGTCTGCGCTGAATGTTCTTATGTATGCCTCCATACGGTTCTTTTTGATTATTTCGTGCTGGACGGTTTCAGCCGCTGCGCCTTCAACCTCTACATACAGATGCAGATTTTTTGCTTTTTCGTGTTCTTTTTTGTAGTCTATAAAGGCGTCAACACAGGCTAAAACCTTTTCAGCGTCAAGACAAATGATATTATAGCGAGTCGAAGGGTTGAGCCTGCGGCTTGAGAGCAACTGCTTGGTGAAGCTTTTGCGTAGTACGATATATCCGTTTTCGATAAGCTCCTTCGAGGAATTTTTGCTTACGCTGTCGTCGAGCAATAATACGGCGTTACATGTTTTCGCGTATTTTAATGCTGCGGGACTGTTGCCGACAACGATATCACAGCTGTTTTTTTTCAAGGTCTTTTTTAATTTGAAGCCGTTTATGATCGAGTCACCGAACGCTTCTATTGCTGTGCTGATGGTAGTCAATAAGGCGATGATCACGCCTAATGCGTATTCAACGGAAAACAGAGGGAAGGCTTTTGCGAATGTTTCTACAGCTTCCACGTTTGATTCTCCGACGAATATTTTAATAGCTGAGCGCATACAAGCGAGCATTCCCAGAATAATATCGGATTTCGTATAAGGTTCGGATAAGCTGTGAAAAAATGGGATCAAGTGCAAAACATATGATAATGCGAAAACAGAGCCGATGAACAGCGCTGTTTCGTTCAGCTTGCGTTTTCGGAATTTTCCGATAGTAAAGCTTGCCAGTAATATTATTTCAATGATCAGAATTGAGATAACTGCCGTGTTCCACATATAATGTCTCCTTTTTTATTACAATTTGCATTTTCCGGTGTTGCGTAATGTGCTGCAAAAACGAGAGCAGACAACACACATAGGGTGCGCTGTCTGCGGATCTTACGATTTACTGTTTTTAATATCGTGGAGCTCCTGCAAGAATGTGTCTACATCCTTGAATTCACGGTAAACGGATGCAAAGCGAACGTATGCTATTTCGTCAACGTCCTTCAGTCTTTCCATCACCATTGTACCGATGGCGACTGACGGGATCTCGTTTTTGGAAGAGCCCTTTATAGCATTTTCAACGTCTCGTACGATATTTTCCATCTGCGCTGACGTTACGGGGCGCTTGTGACAAGCCTTAATAATACCGCCGAGAAGCTTTGCTCTGTCAAAAACCTCTCTCGTTTTATCTTTTTTTATAACCATAACGGGCATCATTTCGATGTGTTCGTACGTCGAAAACTTCGTTCCGCATTCAAGACATACGCGGCGACGGCGTATGGTCGTGTAGTTTTCGGCGGGACGGGAGTCAACGACTTTTGTGTCTTTATAACCGCAAGCGGGACATTTCATATTATTATTCCTACCTTTATTTGATAGATTCATTATAAATCACGCAGTCATTTTTGTCAATAACAAAAAAAGAATTTTGTTGTTTTATGTATTATATATCATATAATTGAAATGTGACACTGCAGGGAAGGGGTGAAACAGGTTCGTATAACGGTAGTTCGCATGCGTAACAGCTGTTGCTGTGTGAGTTGTATTTGCCCGTTTATAATAACGGTATTTATTTCATGAAGAATAAAATTTTATGCCACAATCGCCTTTGATAACGAATATTTTTACCTTCAAAAAATCTATATATAATGTATAATTAAAATATACAAAGCGTGATACGCGCGGATGGGTGTAGATATGCTGAAAAAAAACGAAAAAAGTAGTTGACAAATGCGAAGAGATGTGGTAATATATACGAGTCGCCAAGAGAGAGCGACGGACTTGGTCCTTGAAAATTGAATAACAGACGAGATAAGATAAGCGAAGTATAAAGCGAAAAAGCTTAGAAATATGATGCAAAGAATCTCGACAATTCCTTTTAAGAATCACATAAAGTGGAAGATATCCGGACACGACGGATATCGAAAAAATACTCTTACAAAAAAAGTAAAAGAGCAAAAAGAGAACAAACTCTGATTGGATTCGGTGTAGAGATACATCGGTTTTAATACAATTATTCAGAGAGTTTGATCCTGGCTCAGGATGAACGCTGGCGGCGTGCCTAACACATTCAAGTCGAACGGAGTTGTTTGAATTAATCCTTCGGGAAGCGTTTAAACAACTTAGTGGCGGACGGGTGAGTAACGCGTGAGCAACCTGCCTTACAGAGGGGGATAACACAGGGAAACTTGTGCTAATACCGCATGACATATACGTATCGCATGTTATGTATATCAAAGGAGCAATCCGCTGTAAGATGGGCTCGCGTCCGATTAGGTAGTTGGTGAGGTAACGGCTCACCAAGCCTACGATCGGTAGCCGGACTGAGAGGTCGAACGGCCACATTGGAACTGAGAAACGGTCCAGACTCCTACGGGAGGCAGCAGTGGGGAATATTGGGCAATGGGCGAAAGCCTGACCCAGCGACGCCGCGTGAGGGAAGAAGGTCTTCGGATTGTAAACCTTA
>JAZRTS010000016.1:0-7698 GCA_045652135.1 Eubacteriales bacterium | reverse complement strand
GCTGCAGAAGAAAAGACAGAATTCGACGTAATTCTCGCTTCCTTCGGTTCCTCCAAGCTCGGAGTTATCAAGGTTGTTCGTGAACTTACAGGTCTCGGTCTTAAGGAAGCTAAGGACATCGTTGAAGGTTGCCCCAAGGCTCTTAAGGAAGGCGTTGACAAGGCTACAGCTGAAGAATACAAGGCTAAGCTCACAGAAGCAGGCGCTACAATCGAAATCAAATAATAGATTTCCGAATTATAAAATGGCCGAGTATCAAATGATACTCGGTCATTTTTTTCGTTTATATATATTGCACAAGTGCTAATGTTAAATCTTGTTCAAAACCACAAAAAGGAATTTATTGACAAATGAACAATTTTGTGCTATAATTATTTCAGAAAAGGTACTAATGTTATTTTAAAGATTCATTACAACCTTAAATATAACAAGAAAGAGGTCATACCGGTGGCAAGTTTGTTGCGGTGATTTTGATTTAATAAACACGGAGGATATCGTTATGAAAAGACTAATATCTTTATTTATTTGTGTCACCTTGTTTTCGCCTTTGCTTTTAATATCTGCAAGTGCCGAGCAGGCGATAACGAAATCGGAAGCGGCAGAGCTTATAACAAAAATGAACGGCTTTCACCTGATTCTGCGCTCTACATCAGGTGACATAAACGTGGAAGAACTCGGCGGTACGGAAGTGACGGACAAAGAAACGTTAGACCGTCTTTTGAAGCTGATCAGATTTGAGCCGAACGATGATCTTGTTTTCTATCTTCTTGACGGTGATTACGGCAAGCCGTCATTTTGGTATGATCACATAGGTAAATTTTTGACCGATGATTATATACAGAATAATGTACAGTTTAATTGGGCTATTTTTATGCTTGATAATAAAATGTACCGTGTTGATTCACTGTTCTACTGGGGAGGGCCGGTTGTTCCCCATCTTATACCCGAAAGCTCTCTTGACGAATGTATAACGGTGGTTGATTCTGATACGGTTTTGCTTAAAGCGGATTATATGAATTTAGAGCAGAAGTGGCTGCCGATCGATTTTGAATATACCGAAAACGGCTGGCGTATTTCGGGCGGCGAGGGGGCAGAGCAGTTTATGTACTTTGCATCTGTGAAAGAGAATGAAAATCCCGAAACGGCTGACAGTATAACACCCGTTATCGCTTGCTTGGCAGTATCTTTGCTCGGTGTCGGTTTAACAGTAAAAAAACGCAGATATACAAATATAGCATAATATAAAAAATCTCACGGCCGGGATTTTCCCGAACGTGAGATTTTAGTTACAGCATAACACAAAACAGCTTGCCGTTTTTGATTTCTTTTGATGTGACCGTTACGATTTTTCCTTTTAATGCTTCGTCGCCGTGCATAAATACCTCTGTAAAATCCTCGGTGTGGCCGCACAAAACACCGTTTTTGTACGTTTCAAACAGCACGGTGTGCTGTTTTTTTTCGTTTATTTTCTTTTCCATAAGCTCTTGCGCTTTGGCGGTGCTGATCTTGTCAAGATACTCTGCGTGCTTTTTGCGCTCTGCTTTAGATAACATACCGCTCATTTCGGCGGCAGGTGTGCCTGACCTTTCCGAATACGGGAAAATGTGTGCGTGGACAAACGGATAATCTCTTAAAAGACTTGCGGTGTCTTCAAGGTCAGATTCCGTTTCCGTCGGGAAGCCTGCAATTATGTCACAGCTGAAGCGAAAATCCTTGTTTTTTGAAAGAATATGGTCGATGTTCCGCCTTAAAATTGCGGAATTATATTTCCTTTTCATAAGTGCCAAGATCCTGTCGCTTCCGCTTTGAACGGACAAATGAAAATGCGGACAGAGCTTTTCGGAGGACAGAAGTGCATCTGTTACCTCCGGGCGCAAGAACGACGGGTCAAGCGAGCCGAGTCTGATGCGCTTTACTCCGTCAATGTCTGACACCTTTTTTATAAGCGAGGGCAGATTTTTGTATGATGATGTTTCGATGCCTGTTAAGACAAACTCACAAAATCCCTCATTTACAAGGGTTTTTACCTCGCAAAGTATTTCCTCCTCGTCCCTTGAAACGGAGCATCCGCGTGCGTTTTTAATTGCACAGTACGTACAGGCGCCGTCACAGCCGTCTTGAATTTTAACGTAAGCCCTCGTTCTTTCCGTTGAGATACCGTTCATATTTTCATATGGCAGACTTGACGGGGCAGGGGAGTTTATTTTTCTTTCGGGAGCTTTCCCGATATTTTCTTTTATGTAATCAAACACGGACAGCTTATTTCGTGTTCCGCACACGTAATGTGCGCCGAGGTCATGGAAAACCTCAGCGTTCAGCTGTGAGGAACAGCCGCAAACGGCGACAACAGTTCCGTTTGACAGCGCACGGCGCACCGTCTGACGTGATTTTCTGTCGCTTTCAGCCGTTACCGTGCAGGTGTTTATTATGTAAGCATCGCATTTTTCGTCAAACGGCGAAACTACAAAGCCTTCGTTTTCGAAAAGCCTTGCCAAAGCTGACGATTCGTACTGATTCACACGGCATCCAAGCGTGCAAATACCTATTGTATAAGCCATATTATGATTCCTTGCTTTTGTTCTTCTTGTATTCTGCGCACAGGCTGGAAAGCGGACATTCAGTGCATTTCGGTGAGCGTGCTGAGCACGTGTCACGTCCGAACTGAACGATTCTGTGGCAAAAATCCGATTGTTTTTCGGGCGCTATCAACTCTTTCAGTATCCTTTCCGTCTTTTCGGGAGAGGACTTTGCAGGACAAAAACCGAGTCTTGCGCTTATTCTGATGCAATGCGTGTCGGCAACTATTGCAGGCTTGCCGTACACGTCGCCTAAAATGAGGTTGGCTATCTTCCGTCCAACACCTGGGAGCGTTAAAAGCTCCTCCATCGTGTCGGGAACACGGCTGTCATACTCATTTACTATCTTTTCAGCCATTCCTTTAAGGCTTTGCGCCTTTGTTTTGTAAAGTCCGCAGGAGAAAATCAGCCGTTCGATTTGCGAAAGCTCCGCATTTGCCATTGCGTTAATGTCGGGAATTTCCCTGAAAAGCTGTCTGCAGACCTCGTTTACCCTTGCATCGGTACACTGAGCCGACAGCCTGCCCATAACAAGCAGGCGCCACGGGTCGCCTCCCGATTCAAGTGCGCAGACGGCTTCGGGGTATATACCTTCAAGAAGTGACACGCACATCGCCGCCTTTTGTTTTTTGTTCATATCATATTTTAAGCTCAAACCAAAATGACGAGCCGACCCCCATGCGGCTTACAACACCGTAAGTACCGCCGTGAAGCTCAACTATTCCCTTGACGATGGAAAGACCGAGCCCCGTGCCTATTTCCGCCCTTTTGTGAGCCTTGTTCTCCTTGTAATATCTGTCAAAAATATGTTTTATGTTTTCCTCGCTGATGCCGCAGCCCGTGTCGATGACTTCAATTCTGACACCTGCTTTTGTGCGTGTCTGCACGATGGTAACACGCTTGTCATCACCCGAATAATTAATTGCGTTGTTGATGAGATTGTATATGACTTGGGATATTTTTATCTCATCAAATGACAGCGAAATATTTTCAGCATACTCAAAAATTATTTCATATCCCTCAGCACCCTTGAGCTTTGAATATCTTGTGCTTATACGGCAAATAAGATCGGTGATGCTTTGATAAGAAAGTGTCGCTGAATCCATTCCCGATTCTATTTTTGAAAGGGAGAGAATGTCATCGACAAGTCTTTGCAGATGTATCGCCTCGTCAATTATAACCTGTACGTTTTCGGGTGTGTTTTCGGAAGGGATGTCACGTATGACCTCGCCGTAACCTCTTATCATAGTCAGAGGCGTTTTCAAATCGTGGGAAACGTTTGCAATAAGCTCACGGCGCAAATTTTCTACCTGTGAAAGCTCATTTGCCGCATAGTTAAGCGTATCGGAAAGCTCTGCTGTTTCCTTAATCGTTCCTCCGTCGAAGTCTGCGCTGTAATTACCGTCTGCAAGCTTCTTTGCCGACTCGTTTATGCTGATTATGGGATTTGACAGCTTTTTTGCAATGAATGTGCCCATAAAAGCGGCAATAACAATGAATAATATACTTATGACAACAAGCTGATTTTTTATCGTTTCCACCGTGGAATCAACGGGTGACAGCTCAGAGCTTACTGCAATATATGCGTTTTTGCCGTCCGATGTCTGAGTACGCATACAGTAAATAAGGCTTTCGGACTCATACATCGTTACAAACGGCTTTTTTTTATCACTCTTGTCTGACGGAGGTATATCGCCGCCGATATTCTCAGGCGGCTTTTGTGAATTGGGCATTTTCACGCTTTCGATATGGCGTGAAAAATATTCACCGCCTGCCTCGTCCGCCTGCTGAATATAATATTTCACCAAGCTGTCATTGTTAAGTATGCTTCGCAAGGAAAGCGACTGTATATTTTTTTCATGGTCTGTATCGGAAAAAATCACCTTTATGTCTGTTGCGGTGCGGTCTGAAATAACCTTGAGCATATCCTCCAGCTCTTCATCGTTGATGCTCTCGCTGACGGTTTGAGCCGTTTTTGTGATAGTTCTGTTTACTGCCGTTTCGTAAAAGGTATCGAGCAATAAGACCTGGAATATCCACACCGTTACAAGCAGTAAAAGGGCAAAAACGGAAGTGTAGATTACCGCTTTTGTTTTAATGCTTGTACACTTTTTTGTTTTCTTGTCCGTTTGTGTGTTCTGCATCGTCAGCCCTCAAAGCGGTAGCCGACGCCGCGTAATGTTACAATGAGATTTGCGTATTCTCCAAGGCTTTTGCGCAAAAGCTTTATGTGTGTGTCGAGTGTTCTGTCATCACCGAAAAAGTCATATCCCCAAACCTCGGTTATAAGCTTTTCACGTGACAGGGCAATACCTCTGTTTCGCACAAGATAGAACAAAAGCTCATATTCTTTTGGTGTAAGTTCTGCTTTTTCACCGTCAACGTATACGAGCCTGCCCGTGAAATCAACCGTAAGGCCTCCGAAGGACAGTATTTCCTTTTCGCTTGACCGTGCGCTTTTTTTCGTTCTGTTTATGACGGCGCCCACACGCATCATAAGCTCCTTTGGGGAAAACGGCTTTACGACGTAATCGTCAGCCCCCACCTCAAAGCCGTGTATCTTATCGTATTCCTCGCCCCTTGCCGAAAGCATTATGACGGGAATATCCTTTGTTTTTCTTATTTCCTTCGCGGCTGAAAAGCCGTCAAGAAAGGGCATCATAATATCCATTATGACAAGGTCATAATCGTTGCCCCTGCACTTTTCCACAGCATCCATACCGTCGGAGGCTTCGTCAGTTTCGTAGCCTTCAAATACGGCGTATTTGTTTATTATCTCTCTTATTTTTTCTTCGTCATCAACGATAAGAAGTCGGTACATAATCTTCTCCTGTGTTTTGATGCTCTATTCTACATCTGTAATGTGAAAGCGGTGTGAATACCGTCTGAATCATTCCTTCGGCTTCGGCTTGTAGCGTGAGAGGGGATTTTGCATCGTTGCACGCTCAATATCCTCATTTACCACGTGCGTGTATATCTGTGTGGTGTTGAGCTGTTCGTGACCGAGTATCTCCTGCAGTACACGCACGTCAACTCCACCCTCGCGGTACATAAGCGTTGCGGCGGTGTGGCGGAGCTTATGCGTTGACAGCTTTTTATATTCAAAGCCTGCATCTGTCAGATATTTTTCCACACGCTTCTGTACGGCGTTGTTTGATATGCGTTTTGCACGTGTAGACAAGAAAAGCGGATGACGTCCGCGTTCGATACATTGCACGTCGCGTCTTTCTTCAAGATAGTCAACGATTGCGTTTCTGCAGGCAGGGTTGATGTATACAACACGTTCTTTTCTGCCCTTTCCGATGACGTTTATGCGTGTCATTTCGCGGTCAAAATCCTCGATGTTTATCATCACGAGCTCCGAAAGACGCAGTCCCGTGTTTAAAAACAGCAGAATTATCGCATAATCTCTCAGTCTTGTGCACGATTTTTCATCTGCGCTTATCGTATCAAGCAGATGAGCGCTTTCATCGAGCGTTAAAAATTTTGGTGAAGACGCTCTTATATAAGCGCCCTCAATATCCTTCGCAGGGTTGTTTTTGCATACGCGCACGGCAACCGTCGCGTATTTGTAAAACGATTTTATTGCGGACATTTTTCTTGCCAGACTGCGCGCGGAAACTCCGCGTTCGTTACGCATATATAATTGGTAATCGTAAATTTCAGAGGTTGTGACACCGTCTGCAAATTCAGCGTTTACACACGACAGGGCTATGTTTTCAAATTCTTCACCCAGAACCGGCAGGTCACTTCTGCTTGCAATGATAAATTTAAAGAAAATACGCAGGTCGCATATGTATTCGTCAACGGTTTTCGGTGTTCTGTTCTGGCTTATCAGTTTGTATGATCTGAAGTCACGCAGTATGGGCGACATTATCGCATCTGATATTATTCTTTCGCTTGCCAAAAATAAGCCCCCTTTTATTTTGATATAATTATTATACAAAATTTTATTTTGATTGTAATGCATAAAATGTAATTTATTTTTTAAAATTAAATTTATTAATAAATAATAGCATTAATTTTAATTGTAATACAACGAAGAAAGTGGTATAATACCAAGTCGATGATAATTTTTGGAGTATAATGTGAATTTCTGCAGTATAGATTTTATTTTCATATTCCTGCCTGTATTTGTTCTGGTGCACGGCATAATACCGTCAAGGCTTAAAAACATCGTTTTGTTTGCGGGCAGCCTTTTGTTTTACTACCTGGCATCCGGAGGGGTATATTCATTTGTCTGGCTTATTATATCTACTCTCGGTAACTATCTTGCCGGTATATTGATAGACAGATCAAAAAAAGAAATTAAAACGGGTATATTTATTATGGGCGTGACGGCAAACGTCTCGACGCTTCTGCTTTTTAAATATTTCAAGCCCGTTGTCAGTGCGTTTGCCGCACTCACACCCGACAGCATTTCCGCACTCAACGTCGTTTTGCCGCTTGGCTTCAGTTTTTATATTTTCAAATGCATATCGTATTTGCATCAGGTGTATTCGGGAAAGGTAAGGGCTGAAGGCTCGTTTATTGATTTCGGCGCATACGTGACGCTTTTTCCGCAGGTCACGATGGGCCCGATACAGACGTATTCCGATTTTCTGCCTGCGCTTAAACGCCGAGTAGTAACGGTAGTAAAGGTGAACGAGGGACTTTATGAGTTTATTCTCGGTTTCGGACTTAAAATGATATTTGCCAACCGCCTTGCCGCTGTTTGGAACGGAGTTGAAACGATAGGGTACGATTCCGTATCCACACCGCTTGCCTGGATAGGTGTACTTGCCTTTACTTTACAGCTTTATTTTGATTTTTACGGCTATTCACTTATGTCAAAGGGTATCGGTATGATGCTCGGATATGACACGCCCGATAACTTTACACACCCGTATATGTCACGTTCCGTAGGTGAATTTTGGCGCCGTTGGCATATGACCCTCGGCAATTGGTTCAAGGAGAATGTCTATTTTCCGCTTGGCGGAAACAGACTCGGTAAATCAAAAACCGTAAGAAATATGTTTGTTGTCTGGCTTTTTACGGGCATTTGGCACGGCGACAGCATAAACTATATCATATGGGGAATGTTTTTGTTTTTGCTTATAACCCTTGAAAGACAGAACTTTAT
>JAZRTS010000015.1:0-33149 GCA_045652135.1 Eubacteriales bacterium | reverse complement strand
CCCGGAATTCCCGGCGTTGATATGCTTCAGGGCGGTTACTTATTTATGAAGAATATCGGCTACCGTGATTTTGCGTACCAGAATTCATATTACAGATGTCTTGAAGGCTTTGAATTCTCCGAAAAAATCAAGGCTAAAATGGAAAAAGCAAAGGAACACGGTCTTTCAATCACATACTATGACAAGAACCGTCACTATGACCTTGAGGAGCTTTTTGACAACCTCAAGAACCCCGGCTGGAAAGCCGCAATTATGGGCAACGAAGCAAAAGAAAATCCCCTGCCCCTTTTGGTTGCAGAGGATGCATCTGCAGGTGACGGCCGCGCAAAGGTAATCGGCTTTACAGGTCCTCTTACAGTTCAGGAAAGCGGACGCGGTTACTTTGCAGGTATCGGCGTACATACAGAGTACCGTACATACGGTCTTGGCAGCGCATTGTTCTCATCCCTCTGTTCGGGACTTCACGATATGGGCGCTGAGTTTATGACGTTGTTCACGGGCGAAACAAACCCCGCAAGAAACATTTATGAATCTGCAGGCTTCAAGGTAGTACGCTGCTGGGCAGATATGAGAAAAGAAATAAGATAATTGTTGCATAAAAAGCGGCACGAGCAAAAACTCGTGCCGCTTTTTTCATTCCGTTTTATTTCCGCTATACGGTGATTATACAAACCATTCCTCACCCAAGTTAAGGATGTTGCTTATATCTCCGCCGTCAAAGTTTATTTTGTAAAGATCGGTTACCGCAGTAACATCTTCCGATTCAAATGTAACGATCTCAGCCTCAGGTTTAATATATTCTTTCATTTTATTTTCCCCCCATCATTACTTCAAAACGATCACATTATTATGCGAATCGATTACAGTTCCATGTGCAATCACGATCGGTTCTGCTATAACACTGGTAAAATCATCAATTCCCGTAAAGTTTGCATAGAACATACGGTCAAATAAATTGAACTTTCCGCCGTTGGAATTCATTACGTTTTTTATTGTAACATCCGTGAAAACGAACGTCGTGCCATCTTTAGTCGTGCTATCTTCACCGTTTACAGTCAAACGTACACCTATCTGTATATCATTGTCACTTGCGCCGTCCTTCAAGAGCGTTATTATCTTTGTTGTTCTTGAAGTAACGAGAGCATTTACTCTTGATACGTCGCCAAACCTGTCCTGTCCTTGGTTGAAAAGGAAGTCAACGAAAATATATCCGTCACCAACGGGTGAATATACCGGTACTGCGCAGTTGTCATTATCAAGCACGAGATTGCCGAGCACGCGCAGTAAACCGTTTGCCCGATAGCCATTTTCCGCAATATTTGTGCCGTCATATACGTGCGTGGTGTCAACACCGACAACGTTATCCGCAACAAGCGTAAGACCATTTATATCAAGCTTAGTTCCGGGAAGAAGTTGAAGGTCTCCCTCTTGTGTTGATACAAGCAATTGAACAGTTTCTCCCTCATTTGCCTTTGACAAGCCCTCTGCAACAGTTTCGTAATGCTTGCCTGTCTGCATATTCCAGCAAACGGGAGGAACTATCTGCCACGTATCTGCAGAAAGCTGTGTCGTAACCCAGCCTTGAGCGCAGAAGTCTGTATTTTCCCCCTCTGCACCGTTTTCCTCGGGGTCAAAATTCTTAAACGTACCGCCGGAAACGGATACCGAAGCTTTACCGCTTGTATACGAATTGTTAACGCAATCAAGACCGTACACACCATTCTTGGGATTTTGGATATCAAAGTAACCGCCTTCGATTGTCAAGTTTCCATCCGAAGCTGTTGCAATATTACTACGGGAAATATACGTTCCGTTCTCTATTGTCAAATTTCCCTTACATTTATATGCACCGTTCTGTCCTCCAACGGTGTCACCTACCATAAATATAGTTGTATCGCCGGTAGTACCATCCATCAGAGCTGAATTTATTGTTCCGTTTTTGAAAGTAACATCATCAGCTCCAATAAGTATCATTACATCCATCGAATATTCTACATTAGTTGCCGTATATTTCCAACCGTATAAAGTATACCCGCCTAAATCAATAGTAATATTTTTATCAACCATCAAGGGTGAATTTACCAGTTCTTGATCGCAAAGCGCAGTAATAACGTCTCCTGCCTGTGCCGCATCAACAGCCTCTTGGAAACTGGCAAATGTTTCACCTGTGCTCTCATTTCTTACCATATCAGGTTCAATATAAAAGTAAGGAACATCCACGCCGTTTTCGCTCTTAAAAACAACTCTTGAACCATATGTTTTACCATACGTATCACTCGTTTTAACATTGTCGGCCATATAGTTTACGTAATTTTGCTGAAGATTCTGTGTGAATATTCCACCTGTTATTGAAATAGTAGAAGAGCTTCCGTCTTCGTTGATGACGTTATTTACCGCCAAATCTCCTGTATTGCCAAAATCTTTTGAAGAAAAATTGTGAACAAATTCACCGCCTGTTATTATAAGTGTCAATTGTGTTGAATTACGTGCAATAACACCGCCACCCTGACGACCTGTATTGTGGCAAATCTTACCGCCGTGTATTTCAGCAGTAGCATTACCCAAAGATATCTCTACAGGTGAATTATTACCGGAACTCGCTGTGTAGAGAGATTCGTTACTACAAATAGTTCCGCCGTTCATAACGAATTTAGGGCTGTAATTACTCTCCATATAAACCACAGTACCGTTTGACTGATGGCCTCTGTTATTTGAAATAGTACCGCCGTTCATTTCTATATAACCGCGTTCATTTCTGAATATACCGCCGTCACCTGCAATATAGTTGTCATCTATCAAGCCGCCGTTTATTACAACCTGTGCACCTGTACCCTCTACGTATGCAATAATCGATCCGCCTTCTGACGCATTATGAATAAGTTTCGAATTATTATTTATCACAAGCTCGGAATTATCCTTCATCAAGAAAATACCGTAGCCGATATTATTTCCGGCATCATACGTATACCCAACATGGTTTTGAACAGTAGCATCATTTACAACAACATTACCGTTCACGGTAAATATATGTTCGGTCGCAATCGGCGCATCAGCTTCCAGATCAACCAAATCAAGATCCAATATACCTGTAACTTTGTTGCCTTTCAAGTAGCCTACCTTTTTCTCTGCATAAAGGGATTCGTTGAATACCCACTCATTATTACCGTCGATGATAACACCGCCGTCAAGTGTGAGCGTTGCCCCTGCGTTTACTGTGAAGAATCCGCCAATATAATCATTGGCACACAAAAGCGTATGATGAGCGCCTTTAATCACCACATCTGCTGTAATATTCGGGAAAGCTGCAGTTACCGTAATATCAGCTGTAAGCGTGATAACGGCACCTCCCGATGTGTTCGCCTGATTTATTGCCGATACAAGCTCGCTATACGTGGAAGCTGACAAATTAAGGCTCGGTTCAGACACTCTTACCGACTCATAATTTGCAAATTCAAGCGCAAAAACGTTTGCCGGCAACATACAAAATACCATAATTAATGATACTGTAAAGCTTATTGCCCTGATAATACGTTTTTTCATTTACCTAAATTCCTTTCCTTTTTTGTGTTATATTAGCATAGATACTACAACACATTTTAATTGTACGCTTACTATATGTATATTTCAAGACCAATATATAAACTTTTTCACGATTGTGTCTTTTTTTATCGAAAAACAAAAGAATTGCGACGTTAAAAAGCAAGAAATTACAAATTTATTTTTACATTATTTTAAAATAATTGCATCATCACGCATATCAATAACATTTCCGTGTGCAATCACCACAGGATGCACCTCAACAGTTTCAAAACTGTCCAAGCCGGTGAAGCTCGCATAAAACATACGGTCAAACAAATTGAATTTGCCGCCGTTTGAATTCATTACGTTCTTTACAGCTGATTCAGAGAAAACAAAGGTTTTGGGATCGTTGCCGTTCACCGTTACACGCACACCTATCTGTATATCGTTATCAGCAGCGCCGTCCTTTAACAAGCTTATAACTTTCATCGTTTTCGTCGTTACAAGCGCATTTACCGTCGAAACACCGTTCGCAGTGTTATGTCCTTGATTGAAAAGAAAATCGACAAAAATGTAACCGCCGTCAATTGGAGAATATACAGGAACCGCACTGTTATTACCCGATAAAACAAACTGTTCACCGTTTATTTTGAGAAGTCCGTTTGCTTCATATCCGTTTTCAGCGTTGTTCGTACTGTCAATAACATTCGTCGAAGCGCCTCCGACAACACTGCTTGCGATAAGTGTAAAGCCATTCAGGTCAAGTGTTGCTCCGGCAGGAAGCAAAAGTTCTCCGTCGGTTGTTGACGAAATCAGCTGTATAGTTTGTCCGTCAAGCGCTTTTGACAATCCCTCTGAAACGGTTTGGTAATGCGCGCCTGTTTTCGTATTCCGGCAGACATTGTTACCTACCATCCACATACCGTTTGAAAGCTGTGCTGTAACAGCATCAGAAACACAGAAATCCGTGCCTGCGCCTTCAGCATTATTATCTTGCGGATTGAAGTTTTTGAATGTACCGCCGAAAATCTCTATATCGGATTGACCTTTTTTATATGTGGTGTTATTGCAGTCAAAACCGTATGTGCCCTGCTGAACGCGCTTAATATCAAAATAACCGTCTTTGACCTCAAGATTGCCGTAAATCGCTGTTGCAATATTGGTATTTGCAATATAAATACCATTTTCAATAGTAATGTTACCCACCGCACCGCTTCTCGGTTCACCTGCGTAAAAGATAGTACCGCCGGTATGGTTAATTGTAAGCGCATCCATCGTTCCGTTTTTGAATGTAACGTTTTCAGATTCACTGATTACCATAGGGTCTATAGGATATATCTGCGTTTTATAGCTTCCATCATTTTGTTCATAGTATCCGGTGTATTTGCTGCCATATACCGTATATCCATTCATATCAAACGTAAGATTTTTCGTTACAAACAAGGGATTATATACTACTTCTTGGTTACAAAGCAGTGTGATAACGTCACCGTCCTCGGATAAATCGATAGCATCTTGCAAATGTCCAAACGTTTCACCCGTACGCTCATTCTTCGCCACTGCAGGAACGACCTTGAAATACGGAACTTCTTCGCCGTTTTCTGTTCTGAAAATAACCTCAAAGCCGTATTGCTGACCGTATGTTTCACTGCCTGAAACTGTATCCTTCAAGCACTCTTTAAACAAGTCCGGCTCTTGGAAAAGATTTTGCGAAAATACACCGCCGACGATTGAAATATTGTTCTTGTCAATACCACCGCAAACAAAGTCTTTCATATCTTCAGCCGGCATAGCAGAACTCGGACCGCTCGGAGTAATCGACACCGCAACATTATTGACTATCTCACCGCCTGTTATTGTACACTTCACCTCTGCGGAATCACGCACAGCAATACCGCCGCCGCGGCGTCCTATATTGTGGTAGATCTTACCGCCGTGTATTTCAACAATACCGTTTCCGCTGCTGAGGTTAATAGCCGAGTTGTCATTTCCCTGTCCTGATTGTAATGATGCGTTACCGCATATAGTTCCGCCGTTCATAACAAATTTGGGATGGTAGTTACCTCTGATAAAAACAGCTGTACCGTCTGATGCCATACCACGGTTATTTGAAATAGTTCCGCCGTTAAGCTCAAAATATCCGTGTTCGAGCTTGAACACACCGCCTTTGTCTGAGAAAAAGTTGCCGTCGATCAGTCCGCCGTTCATTATAACCACGGCATCTGTAGCGCCCAAGTAACAAATGGTAGCGCCTCCGCTCGTTGCATTATGAATAAAATTCGCACCGTCATTTATTACGAGTTCAGATGCTGATGCCATTCTGAAAATACCATACCCTAAAGCACCGCTGTGTTTTCCGACGTGATTTTTTACAGTAACGTCATTTGCGACAACATTGCCGTTTACTTTAAAAAGCGCTTCGGTAGCAATGGGTGCGCCGTCTTCAGGAACGGCGAGATCAAAAACACCTATATCGTTTATTATTTCATTCTCCATATGCAGTGCCATTTTTTCAGCATAAAGCTTTTCGTTCATCATCCACTCATTATTACCGTCGATAATAAGTCCGCCGCCAAGCGTGAGTGTTGCTTCCGAATTTACGGTAAAAAATCCACCTGTATATGCGTTATCTCTTAAAAGCGTGTGATTTGCACCGTTTAATGTGATTTTTCTCTTTATCGCAGGAAATGCCGCAGTTACCGTAATATCGTTTGTAATATTGATAAGAGTGTTTCCGTCAGCGCTGTTTGCGGCATTGATTGCCGACACTAAATCATCGTATGTGCCAACAGACAAGGTCGCATCATACACTGTCTTCGTTTTTAAAGTCTCACGGTTTACAAATTCAAGTGCAAAAGCATTGACAGGAAATACACATATAACCATAGCCAACGACAGCACAAAACTTATAAATCGAAAAGAATACTTCTTCATTTGTCCAAATTCCTTCCTATTTCTTATGCCACATTAGCATAAATGCCTCATTGTAAATCAATTGTACGGCTACTATATGTACATTTCAAAGCTAATATATAAATTATCTATAATTCCGCAATAACGAAACAAATCTGCCGTAAAAAATGTCGCCGTGAGGTTTACTCACAGCGACATTTTTTTATATTTTTTCAATATAGTCTATCAGAATCTTTCTGAGTGTCTGCGGATCGCAGTTGCCTTTAAGCTCCTTCATACATCTGCCGAACAGAGCCATAAGCGCCTTTTCCTTACCGCCCTTATAGTCTGCAACAGACTTGGGATCGGATTCAACGACCTCTTTAACGACCTTGTCAATAAGACCTGTATCGTTTGAAATTACAAATCCGTTTGCATTTGCGTATTCCTCTGGGTTGATGCTTGCATCGTCAAACATAACTGCAAGTATCTTTTTCGCATTCGCACGGCCGACCTTACCGCCTGATACAAGCACA
The DNA here is from genome assembly GCA_045652135.1 of Eubacteriales bacterium. GTDB lineage: Bacteria > Bacillota > Clostridia > Oscillospirales > CAG-272 > RGIG7213. Next base: position 26,202 of record JAZRTS010000015.1, on the reverse strand, counting down.
ATAAGCTCACCGAGTGATTTTCCGCTTACTGTTAACATATCGTACGTCATCTGACGTAGGTTGAGTATGCTCATAACCTCTGAAATTATCCAGTTTGCGGCATTTTTAGCATCTCCGCAAGTCTTTGCGGCTTCTTCAAAGCATTCGCAAAGTGCGATACTCTTTGTTATCTGCTCCGTATCGTATTCGCCAAGACCGTATTCGGACATATAGCGTTCACGCTTTACCTCGGGAAATTCGGGGAGCGAGGACTTAATTTCATCAAACCAAGCATCATCGATAACTACCGGCATTACGTTGGGATCGGGGAAATAACGGTAGTCACCTGCTGTTTCCTTTGTTCTCATTGCAAAGCTCTTGCCCTTGATATCATCCCAGCGTCTTGTTTCCTGAACAAGCACCTCTGTATTATTTTCAAGCGCATCAATGTGTCTTGCCGTTTCGTATTCAATAGCTCTCTTGATAGCCTCAATGGAGTTCATATTCTTCATCTCCGTACGCACGCCGAGTTTATCGCTTCCCTCGGGACGAACAGAGAGGTTTACGTCACATCTCATTGTGCCGTGTGCCATTTCGCACTCTGCAACCCTTGCATAGCGGAGCAGATTTTTAAGTCTTTCAAGATAAGCTTCAACCTCTTCCGCGCAGGAAAGGTCGGGCTGGCTTACTATCTCGATAAGCGGAACACTTGTACGGTTGAAGTCAACGTGTGTTGTGTCTTCCCTTATATCGTGTACAAGCTTGCCTGCATCCTCTTCCATGTGTATCTGCTTTATGCGGATTCCCTTTTTGCCCTTTGATGTTTCAATTTCAACAAGACCGTTTACCGCAACGGGTGCAAACCACTGTGTTGTCTGATAAGCGGCGGGAAGATCGGGATAATAGTAGCTTTTTTTGTCAAATGTCGTTACACGGTTGATATCACATCCGAGCATAAAGCCTGCTTTCATACCGTAATCGACAACCCTTTTGTTTACAACGGGAAGCATACCCGGCATACCGCAGCAAGCGGGGCATACGTGCTCATTAGGCTCAGCGCCGTAAGAATGTGCCGAACAGGAGCAGAAAATTTTGGACTGTGTTGCAAGCTCAACGTGTACTTCAAGTCCTATGACTGTTTCGTATTTCATAGCCGTTATACCTCCTTTTAAATCTTTGATGCAAGCTCAAGCAGAGCGTTTTCGGAAAAAGCCTTGCCTATAAGCTGTACACCGCCTGCGACAACTGCAGGAAGTCCCGTAATTGATGCGGGAGCTGTATAGAAATTTTCTTTGTAAGAAATGTATTTATCCGCCTTTACATCATCTTCCGTATAGAAAGCCTTTGAGCAAGCAGGGATCATCACAGCATCAAATTCTGCAAATATCTTTGCAAATTCCTCGACGATTACACGGCGTGTGCGAAGTGCCTTGTCATATACCTTCATATAATTTTCCGTCGAAAGTGTTTCCGAACCGAAGATTATGGCTGTTTTAAGAAGCTCACCGAATGCTTCTGTACGGCTGTTTGTATAAAGCTCGTCAATGCCTGAGAACTTCTCTGCTCTGTAACCGTACTTCACACCGTCGTATCTTGATACGTTGTTGCAAAGTTCTGCGCTCATAAGAATATTCCATGCAGGGCGTGATGCTGCAATAACAGAGCTGTCGATATTTACAACCTCAACACCAAGCTTTGCCACAGCAGAATCGATATTTGCTTTGATGTCATCGGAAACATCCGCCATCATATCATTTATAATTGCTATGCGTTTGATGGGCTTTGCATCAGCCTTTTTGGAAATTTCACCTTCGGGAAGACTTGTGCCGTCCTTGTCATCGTGTCCTGCAATATCATCAAGTATCTTGCGGCACATTTCGGCATCTCTTGCCATGACGCTTATCGTTTCACCCGAGCAAACAACGGGAACCGTTCCGTAACGTGAAACAGTACCGTATGTGGGCTTCACGCTCACAAGGCCGTTTTGAGCTGCCGCACGGCGGGGTGTACCGTTAACATCAAGTGCAATAGCGGCATCTGCTTCATTTGCCTTCAATATTTCGGCAGATGAATTCAAAAGCTTTCCGTCTGCTGTGTTTGCGCCGTTGTACGATGTTTCGCCAAGCAAATCAATGGAAAATTCACCGACATCTGCTTTTCCGCATACGCCATAACCTTTACTTTTAAGACGTGTAAGCGCCTCTGCTTCAAGAAGACTCATATAACCGTCAAGCATCTTTGAGCCTGCGGCTGTGGGCATATCAGTTGTCAAGAGCATATCCTCCGCCACTATTTTACAAGCGGAATTAACATCTTTTTTTGCTGTATATATCATCTGAATCCCCTCCTTATTCTACAACACGGGGAACGCACCAGTATCCCTCGTCAGTTTCGGGTGCGCCCTTCTGAAGGTCATCACGTGAAAAGGGCTGTGAGGGAATATCGTCACGCACTACCGTCATAACAGGCATTACGTGTACCATACGTTCCGTGGTTGAAGTATCTATATTTTCAAGGACTTTTGCATCATTTTCTCGGTCTGCAAAAAACGCTATAACTTCATCTTTCTGTGTTTCTGTCAGACTGAGCTGATTGAGAAGCTCAAGTCTTCTGAGTGTGTTTCTATCCATATTTCCACTCCTTAAAATCAATCTCTTACTTTTATGTGAACCTCACGAAGCTGCTGTTCGGTAACCTCACCGGGTGCGCCCATCATAAGGTCCTGTGCATTTCCGTTAAGCGGGAATGCAATAACGTCTCTTATTGTTTCCTCACCTGCGATAAGCATTATCATTCTGTCAACACCGGGTGCCATACCTGCGTGAGGGGGAGCACCGTAAGCAAACGCTGTATAGAGTGCGCCGAACTTTGCTTTGAGGTCTTCCTCGCCGTAGCCTGCAATCTCAAATGCTTTTCTCATTATTTCGGGGTTGTGGTTACGTACAGCACCCGAAGAAAGCTCAACACCGTTACATACGATATCGTACTGATATGCGAATATTTCAAGCGGATCCTTGTTGAGAAGCGCATCCATACCGCCCTGAGGCATTGAGAAGGGGTTGTGTGTGAAGTCGATTCTGCCCGTTTCAGCGTTGAGTTCGTACATCGGGAAGTCAACGATAAAGCAGAATTCAAAGGAATCGTCCTTGATAAGACCAAGCTCATTACCGATCCATGTTCTCATTTCACCGGAAAGACGGTCGATAACGGAAGCACTGTCGCTGATGAAGAAGATAGAGTCGCCTTCCTTTACGCCGCATATTTCACAAAGCTCTTTCTTCTGTTCATCTGTAAGGAATTTTGCGATAGGGCCCTTGAAGTCATCGCCTTCAAGTGTTATATATCCGCAACCGAACTTCATTCCGATGCTTCTTGAATATGTGTCGATAGCCTTTTCAAATGCCTTTTTACCGTCACCCTCGCCGTCCTTCTTTACGAGGTAGTTTGCAACGATACCGCGCACGAGCTTGTTCTTGAACGGAACCGTTCTGCCGTTTATATCAAGGAATTCGTGTCTTGCAAAGAAGTCTGTAAGATCCTTGATTTCAAGAGGGTTGCGAAGGTCGGGCTTATCTGTACCGTACTTCAGCATTGCATCGGCAAATGTAATTCTCTTGAACGGGGGTTTTGATACCTTTTTATCGGAGAACTTTGTAAATGTGTTATATACAACAGTTTCAGCAACTGCAAATACGTCTTCCTGTGTTGCAAAGGACATTTCAAAGTCGAGCTGGTAGAATTCACCGGGGGATCTGTCCTGACGTGCATCCTCGTCACGGAAGCAGGGAGCTATCTGGAAGTAACGGTCAAAGCCCGATGCCATCAAAAGCTGCTTGAACTGCTGGGGTGCCTGCGGCAGAGCGTAGAACTTACCCTTGTGCTTACGGCTGGGAACGAGATAGTCTCTTGCACCCTCGGGTGAGGAAGCTGTAAGAATGGGAGTCTGTATTTCCAAAAATCCGAGTTCTTCCATCTGTGAACGGAGATAGCTGAGTATCTTGGAGCGAAGTACGATATTATCGTGTATCTTGCGATTACGAAGGTCAAGATATCTGTACTTGAGTCTTACTTCTTCTCTTGTCTGTGTTGATGTGTCGATTTCAAAAGGAAGTCCGAGCTGGCAGGGACCGAGCACCTCAACCTTTTCAGCCTTTACTTCAATAAGGCCTGTTGCAATTTTGGGGTTTACCGTTTCTTCATCTCTTTTTGAAACAGTACCTTCTACAAGAATAACTGTTTCCTTTGCAATTCCCGCAATCAGTGAATCGTCGGAAAGGACGATCTGCGTTACTCCGTAATGGTCACGAAGGTCAACAAAGAGCACGCCTCCGTGGTCACGCACAGTATCCATCCAGCCTGTAAGTGTTACCTTTTGTCCGATATTGTTAATACCGAGTTCATTACAAGTGTGTGTTCTAAGCATAATTATATTGTACTCCTTTTAGTAAAATATTTTCTTGTTTTTCAGTTTTTATACGGGAGAAAACAAAATGCCTTCCGCCCCATACTATGGGACGAAAGGCTCTTCTTCCGCGATACCACCCAAATTGACCTAAAAGGCCCTCTTCATTAAATCTTTACGCGATCAACGTGCGGTTCTAATAACCATACGGCTTTCTTCCGCAAGCTCCGAAGTGTTTTTCAGGTAAAATTTGTTACCGCACTTACACCGAACATGCGGCTCTCTGTAAACATTGATCCTGCCCTACTGTCTTCATCACAGCCTAATTACCTATGATGAAGTATATCATAAGGCGGCAAAAAAGTCAATAGAATGTGTAAAAAAAATCTGCATATTATAAAATAAATTCACCGTTTATATCCGTGTTCAAAAAGTTTATAAGTTCATCTCCTTGAAATCCCAGTGATGTGCCTATAAGGAGTTTGACATATGCCGTTTCACTTGTAAGACCGTGTATCGGGGTAATACCGCTTCTTAAAGCAATTCCCGTCGTTTTATAAGAATATGCATCTTTATTGCAAGGCTGTATAAATATCGGAATTTGTGGTGTAAAGCTGTCGCACATTTTTTTAAGATACATGACCGAATCAGGATGTTCGACTTCATTTTTATGCGGATTGACCGCAAGCGTGCTTGAATGATATACACCGTGAATAACTGCTTTTACACCATCAAGGTTAAACGCGCCGTAGTCAATTCCGACATACGGTTCAATTTTAAGAACACGTGAAGAAAGTGAATCGATTTTATCAAGCAACATCGTTTTCGCTTTTGCTTTTTTGCCCTTGAACACAGGTGTATTTTCCCTTACCTTTTTCATGTCACAGCTATAGAAGTCATTAGAATGATTCGCGCACTGTAAAAGATGACAGCCGTAGTGTACAAACATTCTGCCGTTACCGTTTCTGTATACAGCATATACGTTCGGTCTGATTCCATTTATTATAAGTTCAACAGCAGTTTTAAAATTGTCATTTCCGTTTGCATCTTTCTCGTATATGGGAAGTTGACTTGAAACGAGGAACACCGGTATTTTTATACCTGCAAGCAGAAGTGACAAAAGCGAAGCCGTATAAGCAAGCGTGTCTGTTCCGTGAAGTATTATAACCCCGTCATACGAAGAAAAAGTACACTCTTTAAGTCCTTTTATAAGCGTGTTCCAATGTGTCAAAGTCATATTTTCGCTTAGAATATCAAGCAAGAAGCAAGGTTCAAAATGCACACAATCCTCGCCTCTGTAAATAGAATTACTCCCCCTGAAATTCTTAACTATGAGAGTTTCCGCTTCTTTCGCATTGGACGATCTTTCTCCGTTTGCATCAGCAAACGAACATATAGTTCCGCCTGTTAAAACGAGCAAAATATTGTATTTTGCATCACTCATTTATTTATCATTCCTTCCAATAATGTTTCATACAAAATAAATTAAAGGGATAGCCGACTATGGTAATATTACCAATTATCAGCCAACCCCTTTATAAATCTTGAATAATTTTTCCGAAGCAGCGCAAATCGCGCGTCATTGTCTTTTGATAGATCTCAAGGATAAATACGCTCGCATCTTAAAACTATGCGCTCGTCGGTATTCGTCATTACCGGGCATGTAAAAAGAGACAGCGCCCAGTCGCCGGACTTTAATTCTTTGGGATTTTTTTCGTTGATCGTCTCTTTATATAAAACCTTATATACGAAAACGTTTCCGTCAACATCGGTAAACTTAACCTCTGCGCCGCTTGACACATTTTTAAGTTTTGCAAAAAACTTTTCGTAGCAATGCGCGCCTATCACAAGGTCGTCCGTATAAGCCGAACCGCTATAACGGCACGGTGCTTTTTTCAGTTTAGGATAAGACATTTGAGATATAACGGGGAGCTTTACTGAAATTTCGGGAATTTCGAGAACTCCTATATATTCCTGCCCATCAAGAGTTTGCACAGGCATTTCAATTTCCGGATTTTCAACGTACGGCGGCACTTCGTTTTCAAGTAGCGCGTCATTTTCTCCGTTTTCATCCGTTACGAATTCGCCATCTGAATCGTTGCTTACAGTACCGCTGTTTTCATCAACGGACGGTATCGGCAGTTCCTTGTCCGGTATAAGATCCTCTAACTTATTAAGCGCGGATGCCGCATCACGATAGGCTGTATCAGCAGTATACAAATTGTATCCCGTGAGTCCTAACGCGGAAATCAACACCAAAACTCCTGTTGCAATTAATACAGTTCCCTTTTTCATTTTGCTTTAGTTCTTCTGATAACTCCGACTGAGATAAGTGAAAGTCCTGCGCACACAAGAACGGGAACAGGCCACCATAATTGACCCGTAGCCGGTACATCCTCCTCAGGAGTGTCGCCCGTATATTTATTCTTGATAATAAACGACGTACCGTTTTGTTCAACCGTACTTTCGTAATCAGCAATCGTTTTTTCTTCCACCCACCAAGTATGCTCTGAAGGGAGATCACACCACTCGTATCTCCAAGCTCCTTTATGAGGCAATGATATTTCATCATATACTTCGCCGTCACAGTACAAAATTATATCGATCTTATCAGGACGTCTGCTTTCGGCGCCTTCATCATCCCAAACCTTGCTGACCGTATACAAATCTACCGTGGGTAAAGCGTCAAATTTTGCACTCGCAAAAACAGAATATGCAGTGCCGCCGTCGTATTTATACGGAAGCGTTACCGTGAACGGTGACATACTGTATACTTTTCCGTCCATCGCAAACCTTTCGCTCGTTATAAGATACAAGCCAATTTCAAGAGTTGAGCCTCCAAACAAAACCACACCGTCTTCATCGCTTGAAACAACGGAATCGGCAACTATTCCTTCTGCCAATACCTTTTTGTAAAGCATATCAGAAAGTGTTGAGTGGTCTAAAGTACCGTTGACATCAACATCAATAGATGCAAAATCATCGTCGAGTGTAAGGAATGCGTTTTCATCAAAGGCTGCCACACGGTATGCAAAAAACTTTATATCACCGAAAGGTACATCACTTATTTCAAGACTTACTTCGCGATTCGTGTCGATCGGAAATGCCGACGAAAAAATGACCAGGCACGGCATAATGAAAAATATAACAGCAAGAACGGCGCCAAGCTTTCGTCTGTTAATCATCGGTATCATCTCTCTTTCTCTTGTTATTATTCGGAAGCATCAACACTATAAGTAAAACCAGCAACATAGGTGTTGCTACAATAGGCGCAACAATCATAGGTTCTACTTGCATGGCATCGGACACAACGCGCGCTACTTCCGATTCTTCTATATTTTCTATTCTGTGACCTCTTACCAACATACGGTGTGAATTTACACCGTACGGCGTACAAGTAAGTAAAGTACAAAGATCTTCACCCTGCACTATCTGCAAGTCTTTCGTGTCTGTAGGTTCAACTATGCGGATGCGATCGATCTCATACGTAAGAATCTCGTCAAGCACACGTATCATAAAAATATCACCCTCAACAAGCTTGTCAAGATCCGTGAAAAGCTTCGCACTCGGCAATCCTCTATGTCCGGAAATTACGCAGTGAGTGTCAGCTCCTCCGACGGGAAGACTCGTCCACTCAATATGTCCGACGGTCGTCTGTAAAACCTCTTCGGCTGTGCCGTGATAAATAGGCAGCGTCACCTTTATATCGGGAATATCGACGTATCCCATAACACCGTCGCCTGCAAGATTCAGAAGACTCATGTATTCCTTCTGTTGTTGCTCATTAAGCACGTAGCTGTTGTACCTGTGGTTTAATGAAGCATTGTAATTTACGGCATCGCTCATGATGCTGTCGTATTTTTCTTTATTGAGGTCTAACACTTTTTCAACGTAGCTTGCAATTGCCTTGGACTGTGTAAGCGAATTCCAATAGTCACTCACAGTCGGGTACAGCAGTAAGGACAGCCCTGCAATAAAGACAATTATCAAAAGAAATGTTGTAAATCGATTGTTTTTTTTCTTCATGAAGGGTTCTCCTTACTGCTGTAACCTGCCCTTATAACGGGCAGTTACAGCAGTTTGAAAAAATTACGTTTAGTTTTTGCTCATGCGCTTCTTTGTAACAAGGAGCACAACTGCGCCTGCTACCAAAATGCCGCCTACAATGTAGAATATCGTTGTACCGATACCACCCGTATCAGGAAGCTGAACACCTGAATAGTTTGTAATTGTGAATTCGAATACACCTTCGTCGTTGGGTTCGATTTCTTCGCCTGCTACTGTCCATTCGCAGTCATCAGAACCCTGTGCGGGAGCTTCCCACTCGATAACAACTTCAAAGGAATCGATCGTATTATAGCCTGCAGGTGTAACTGTTTCCGTGATAGTATACTTGCCTTCGCCGAGACCGTCGAATATGATAACGCCGTTTGCACCTACTGCACCTTCAACAACTGTATCTGTAACTATTTCATCCTGGATTTCTTCAATAGACTTTTCGTACTTCTTGTTTACATCTGCATACAATGAAGTATCCATGCCCTCTGCTGAGGGATCATCTTTTGTATAGAAGCCGTTTTTCAAAAGCCAGTATTCACCTGTTTCGGATTCTGTGAAGACTTCGCGCTTGATGATAACGCCTACAACGTTTTCACCTTCGAGCTTAAAGGAAGCACCTGTGAGTACATTTCCCTTTTCGTCAACCTTAACTATCTTGATACCTGTTGTATATGTACGTGTCCATACATCAACAGTAACACCAAGGGGAAGTTTCTTTTCTCCGCCTTCGAATTCTTCTGTAGGCTTACCGCCTTCGTGTGTGCCGTCATACTCAAATTCGGGGTTGTTGGAATACGTAAGGTTTGCCTGGTTGGGGTTACCGTCGATTTCGCCTATAACAGCCTTGTCGTTAAGAAGAGCTGTATATGTAACAACAACATCTTCACCGGAATTTTCTTTAGCCTTGAGAAGTGCAACACGGAATGTGTAACCGTCAGCTTCTTCACCTGTGAATACAGTGTAGTCTTCGCCTTCAACAGCTGTATCGCCACCGATAGTTACCTTGATGTCGTTATTGAACGTGAAGCCTTCGCTGAGAGTATCGTTAATGATGAAGTAACAGAAGTCGAAGTCTTTTGCATTTTCAAGGATCGGAGCTGAAAGTGTAAATTCAACGTTTGAACCGATGCTTACGTTATCAAATTTGCCGTCCATTGTGATGTCGCCGGAAATATTGTTGCTATCGCCGGAGATAATCTTGTCAAGAGAAGTTACACCTGACTTAGGATTAACAACAACGTCATCCTTCACCTGAACGATGTAAGCTGAAAGTGTTTCGCCATTGGGAAGCTCATCAGTTACTGTCTTTTCAACGATAAGGTAGTAACCTGCCGCAAGATCTTTTGCAGCCCAGCCGTTTTCTTCGTTGAGAACTGCAACAGCTTCGCCTGTAAGCAATTCACCGTCTACAAGCTGCTTTGCAAACGCACGTGCATCGATGATAGCGTCAAGTACGCTCTTTTCAACGATATCGCCCATTGCTTTGCCTTCGGGCACATAGTTTGTGCCGTATTTAATGTTCGCAAGAACATCTCCTTCGAGGTCGCCCGTGAATATCTGATAGATATCATACACATGACCTTCTGTGGGAGTTGACGGTTCGCTCTTAAGTGTAATGTCAAATGCAAATGCTGTGAAAGACATTGCAAAGACCAATACCATAGCAAGAACTACCGCGCTGAGTCTTTTTGTGTTTTTCATTTTTCTTTCTTTCCTTTCGGTTTTATTATTTACTGATGTTAAAATGATTCGGCATCAAAAGGATGCTGTTTCCTCCTTTCGCGCCATTATCTTTTTATATGTGAGGTAGACGCCAAGCATAAGAAGCGATGCGCCCGCCGCAATATACATTAATGATCCGCTGCCGCCTGTTGCGGGTAACTGATAAACAGGTGAACCTGAATTCGTGATTATGACCGTTACATCTTCAACGGTAGTTTCGGTCACTGTCGGGTTACCGCTTACCTGCGTTAAGATGACCGCCGCAGTCGTCGGGGTTCTTGTTTCAACGGTGTTGAACTTACCGTTTTCAAAGACGACTGTACGAAGATTATCGGCTGTTCCCGAAAATTCTTCATTCACCATCAGGTAGCCGTTTTCACAAACAACTAAAGACGAATAAGTGATATCTTTCGTACTCTTCAAGAAGTTACCGTTTTTATTCTCAGCTAACAACCAAGCGTTTCCGATATCACTCTTCAAAGCAATACCGCCCACAGACCTGTTCTGCGGTGTAAACGTTGCACCTGTTGCAATGGTTTCTTGTCCGCTCATCCATACAGTGTATTTAGTTCCGCCGAGCATCATTTCGCTGAGCTGTATGTTAACGTTCGCAGTATCTGATGCAGTAAACACATCGTCTTCTTTTCCCTTTGTGACACAGAGAGCTTTTTTGTCGTCAGGGCTTACGATAATATATACGCCACCCGATTTAATTGAGGTTGCGGGAACCCAATATGTCCCCCAACCGAGTTCTGTTTTATTTTCTGTTGTCTTTCCGGGTACTACATTGTAGCTTGCGGTATATCCGGGCACCGTGGCTTCCTCCACAGTGTACGTATATCCTTTCGGAAGATCTTTCCATGTATGTGTCCAACCGTTTGACGCATTAAGTGTTGTCGTTCTGTACGCAACACCATCTTGCTTAAGCGTGACCGTAACTGATGTAGCGCCTACTTCACCTTGCCATTCCTTTTTAACGGTAAGTGTCGTAAACTCCATCGTGCGGTTAACAAACGCTTTACCCTCTGAAAGCTTTGCAACTACCGAACCGCTCTGCGGAGACGTCGTTTCATAGGTGTTTGTCCACATATCACCCTCGTCGGTACTCTTTTCGACCGTCATTTTGGTGATTTGATACGTATATTTTTTCTTGTCTTTCAAAGAGCCATCGTTTATAGGCACGCCGTCATCAAGTTCAACTTTCAACGTTACCTTATAAATCGAATCATCATACAAGATCGTATTGTTTTCCGTTTCAGGCACTCCCTTTATGTAATAAACATACGTGCCTTCTTCGGAAAGCTTTATGCGGTTGTCAAACGATACAAGACCAGCTTTGTCAGAAATTGTATCTTCGATAGGAGTTCCGTTAAGATATGATTCTATAAACTGAAATCTGAAGTTATACCCTTCAAGCGGAAGTTCTTCGGTCGTTCCGCCCTTGTAAAGTACGTTGCTCGCTTGGAACTGCACGTGTGTGGGAAGCGTAATATCGGTAGCTGAGCCTACTATGAGGTCACCGTTACACATTATTCCGCCGCCGTGAGTATACGAGTGGTTACCGTTTATATAAACCGTCGCCACACTGTAAGCAGCGTTTTTATCTTCGTTGCCGGGATTAGCTTCAAGTCCCATTACGTCATTTGACACTATAATGTCGCCCTTGCCTCCCGTTACCGGGAAATTATCCGCAGTTCCCTGCCATTCGGCAGAACCGCCGCCAAGCATAGTACCTGAAACGGTACCGCTCAATGCACAGAAGTAATCGGCATGTCCGTGATTCTGGAAGACAGTCGTACATTTGCGAACGTCTTCCTCATTTTTCGTACCGCCCGATACCCACTTTACATCGCCGTATACAACGTCGCGGTTGTCAAACACCGCACAGCCTTCATCAACGTACAAGTAAAGCTTACCTGTCGGACAGCCTGCAACACCGCCGCCGAAACCGCCTGCAGTATTGTTCGTAACGAGAAGATTTTCAATATTTACAGTTGAGGGCTTGGCACAGAAAAGACCGCCGCCGCCCCAATGCTCTGTCTGCTCAAGAATATTATTTGTTATATATCCTTTACGTATATTCGCCGTACTCTCGCGCTCGATGGCCACGCCGGCGCCCTCGCAAGCCGTTGCAAGATTGCCCGAGAAATGACCTCCGTCGATGTTTACGGTTACTGATTCGTCTGCTTTGGTCTTAAGACCGCCGCCGCCGTTTGCTTTATTCGCCGTGACAAAGCCGCCGCTTATTGTGAATTTACAACCGTGTCCTTTGAGATAGAAGCCGCCGCCACCGTCAAGATATTTCGTTCCTTTAGCAGTGTTGTGTGTCACCCAGCCGCCCGTCATCGTTACGGTTGATTCGTTAGCGCAGATACCGCCGCCACCGCTGCCTTCAGCGTCGTCATAAGTTGCCGTGTTTCCGCTTATCACACCGCCGTTTATGTTCAGCACTGTCTGCTGTCCCGTAACACCTATAGCGCCACCGAGACCTGCGTTGTTACCTGCAAGAACAGCACTTTCTGATATATTGACAGTTCCGTTTGTAGCGAGTATTGCGCCGCCGAATTCATTAGGATCCTGCCATTCTATATTGGTATATTTCTTAGTAAAACCACAGATGTAACCGCCGGAGATATTAGTCGTACCGCCCGTCTGGTATACAGCCCTGTTCGTTCCGCTTCTGATCATACCGCCTTCCAGCGTGAACTCACCGCCGTTTACCGTAATCACAGGATAATTGTTTCCTACTATAGCGCCTGAAGCTGTGACGGTATGCTTACTAAGAGTTTCTTTAGTTTGTCCTGTTTGAGTATTTATTACCGTTGACTCGGTAACGTAATAAGTCAATGTCGCACTGTTATTTTTCACCGAAAGTGTTGCAGTGCTTCCGTAAACGGGTTCCGAGGAGTCCATCTGTGTTACGGTTTCGGACGATTGTTTCGTGTCAACTATCGTCAGATTTCCGCTGTTAAGTCTGAACATCGTATCTTTCAAGTTCGAACCCGGTGTCAATCTGAATCCGTTAAGGTCGATCACCATACTTTTACTGCCGATATTAACATTAAGACTCTGTGATGAAACAGTAATAGATGCCGTTAATTTGATATACGGTTTGCTTGAGCTTATTGCACTTCTGAGAGCGCTGAGGCTTGATACTTTCGTCTCGGATACCGCACGTACGGCATACACGGAAAAGTGACCCGCTGAAAATTCCACACCGTCATCCGTGTTATCCGTTGGCATTCTTTCGGGTGTACCGTCGTCGGGAACGTAATAAACCTCCGGGTGAACACCGTCGGGGAATGTTTCATTTTTCAGTTCATCCGAAACGATCGAAACCTTGAGACTTTCGCCTGAAAGCGGCTCAAAAACGTTTCCGTCACTGTCAAACACGGTTATATCGTACGCGCATACAGAATCGTGCACATCGACGGGATATGCGTATATCTTACCGCCCTTCGGAAGCGTGCCGCTTACCTTTATCACGGTATCGGTTGATTCAAAAACATTTTTATAAGTTCCGTCTGTGAATATCTGTGCCTGTAACGTCTGCTGTTTGTACATACCGTCGGGAAGCACTGAATATCCCAATATTGCATCGGAGCCATACTCATATATTACGTACTGAACGCGCTCAGACGAGCCTCCCTCAATCACCTTGAGTTTTGCACCTCTGTCGCCTATCTGCGGTATTACCTCGGCAATTATACCTGCACCGTCAGCAATGCCGTCGCCGTTTTTATCAAAGAATACTATCTCACCGAAAGACGGCATATGTTTATCTGCCTTTCGGTATAAATCATATTTTGCTTCTGAAAGTGTTTTTATCCATCCGTCGCAATTATCATCCAGAGGCATGCCCTGAACGCCTGCGTAATCAAGACAAAAAGACACAAACATCGCAGACCATTTTCCGTAGGGGTTTCCGTACCACTCACCGTAACGTGTATACCCCTGAAGCTCTCCGTTCTCATCGCAGATCACGTTTTTGATACTCTCATGGTAGTCCAACTGCGACTTTGCAACGAGCACCACGTCTCTCTGCCACGCACCGATAAGCTCAACGTTATTGAGTACGGCTTCCCAATCGCTCTTTGTTTCAACGTCCGCAGAACGATCGGCGTAGCAAGCTATCTCGTGATGTTCATGCTCGGTAAGTGTACAATAAAGTACCTTTTCTCCGTCATTATCCGAAAAGCATTCGTCTGTATGCTTGTGTTCTTCAATATTACAAGAGGGCTCGTTATCCATAGTTATGGCAGGGAGAATAAGCGCATACGTCGTTATAAATACAACTACAGCCGCCATCGCGGTGACAACACTCTGCCAGCGTTTCTTACGACGGTGCTTCTTTGAATATTCCGACACCTGCTGCAATGATGCATTATTCATTTCGGAGACCTCCTTTACAATAAGAATAAAATTAAAATGATGTTAATCTTCACGGGTATATTAATTGCAGAATTACTTTACTTTTCCGAAATCGCCCATCGGCCATACTCTGAAAACGATCTTACCGACAAGCTGTTCTTCAGCAACACAACCAACCGCTGTATTTCTGGAATCAACAGATGTCGCTCTGTGGTCGCCCATACAGAATATTTTGTTTTCCGGTACTTGATAGGGCAATTCGATATTACAGTCGCCAAGCGACTTTGTTTCTATATAAGGTTCATTAAGCGGTTTTCCGTCAACGAAAACGTTTCCTTCTTCATCAATATCCACCCACTGTCCGGGACCTGCAATATACCGCTTGACAAGTATTTTATTACCAACGTAGAACACCATAAGATCACCCGGCTTGAACTCAGGATTTCTCACGGAGATAACGATGTCCCCTTCGTTAAGTGTCGGTGTCATTGACGTACCGTATATTTGCAGAACAGGCATAAGGAGCGTTGCGACAAGTACCGCCACAGCTGCAACCACGATGAGTACGTAAATTGTACTTCGTAAAACACGCAAATATCTTTTTTTATATCTTTCCCTCTCGCGTTCCGCTTTCAGCTGTTCGGTGCTTGGATAATCAAATTCGCCTTGAAATTCGTTGTCGTTCACCAAATCACTTCCTTTCGATCGAGAAAGCTAATTTCTGAAGATCGCTGTGTTCTCTCAGGAGTGACTGAGCTTTATCGTAAACGCAATTCCAGTACTCGTCGGCTTCCTTATGGATATCGTCGCTGTACTTTTCAGCTTCCGCTATCATCTTTTCTGCTTCTTTTCTTGCCGCATCGAGAATATAGGATTTTTCCTTGTCACATTCCGCACTCATACGCTCAATATTCTCAAGATAGATGCTTGCGGCGTCCTCCGCAGCTTTAAATACACCGCTTAACTGTAACGATGCTTCAGCGAGAGTTCCCGCCTTTTCGCATACTACCTTTTTGTTTTTAAGCTGACGCCTTGCTTCCTCAAGCTCCGCATTCAGCGTATCGTTCTTTTCTGTCTGAGCGATAAGCAATTCAAGAAGCTCACTTCGCGTGAGCTTTCGTAGTTCCTTATCTGTCATAATTCCCCCAAAAAAATAAAAGTAGCAACATACACACAAACAATGAACACTTGATGATACAACTTAAAAAATCAATTGTCGGAATGAAAACGTAAAAATGACTTCGTTTTGCGTAAATATACCACAACCTCGGTTATATTAACATAAAAGAATGTATTTTGCAAGCATTTTTTATTATTTTCCTACATAAACATTCGGCATTTTTAAAAAAATTAACAGTAATTCAATGAATTGTTAAACAAAGCGAAGCGCTAATTTATCGCTTTAGTTCGATGTTCCCAAAATCATTCGGTGTTTTCACATTTTTTATATTGACACAACCGTTGAAACCACAATGCTTACAAATGAATTCGCCCCCCTTGCTTTACACTGCAACACTCACCGCTGTGTGCAGAAAAAAACGATATGATGAAATAAACAAATCACCGCAGATTTAAATCTGCGGTGATTTGTTGTAAGAAAACGATGCGAGCATCACGGCTTCAATTGACAGGAGATACAGAGATTTAAATTTCCTCCGTATCGATCTGCATCGGAGCATTTTCCGCCTTATGTGTAAAAAGATATATTCCCGATGCTGTTATACAAATGACACACACGACAAAAATAATTACCGCTGCCCAATCGGCAATTTCAAGTCCGTTCGACATCAGCTGAGCGAGCGCATTGTTGGCCATATGTATGGCAATACAAGGCACAAGCGACTTTGTCTTTTCGAACATTACAACGAACATTACGCCCATAACAAATGTAATTATGATCCATATGACCTCACCGTGTAAAATTCCGAACAGTAACGACGAAATAACAGTGGCGACGACCATATTGGTTCCCTTTTTAATACGGGTGTATATAAGTCCTCTGAAGAACAATTCCTCGACAACAGGCCCAAGAATAACGACTGCGATAAAGCCGATAACAGGATTTCCCATATTCAAAACAGCTTGACCTTCGGCAAAGTCGCTCACAAGCTTATCGGGAAACGGGATAAGCTGTATAAGGCCGGGAACAATGTTCAAAAAGCTTACCCCGAACACAAGCGATGCAATAAACATCGGTACACTGCATTTACGCACCTCGGTACTGTCAAAAAGATTCTTTTTGCGAAGCTTAAAGAAGAACCCGATAAAAGCTAAAGATATAACATCTGATATCAACACCATCAATGTCATATGCGCAGATATCTCACTTTCCACCTTGGATACAAGGTCGGCCAACTGATCTTCAGGTATATCAAAACCGACCTCACTCATCATATTAAACGCAAACACTCCGGAAAAGACCATGCTTACCAAAAGCTGTACCCCTAAATACAGGATAAAATAGCAAAACGCTTTACCGAGCGCTTTCAATACTTTTTTCATTTTTGCTCCTTTAGATTTTGATTTAACGATAAAACAACAAACGGAATGTCAGATTTTGTCCCCTGTTCACAACAGAGACATAAATCTAAGTTATACTGTCAAGGTAAATTTGTGTCTTACCGAGTAACGAAATAATATACCGACGGGCAAAAAAATTCCATACGCATTGGAGTAAACGGTATGTTTTCGGGAGTATAAGGCGCAAAATCTTCATTTAGATCAAATAACATGTTTCAAGAGGTAATTTATGCAAATTGCAATTTGCGATGACGAAAAAATCTTCAGAACAGGATTAAAAGATCACCTCGTCGCATATAAGGCTGAAAAGAAGATACAAATTGATATATACGAATTTGAAAGCGGCAACGATTTTCTCAAATGCGACCTCGTTTTCGACATGGTGTTTTTGGATTATAAAATGCCCGATATCGACGGACTTGAAACCGCAAAGCTTTTGAGATTGAAAAACAGCCTTTGCAGTATCGTTTTCGTGACGAGCTATGCTGATTTTTTCATAAGAGATGCCTTTGAGGTGAACACTTACAGATTTTTTGATAAGCCCGTTTCACGTGAGAAGATATATGCAATGCTTGACGGCTACATCATTCAGCAGAAAAACACCTCTCCGATAACCGTGTGTGACGTTGACGGATGGAAAACGATCTCGTTCAAGGATATCGTTTTCGTTGAAGGTGATGGGAAATACAGCAAGATACATACGGTGTCCGCCGTGATAAGATGTTCAAAAACATTGGGTAGCGTTTTGGAGCTTTTGCCGCAGTATTGCTTTGAAAAAACACACAGATCGTATGCGGTGAATATGTATTTCATATCCGGGATA
This sequence comes from Eubacteriales bacterium, assembly GCA_045652135.1. Lineage (GTDB taxonomy): Bacteria > Bacillota > Clostridia > Oscillospirales > CAG-272 > RGIG7213. The sequence continues at coordinate 8,326 of JAZRTS010000015.1, read as the reverse complement.
GACAATGACAGCGTTTTGATGATAAACGGAGAAAAGGCGTATTTAAGCAGACGGTATTCATCCGATTTCAGAAAAGTTTATTCGGAATTTATAAAAAATTACTACGTGAGGCTTTAAATGGAAAAATTGACTTTATCGATAGAAGCTGTACTGTATCTGCCGATATTACTGACGATAGCGAGCAAAATAGAGGAATGTAAAATAGTAAGAAAACCTTTGATATTAGCGGATATTTTCATTTCTCTTTGTTTCATTGCGTCTTCTGTCACTATAAACGACACTTTTTTTCCGTTGCTTTGTTTTTCATTTCCCATGTTACACGTTTTATTGATTTATTTTTCTGCACCTGAATTACGGTTATCAGCTTTATTTGCGCATTTTGTGTTTGTATATTTCTCCGCATCCATCTTCATGACACTCACATACGGTATTGCCCTCAACGAATGGCGCTTTTTGATGTTTGCGGAGCTTGCCGCACATATCGTTATTACCCTATGCATCATTGTATTTTGCAATATCGATAAATTCAGATATAAGACACAGCAAATATTACAGAATATTCCCAAACCGATAAAAATACTCATTTTGAGCACTATGATAATCTGCACTTTGGTATGTGCGATAATCATAGCAAATCCGCAAATGCACGGCTCGCCCCGGTGGAATATCGCCACAAGGATCATTTTGGTATTCTTTCCGATAATTATTTGCATCATCGTTCCTATTTTGATAACATCATCGCTTACAAATACGTATTTAAAGAAACAGAATGAAGTTTTTGAACGTGAGCTCAAGGCACAGGCAGAGCATTATATCGCACTTTCCGAATCAAATAAAGAATTAAGAAGATTCAAGCACGATTTCAAAAATCTGCGTATCGGAATAACGCAGGCGCTTCAGTCAAACGACAATGATTTAGCGCTTGAAATGATAGAAAACTGCCAAAACGATTTCATCGGATCAACAGAAAACATTATCAAATTCAACACGGGAAACGGTATCGTCGATGCAATTCTGCACGAAAAACAAAAAATCGCATCGGAAATAAATGCGACGATCACCTTTGAAGGCTTTTTGCCTCAAAATATTTTTTCGCCGACCGACCTTTGCGTGATTTTCGGCAACACATTGGATAATGCAACGGAAGCGTGTGAAAGGCTCCCTGAAAATCAAGCAAAAACAATATCCGTGTCTGTGAATTGCATAGGCGGTATTGCTTTCATTTCTATAACCAATCCTGTCAGCGAAAAGATTGATGTAATCAACAATACCGTCCAAACAACAAAAAAGAACCGTGACAAGCACGGTTTCGGACTTTATTCTCTTGAAAAGATCGCAAAAAAATATAACGGCAAAATGGATATTATATCAAAAGACAATAGTTTTACCGTTATATTTGAGCTGTATTTTTAAGCGTTTTGACTGTTAATACATCACACAAGCATCTCGCCGTATAAACAGAAAACGACGGTTGAATCTGAAGATTCCCCGCCGTTTTTAAGTTAAAGCAATTCTTTTAATCGCAGGTAACACTCATAAGGTATTTTCAGATTTCCCTTTCCCGTGCCGAGCTTAATATCGGGCTTTCTGTCACCGTGGAAGTCGCTTCCGCCGCTCGGTATAAGTCCGAATTCATCGGCTATGCGCAAAGACTTTGCTGTTACCGCATCGTCGTTGGTAGAGTAATAACATTCAATACCGTTCAAGCCACAGCTTTCATCAGAGCCTAAAAAACGCAAAAGCTCATTTTCATCAAGACTTAAAAACGGATGAGCGAGAACCGACACTGCACCTATCGAGCGAATAAAATCGATAATCTGCAATGAAGTAACTCTTTTGGGAGGCTTATAAAATCCTTTTGACGGCGACAGATATTTTTCAAATCCCTCTGCCACAGAGCTTGTATATCCCTTTTTCATCATTTCGCCTGCAATATGGGCACGGTTTACCATTCCGTTCATTGTCAAGATTTTAATCTCATCATAGTCAAGAATGATGCCGACACGCTTCAATGCTTCTATAAGCTGTATATTGCTTTCTTCTTTTCTTTTGTTCACATCCGACATCAGCTGTGACACCTGCGTAAAATATTGAGGTTTTATGAAAAGTCCGAGAATATGCAGTTCTTTTCTGTCATAATCTGTCGAAAATTCCACCCCTGCGGCTATATCGATATTTTTGCCTGAAGCGGCTGATATAAATTCACCGAGTCCGTCTGCCGCATTATGGTCAGTAAGCGCAACTGCAGACAGCCCTGCGCTTACCGCTTCGTTTATTATCTCGCTCGGTGTATACGTTCCGTCAGAAAAAACGGAATGTGTATGCAAATCACATATTTTGTTCATAGCTTTTCTCCGATTAAACAATTCATATACATCATTCAAATTTCATTGTATATCTGCATTTGGGATAACTTTTGCAACCGTAAAACTTCCCGTTTTTTCCATCTCTTAAAACAAGCTCCGTCTTACAGTACGGACATATATTTTGTTGTTTCATATCTTCTATAGATCGCTTATATGCAATAACATTTTCTTTATGTTCTTCCCGTGCTTGCTTGCCGATATGCTGATTATTACATATATATTCAAAGATCTCCCGTTTTTGGGAATCATTCAAAACAACATCATTTTTTTCAGCAATTTTATAAATCGCTTTTTCCATTGCAGGAAGCGAATTGCACACAGCTGTATTACCGTCAAACTCTCCGCTTATTTTAAAATCATCACATATCATGGTAATTACCGAAAAACACGGAACATCGCCGAAATTCCTGAGAAAAATTTTAAGATAATCAATATGCTTTTTATTTTGTTTCAATGGACTGTATATCTCGTATTTTTTGCCGTGTTTGTAATAATTCCATTTTGAATTTCGGATATCTCCGTATATTTTAGCATCATCATACATTTTAACCTCAACAACATAGATTCCCTTGTTTCCTATTATAAGCAAATCTAATTGTGAAGTATATCCTTCTGCACCATCTATCAACACATCGTGTAAAATAAATGCATCAGGCATTGTTTTGGCATAAAATTTCGCCAACCATTCACCGAAACTTCCCTTCACTTCATTAAGCGAAGGTACTTTTTTTATAAAGTCCAATATTCCCATAATATCTCACTTCATTTGGAATAAATTTCGAAGCAAATTGCAATACAAACATAAAACTGAAATCAACTATAACTTCATATGCATCATTTTAACACACGTCTTGAATATTGTCAAGTGACGAGGCAATGTTTCATTCAAAACTCTGTTATATTCGTCCGGCATACATAACAGACATTTTACCATAGCGTGGATACAATTTCATTAATACAGAAATTAATTTTTACTATTGACAAAGTGAAACAACAATGGTAAAATAGTAAAATGACAAAATGAGGAAAATTTTAGAGAGGACATTTAAATATGAAAATTAAATCAGTTAAAAAAATTATTTCCTTTATCCTTTCTGTTCTCTTGATCGTATCTGCTGTAACATCAACAGTTTTCGCAGCCGACACAGATGTCACAGAAAGCCACACGTACGTTTTGAACAGAGACAGTAACGGAGATTTTCTGTACCAGTATCAGAGTCCTTGTTCGTTTGACTACGACTTTGAAAACTGGCAAAAAGGCTGGTCGTCGGTATATGTTTACACTATGTATGACCAGATTTCAGGAGATTACATTCCTGCATATTGCTGTGACATTACTACTACCGCAAATCAGGGTTCGAATTATCGACGTATGAACATCGAAGATTCGCCTTTTGCAGGAACTTCAGCAGGTCGTATCCGTGCTATATTGACGGAAGGATTCTATGTTATTCCGATAAAGGATGAGTCGACTGACGCCCATGCGGCAAGAGTTAATGAAAAGGCCGCGCAATTAGGCAAAGCTGCAGGAATTGAAGACTTGACAGTCGGTGAAGCCATTTCCGCAACGCAGTTCGCTATCTGGAGAGTAACTCACGGTTCCGTTCTTAAATTCACCAATTTCTGCAGACGCGTTAACCCGATTTCGCAAACAAAATACGCAAGTCTTTGCTCTTATGGAGAATTGAGATATAAAAACACTGCTGATATAAGTGCCAGAATCGAGACGGTATATAATTACCTTATATCTCTTGAACCTATTGAATCCGATGAAAAGACTGTTTCCGCCGCTTCATTTAAAGATTTGAACCGTCCTGTTCTTACAAGAAATCCTAACGGTACATACAGTGTTTCCGTTACAACCACGGTAGATGTGGAAATCAAAGAGGGCGATTCACTCACACTCAAGGCTCAGCTTGGCGAAAATTACTCCGCACAGACCGAGCTTTCAAACGGAGAACAAACAATTACATTAACACTTAACAATGTCCCCGCATCGGTAGCTTCAGACGAAGTTACACTTTCAATTTCAGGTTATCAAACCGTAGCAGGATTTTTCTATTTCGATTCTGAAGGAAATCGTAGAACGTCGCAGTCCATGGTTGGTTACAACAACGGCCGTCATCCTGTTTATGCGGAAGCAATTGCTACTGACGATCGTTCGCTTAAAATCTTTAAGACCACCAGCTTCGAAAACGGACATGAGCCTATCGAAGGTATCATCTTCGATATTTATCCCGTTGCAACAAAGGAAGACTACGAATCCGGTGCAGTCAGACTCCCCGATGCTACAGAATATGACTATCCCGACATTTCGGAGTATACACTCATAACAAACGAAAACGGTGAAGCAACATTGAATTTCCTTCACCACAACCTTCCCGACGGTGTATATCTGCTCGTAGAAAGAAACAATCCCAACATTGTAAAACCGCTTGATCCGTTCTACCTTTACATGCCTTCATCTGACCCCATTACAAACGAACCTGTATATGAAATCACGATCAATCCTAAGAATGAATTAAAGGCTACTATAAAAATAGATAAAGACGTTATTTCACTCGGCAACGATGAAGCTTCCGTAAATGCTTATGAGGATCATACGTGGATCATCGGAACAACAATTCCCGAAGATATTGCCGACGGTAAATCGTATGTTGTTACAGATACGCTTGACAACCGTCTGGATTACATCGGAAATCTTAAAGTATTTCTTGAAAATAATGAGCAGACGGTAAATCCCTTGCAGCTGACGCTCGGAACGGATTACAATGTTACATTGACAGACGTTGATTCCCTTTCCGACGGCAAGCCTTCCGATTCATTCAAAGTAGAGCTTACCGCTGAGGGTATGGCTAAAATTGCGGCTGCTATCGGTGATAACAAATACGATGGTTATATGCTCCGCATTTACTTTGATGCGCAGGTAAACGCAAATGCAACAATGGCAACGCAGATTCCCAACCAAGCGGAAGTAAAATATACTAATTCATCCGACCTTGAGCTTTCGAAGAAATCAGACGAGCCTTACGTATACACAGGCGGTATCAACCTTTTGAAGGTAGATGCCGAAGACAACAGCAAAGTACTTTCCGGAGCTGTATTTGAAGTATACCGTACAGCTACGGCTGATGAAGTCGGTGCAGAGATCGAAGGACTTACAGAGCTTCCCGGTCAGGTAGGAAAGTTCGTAAAGGTTTCATTCTTTGATAACGCAGCGCTTGAAGGCGAAAAGGTAACGTACGCAACGTCTGACGAAAACGGTAATGTTGTAGTATACGGTCTTGCATACGGCACGTATTACCTCGTTGAAACAGAATCGCCCAATGGATATAACAGACTTGGTACGACGTTGGAAATAATGATTAACGACGACAGCCACACAGCCGAAGAAGTTATCGTCATCGAAAACGAATCAGGTATAGTACTTCCCGACACTGGTGGTATCGGTACAACAGTATTCACAGTTATCGGTGCTTCGCTCATTGTGCTTGCAGGTGTAATGCTTGTTTACAAGCGCAGAACTATTTAAAACTATTCTGATAAAAACAAGCGACGTTTTTTACCGTCGCTTGTTTTTTATTTACGACAAACCGAGTTGATAAAGGCAATACTTCCGACAAATCTTGACTTTAAACGTTTTTTATGGTATATTAACAGAGTAAATATATTATATAAACACAAAAAATGATATTTTATTTCAGAGGTGTAAAATGACTTGTATCGAACTGTTTGACCGTAATTTTGCAGATAACGTCTGTTCCTGCCTTGCCCTTTCCCCGGACAGAGTAATTTTACTCGGAAAAGAAAAAGGTATTCACAAGCACGCTGAAAGATATACCGAAATATTCAAGGCGCGGGGATATAATACCGAATTCACCCCGATGATACTTGACAGAAACGATATGAGCAAAATAATAGACACTCTTTCAAAGCTCGTAGAACAATACGATGATTGTACGTTTGATCTTACGGGCGGAGATGACCAATATCTTGTTGCAGTCGGAATCATACTCGAAAGATACAAAGGGCGCGTTCAAGGGCACTGCATAAACACAAGAAACGGCGAAATGACAGACTGTGACTGTGACGGAAAGGTTTCGGGAAAAATCAATACACCTTCTCTCAGCTTCGAAGAAAACGTGAAATTATACGGCGGTAAAATTAAAAATGCACCGTCTTTTACAAAATGGAAAATCGACAGCGATTTCTTGTGCGACCTTGAAAAAATGTGGCAGATATGCCTTAATAACAATACAAACTGGAATATACAGACCGCTTACCTCAATGCTATCGCAATGAGCAGTTTTTCTGATAATGGGCTGGACATTCAATGCTCGATGAAAAAAATAAAAACATTTGAGAGCAATTCGAGTTCAAACGAAAAATTCGATATAAATTTCGTCAAAAAATTATACAATGCCGAAGTCATTACAGATTATTTTTATGACAAAAAACAGTTGTGTTTCCGTTTCAAAAATGATCAGGTAAAGCAGTGTCTTACAAAAGCGGGACAGGTGCTTGAACTCAAGGTATATGCAGCAGCTAAATTGTTAAAGGAACGCGGCGTTCCGTTCTACAATGATGCAAAAACAGGTGTCATAATTGAGTGGGATGATAACGAAAAAAGAAATGATGACGTTTTAAATGAAATAGACGTTGTGCTTATGAAAGGAATGATTCCCGTATTCATTTCGTGTAAAAACGGCAGATTTGACTCAAATGAGCTTTTCAAGCTCGAATCCGTCACAAAACAATTCGGCGGAAAATATGCAAAAAAAATCGTAATAACCACTTCAAAAGAACACGCCGAAACAATGAAGCCGAGAGCAAAGGAGCTTAAAATAGGAATCGTATACATACATTCAAATATGTCGAATGAAAAATTCGAAAAGAAATTAAAGGGCCTTTGGTCAAACAACGGGTAATATACGGTTTCATTTCATTTTCTATTTAATTGCTACCTTTTAAGGTATTGACGCTCGTATTTTTTTCACGCGTTATCTGCCTCCCCAATAGTGAATTATTTCTACAACAAAAAAACTCGCGTTTTATTGAAAACGTGAGTTTTTTATGTAGTTAAAAATTCAAATCAAACGGCTCATTTATCGGCAGAGGTTTCTTTGTCGAGAAGCTTACCGAATTCATCGTAGCATTTACGAAGTTCTTCCTTAACGGTGATCATATCTTTCACCTTTTTAAGCTCCTCACCCTGAGCTTTTATTATATTTTGAGAAACTTTAAGCATACCGCTCATTTGGTGTACTATTTTACTTAATTCGCCGCAAAGCTCATTTAAAGGTTTCGTTTCCGTTTGCGCTTCTGTTTTTTCCTTCGCTTTGCAATCAAGCAATTTGGCATATTCTTCGGGATTTTCTCTGAAATTCTTCACCATTCCGAACATTCGGTCGAAGCTAAGCCTTGCAGACTCCCAATTCATACGGACAGTTTCGTCAACATTATCCCAATGATCATAACCGACAATGCTTATCAAGGAAAAATAGTATCTTTCTCTGTTACGCGGATTATCGCGGAATAAATGAAAAAAATAGCACGTTCGCCACATTTTTCGGTACAGTAAATCGATTTTGCTCATCACTTCATTTGTGTTGCGAGTTGCGCACATTTATTTTCTCCTCCTGTACTTGATCAGCAAAGTTGCCATAAAAACGGCTATAAGACCGTATAATCCGAATTGCGACATACGAATAATATCGCACGAACGGCAAGCATCTTCGTTACAATTATGCAACAACTTCAACAACGTAATACCTATTTCTGACGCTACGGTAGGAACAGCAAATATCAGAGCGTATTTGTTAAAATTGTAATCAAGACTGGTATTCGCTGCATCGGACAGACATGCGAGTTGTTCTTTCAATGATGTTATCTCTTTTTCAACAAATGCCATTTCCATAAGCTTATCGTATATTTCTATGCCCTGATCCTGAGGGGTTACC
>JAZRTS010000014.1:0-2289 GCA_045652135.1 Eubacteriales bacterium | reverse complement strand
ACTGGTCTGCAAGAACACCTTCGCCGGCGCCTTTGATTGCCTGAATAAGTCCCATAATATATTTCTCCTTTTTATTTATAAATTTATATCGTGATTATATCATCTATTGCATCATTTGTCAATAATTGCGGAATAAAAAGCAATATTTACAAGGTAAGAGGTAATATTTTGACGTTTTTGGGTGTAATGCGGTGAATTTAGTGAACAAGAATTGGTGAAACATATTTCCGCAAGGAAATATGCACCCCTCGCCTGCGTGGCGGCTCGTGCCGAGCCGTGGGGGGCGCAGGCGGGGTGCAATCACCACATCAAATTAAATGAATAAACGCATTAATCTTTTACATACTTCTTATAATACGCCACGGCAAGGTCTGTCACAAGGTCATACGATTTTATACCTGCACTCTGTCCCTGCTGCTGTAAATACGCATCGTTTATACCGCCGACTATTTCCTCTGCAGGATTTTCTTTATACTTTTCAAAAAATTCGTTGTATGCGATAAGCTCGCTTCTTATTTCGGGCGACATATTTTCAAGCACCTCAAAATACGTTTCTTTATCCGAGGAATAAAGGGCAGATGCCGTATATTCGTAAACGGACACATATCCGCTGTAGCGTATATACGGATCGCTTGAATTTATGCACACAAGAAATGCTATAAAATTCGCCTCATCCTCACGCGAAATCCCTCTTTGATGCGCCATTTCGTGCGCAACCGTAAACGGCAGGGTGAAATCGGGGAAGTTAATGTTTATATTCGCCTCACCTGTAAAAAACGTGTAGACACCTGCGATGTGCGTATATGTCCACGGCTCCGAAAGCGCCACGGGCTTGACGCTTACGGACATATCCTGAATGAAATCGTACAGTCCGCAGATACCCTTGTACGATCCGTTTATTTTATCGGCAAGGACTGAAAGCGAATACGGCATAACGGAAAAAGAGTTGTATATAAAATCGATCTTCTGTGCCTCTGCGTTTGCATTTTCAAGCAGGTACAAAGACGTTTCGTAAAGCTCCTCTTTTGACACGGGGAGCTTTTCAAGACCTAATTTTTCATCCACGGGCGTTGAAAAATACCCCGGTGTAAGATTTGTGAAAAGAATTGAAAAAATAAGCGCGGCAGACGAAATCATACCGACAATGAACCGCACCGTTTTTTTCGTGCTGTCGACCGTATGCTTGAATGCGTAGACCACAAGCGCCACAGCGATAACAGGCAGACACAAAAGCAGGTATTCGGCAAGGGAAAACGGTAAAAGCGTTGTTAAATACGCAAGCACCATACGGAATACCGATGCGATGTTTTCATTCCAGAAATCCGCAAACGGTGTGCTCACCCTCGACAAAAGCGAAACGGCAAGCGCAAAAAAGAAAACACAGTAAATTATAAGCGCAGGTGTCGGAACATATTCTTTTATCTTTTTAAAAATTTTCATATATATCCTTGAATCTTTCGGGAATGGGAGAGTGCAGACACAGCGTTTTTTCCGTTACGGGGTGCGGAAAGCAAAGCTCACCTGCGTGAAGCATCAGCCTTTGTCCGTCATTTTCACCGTACAGCGTGTCACCGACAATGGGTGCGCCGATGTGTGCTGTATGCACACGGAGCTGGTGCGTTCTGCCCGTCACGGGTGTGAGCTTCACAAGCGTGTACCCGTCCTTTTCCGACAGTCTTTCATAAAGCGTTACGGCGCGCTTACCCTCGTTTTCACCGCATACACAGCGGAAAATAACGCTTTCTTCTTTTCTTTTTATGTTTGAATCTATCGTTCCTTTTGAGGGTATTTTACCCGAAAGAAGTGCGTAATACGTCTTTTTGAAACGTCCTTTTTGCATAAAGTCCGAAAGTTTGGCGGCGGCAAGCGCATTTTTGGCGCACAGAACGATTCCCGACGTTTCACGGTCAAGTCTGTTGACGGCTCTGAATAAACATTTTTCACCTTTTTGTGAAAAATAATACATAAGACCGTTTGCAAGGGTGTCTTCAAAATGTCCGTGCGACGGATGTGTCGGAACGCCGTGGGGCTTGTCGAGGGCAATTATATGCTCATCCTCAAAAAGCACGGTCAATGGCATTTCGGCAGGCACTATATTTTCGCTTGCACCGCCGTCATTTATATCAAGGATAAGAGCGTCGCCGCTTTTCAGAATATATCTTACCGTCTTGTGCTCACCGTTTACGGTGATACCGTTTTCTCTTTGCTTCAGCCGTGTTATTTCGGCATTTGACAGCGAGAGCTGCTGACGGAGAAAATCACGCAGCAGCCCTTCCTGTTCTTTGTTTA
>JAZRTS010000013.1:0-1366 GCA_045652135.1 Eubacteriales bacterium | reverse complement strand
AACCGATTTGTGTATTTTGAAGTGTGTTATCTTGTTTCATCCAAAAGCTGACAAATAGATTTCCGTAGGAAATCTGCACCCTTTGCCCGTGGCGGTAGGCACAGCCTACCGTGGGGGGCGGGCACGGGTGCTTATACTATTGAGCTTTAGTTGAAACAATGTATCTCCTTGTTTTCTTAAAGATACCGTTTTCGTAACGGAATCCGTCCGTTTAATTCTTTCTGAATTTTCTTAAAAGCACGCAGGCTGTTATCGAAAGCGCCATTATAACGAAGCACGTAACGAACGCTATTATAAATTTAGCACCCGCATTTCCTATCCATGCTGTGGTAAGCTCTGTCGAAAATCCCGTGGATTCAGTAATTATTTTATTTACAAAGCTGCTTCTGACTATTGCCGTGATGATAAGTATTATCACACCGACGATACCCGTATCTACTGCGATCCAGATAAATCCGCTGTAATTTTTCTTGCGTAAAAGATATATAAGCGCAAGAAGTGCGACTTCTATCAGAATAACAACCGTTTTAAACTGCCACGTCAGCGTTTTCTGCACGATTTCGGTTGTTTCGTTGTACTCCGAAAAGGTGTTTTGAATAGGCTCAAGCTCCATTACGATTTCCTCAATTGCATCGTCGCTTTCATCGATTATCTTTGCAAGCTCGTCCTTCGCTGTCTTTCGGTCTATATTTTCACCCGTTTTTTCTTCAACGACATCCAATATACTGTCCATATGTTTATTCATAAGCTCTTTTACAGATGAGGCATCGAAGTCACGAAGCGCATCTGTATCACCGATAGTTGAAGACAGCACCTCTACACAGTCCTCAAGAAATTCGCCGACCTCGTCGCTTTTCATAATTTCGTCAATTTCACCGGCGTCGCTTATCCCGAGATTTTTGACGGTATCGTTAAAGTCGTCCGATTCCTTGATTATCTCACGATAATCGATATTTTGAATGACCGTCGTTATCGCCTTGGGTTGAACAAGACCGACCGCTGAATAATACACCGGCACAATGATCGCCGTGAGTACAAATAAAATACTGAGTATAACACTTACAAATATACACAGTACACCTGATGCTTTTTCCATTTTGATATCTCCCGTCTGACATTTTATGTGATACTCTATTTTACTATAAAAATTCGCAAAAATCAATATCTCCGATAAATAAAGCGGTAATGGCATAAAAATTTTGAAAAAACTATTTACAAATGCGTTTGACTGTGATATAATAGCCGTCGGTATTCCATACCGAATGTATGGCGTGACGGATACACGGCTTACGGACAACAAGGCACATTACCAAAGGTGCGTTTCACCCGCCGTATTCCTTGTATTACGAATTTAATTTTTGAAAGG
>JAZRTS010000012.1:0-1055 GCA_045652135.1 Eubacteriales bacterium | reverse complement strand
GACAACATCAAAAATTAACGTATAAAGCGAAAACACCGAGCCGATGTAAAGAAAAACCTTTGCGGTGTTTATTGCATACAGACTGTCTGTAAACAGATAAACCAACAGAAAAATGAGAATAATACATGTAATCACTGCGGTGATAAACGGTACGAAATAATTATATGCAACAGGAGGAATCGAATCGAAATAAGAAAATGGACCTATATACAATGCACTCACATAACCATTGTAATAGATACCCATCCTCCCGCATGGTAGGAGCTCCAAAATCAACGTAATTATCGGAAGTATCAAATATATCAGTCGCTTTTTCATACGATCACACTCCTTTGTCAAATTAAAGTTAATGCACCTGATGAGCAGGATAAATTTAATCAGTTAATTTATTTATAAGCTCACGGAATTCGTATCTGTCGGGAGAATTTGTAAGTGTCAGCTCATTCAGCGTTTTCTGTACGTCTTCAAACGTTACATTGCCTATATACTTACTTTCACGCAAAAGCATCGTTGTTTCGATAACAGCGCCGATAAACTTAAAATCATCGCTCGGTGTATCTGTGTATATACTCTTGTCAAGCTCATATTCATTGAGATTGCTCATCGTTTCGGTGGGCTTTTTGTGTCTTACCGCAAGCGTCATCCACTCACTGTCCGACGTATTTGCGGAGTCTGTTAAGACAAGCTCATAGCACACAGTTACCGTATGTCCTGCACCAAGCTCGCCTGCATCCTTTGTGTCGTCCTCAAAGTCTTCCTTATTAAGCAAGCGGTTTTCATAGCCTATAAGTCTATACTTTGAAACATTATCGGGGTTGAATGTAAGCTGTAATTTTACGTCCTTTGCAACCGTGTAAAGCGTTGAGAAAAGCTTTTCGCCGAACACCTTTTCGGCTTCCGTTTCGCCGTCAATGTAGTAGTAAACACCGTTTCCGTTGTCGGCAATTGCCTCCATCGCTTGGTCTTTATAATTACCCGTACCGAATCCGAGAACGGACAGATAAACACCCAAATCACGCTTTTGCTCAACGAATGCTTTCAGCTCGTCACGTGAT
>JAZRTS010000011.1:0-16555 GCA_045652135.1 Eubacteriales bacterium | reverse complement strand
ACGTCCTACGAAGGGGTCGGTCATGATCTTGAACGCAAGAGCCGAGAAGGGCTCGTTGTCGTCTGCGATTCTTTCCGTCTCTTCGCCTGTGTCACCGTCAACACCCTTAATAGCGGGAATGTCGAGAGGTGAAGGCATATAATCGATAACTGCGTCAAGAAGCTTCTGAACACCCTTGTTCTTGAAGGATGTACCGCAGCAAACGGGAACGATCTGGTTAGCGATCGTAGCCTTACGAAGCGCCTTTTTAAGCTCCTCGATACCGATTTCTTCGCCTTCGCAGTATTTTTCGAAGAGTTCTTCGTCTGTTTCGCAGATTTTTTCAACCATTTCTGCTCTTGCTTCTTCAGCCTGAGCAACCATATCGTCAGGGATAGCTGTAACTGTTACGCTCTTACCCTGGTCATCCTTGGAGTTGATATCCGCAACCATCTCCATAAGGTCGATGATTCCGACGAATGTATCTTCACGTCCGATGGGAAGCTGTATCGGAACAGCATTCGCATGCAAACGCTCGTGCATCATTTTTACAACTCTGTAAAAGTCTGCACCCATTATATCCATTTTGTTGACGTAAGCCATACGGGGTACCTTGTACTTGTCCGCCTGGCGCCAAACTGTTTCGGACTGAGGTTCAACACCGCCCTTAGCGCAGAATACTGTAACCGAACCGTCAAGGACACGGAGCGAACGTTCAACTTCAACTGTGAAGTCAACGTGTCCGGGGGTGTCGATGATGTTGATTCTGTTACCCTTCCAGAAGCATGTTGTAGCAGCGGAGGTAATTGTGATACCTCTTTCCTGCTCCTGTGCCATCCAGTCCATTGTTGCGGAACCGTCGTGGGTTTCGCCTATCTTATGTGTCTTACCGGTGTAAAACAATATACGCTCGGTAGTAGTCGTTTTACCGGCATCAATATGAGCCATAATACCGATGTTACGGGTAAGCTCAAGCGGGTATTCTCTTGCCATTTAAACCACTCCTTACCATCTGAAATGTGCGAAAGCTTTGTTAGCTTCTGCCATTTTGTGCGTGTCTTCTTTCTTCTTAACCGATGCACCTGAATTGTTCATAGCATCGAGTATTTCCGCCGCAAGGCGGTCTGCCATTGTTCTTTCGTTACGTTCTCTGGAATATCTTGTGATCCAACGCAAGCCAAGTGTAAGCTGACGTTCAGGTCTTACGTCCATAGGAACCTGGTAAGTTGAACCGCCGACACGGCGAGCCTTGACCTCAAGCTTCGGCATGATGTTGTCAAGTGCGCCCTGGAAAGCTTCCAAAGCACTCTTTCCTGACTTTTCTTCTACGATAGCGAAAGCGTCATATACGATTTTCTGAGCAACGCCCTTTTTACCGTCATACATAATGTTGTTGATGAGCTTTGTAACAAGCTTAGAGTTATAAAGCGGATCCGGCAGAACGTCTCTCTTTGAGATTTGACCTCTTCTCGGCACTGTACTTCCCTCCTTCATTAATTTTCATGATATCATTGGTACTCGAAAGTATAACTTTTCGTCCGTGCAGAAAGCTGTCGGGGCTGATAATAAACACCTTATTTTTGAATAAAGGATCTTCCCGGCTTTTGCAGTTCTGAAAGCTGAAACTTTTTTAACCTGCAGACTTATTATTTGCCTGCCTTTGCTCTCTTTGCGCCGTAGAGCGAACGGCTCTGGTTTCTCTTTGCAACACCCTGTGTATCAAGAGTACCTCTTATGATGTGGTAACGCACACCGGGGAGGTCACGTACACGGCCGCCGCGGATAAGAACGACGGAGTGCTCCTGAAGGTTATGACCGATACCGGGGATGTAGCACGTAGCTTCAAGACCGTTAACGAGCTTAACTCTTGCGATCTTACGGATAGCGGAGTTAGGCTTCTTAGGTGTAGCTGTAGTTACCTTTGTGCAAACGCCTCTCTTTTGAGGTGAGCTTTGGTCAGTTGCACGCTTTTTAAGGGAGTTGTAACCCTTCTGAAGTACCGGTACTTTAGACTTGTACTTCTTGTCGTGACGACCGTTTTTAACTAACTGGTTAAAGGTTGGCATCTCGGGAATCTCTCCTTTCTTCAAAAATAAGTTGTCTATTATACAGACGCAAACCCGAAAGCTTACGTGAGTACCTTGTTCAGTGTGCTTTAAGCACACAGCATACGGCGCACGGAACCTCGATACTGCAAAGTACACCGAGCTGCAGCATCGAAAAATCAGGACACAAAGTGATATTTTTATCACCGACACAGTCCGTAATTTTGTTCTTAACGGTGTCGTCCGCATCGTATGCGATGAATACAATCGCGGCAGAATCTTTCTTCACGGCCTTGACCGTGCTGTTCAGCCCTATCTTTAATTCAGACGGGTGAAAATCCGCAGGACTCATATTATTCCTCCTGTTTCCGCCGACTATATACATACATATAACAATATAGCATAAAAAACCGATTTTGTCAATAGTTACAGAGATTAAATTGCGAATTTAGCCGTTTTACAATTTTGTACAGATATAATCATCTTTTTTATGCAACTTACACAAAATCATTCTTTTTTTGCCTTGAATGAAGATTTTTTGAGAAATCCGAAGAATATAAGACCGCCCGCCACCATCACGGCGCAACCTGCAATTATAATGTATTTTATTATATCCCCGTTTTCTTCCGTACCGCTTTGCACCGCTTCCGTTTCATCATTTTCAGAGCTGTCCTCCGCCGTCATACTTCTGGTATAAACGTATCCGTCGGCGAACGGCACGCGCATAGCAAACACTCCTTCTCCCGATACACGTCCTCCGTGGAATATCGGCGTACCGCTGACCGTCACAAACTCAGCATTGTCCGTCACATCGTAAACCGTACCGTCGGCACGCGTTGCGGAAACGGTAATTTTCCCGTCGCCGTCTTTTTGGATTTCGAGGCTTTTTATACTTCTTGTATCGTTTTTAACGACCGTTATTCCTCTTGAACGCGCGTGATAAGAAAATTCCGCCGTCAGCTTCGTATTTTGCGAAAAATACGAAGAATTTATATCGCGCATTACCGATTCTATACAGCAAACCGCCGTATTGTTATCTGCGTTGGAAGGTATATAAACCTTTGCCGTACAGTCGGCGCCTACCCGGAGTTTTTCATTAACGTACTTTGCGACGGAGCGTTTTTCAGTAAGTATTATGACACGTGACTCCATTCCGTATTCCGTTGCCGCTGTGTTCACCGCATCAGCCGTAAACGTCCTGTCATCGGCAAGCTTTGCATATATAACAACATCGGGATATGCATTCTTAAGATGCTTCAGAACCTCTGAAAGCGCGGCGATCGTTTCCTCTGATATTCTTTCATCAGTATAATGAAACTTTTTAAGTTCGCTTAAAGTCGTTCCGTATATACTGACGTTCTGATTAAGATATACCGTTTCATCCGTCGCACTCAATACCGCGCAACCGTCATCCGTAATACATACGTCAACCTGTATTGCGTCCGCACCGTTCCTCGCCGAGGCCATGACAGCGGTCAGCGAATTCAGCGGCGCCGCCGCACCGTCACCGCCGTGTGAAACGGAAAGCGGTATACCGAAATTAGTCATATTTTCAAACGATTCAATATAACTTATCACCGCGTCGGCATCGCCGATAATTCCATCGCATCCTGACGAAAGGCAAGTATATATATCATTATTGGTACTGTTTTCTCCGCATACCGTATATACAGCCAGAAATACCGAATGAAGCGCGTTGACGGTTTTAGGCGTTACACTTCGCTGAGACAAAATAACCGTACTGCATCCTGCGCTGCGCGCTCTTTTATAAAGTTCAGATGCGTTGACGGTAATGGATGACGATGCATCTATCACCCCTCTGACAAGCGGATTTGCCGCCGTCACAATTTTTATATTTTCTTCTTTCGATGATATTACGAACGCATCCTTTATACCGTGCTGTATGAGATACGCGGATAAAACCGCCGCCGTATTCTCATCCGAAACGGAAAACGCAGGTATCGTAAGTCCTTTAGAAAGACCGAGCCTTTCATCAACTGAACCGAGATTTTTATCATTTTCAAAAACAGACAATATACCGTCAAACACTTTCACATCGTATACCGTCACTGCCTGACGTTTCATATTCACATCATACTGTACGTTTTTACCGTTATCTTTTTCAATGATCACGGGCGGCGTGGTAATTCCCGTTTTCGGAACGTATACAACAGTATTATAGCTGTCCGATAATTTTTTTACGGTTTCCTTTCCGTTTCTTATACTGACACTGTCAAAACGCGATGTGATAAGTCTTGCATGCACACCTGCGCTTCCTACCGTTGGGTGCGGCGCACCGCAGACGAAAAGCGTTTCGTCACTGACATTTATACAAAGTTCACCGCCGACAGCGGCTACCTGCAGGCGAAATTCACTTCCGCAATCAAGCTCTCGCTCACAAAGTGAGGTAAACGTTTCGTCCTTACTGCAATACAAAAGCTCAAACAACGTTTTTCCGCCGCTTTGTCTTGCGGTAAGTCTGTATTCATTTTCACCGTCCGCGCCGAAGAAAACACCGCATTCGGCACTTTCCGACATTGCTTCGCCAAACGAAATGTCAATCTCGTAAATAAATTCACTTTCGCATTCAAACGGGAAGAAAACCCTTGTTGACGGCGGATATTCCATGGCGCCCACTATAACAAGCTCGCCATTTTCGGCATATACCTCACCGTCGTTCAGACGCACGTTCAGCTCATTGAGGGATGCGGCGGTCGAAAAATCATTATCGTATTTTTCACCCACCGCTTGCGTTTCAAGCGGAAGCATGCCGAAAAGTATCACAAGAACCGCGAATATAGGATATATTTTTTTAAAATTCATAATTAACCTAAAAATTACGGGGGCGTACCTATGCAAGGGCGTTATATCGCACGTCACACAGGGTCGCCCCCACTTTCATTTAATTAAAGCTCTGTAAAGTCAATATTCTTTTCAACCTCGATACTGCGGTATTTATCCATACCCGTACCTGCAGGGATGAGCTTACCGATGATGACGTTCTCTTTAAGTCCGAGTAAGTGGTCTATCTTGCCTCTGATAGCGGCATCAGTAAGAACCTTTGTCGTTTCCTGGAAGGAAGCGGCGGAAAGGAATGATTCCGTACCGAGAGATGCCTTTGTGATACCGAGGAGTACAGGCTCGCCCGTTGCGGGACGGAGCATAACCTCGCCTTTGGCTCTTCTCGCCTCGATCTTATCGTTTTCGTCATTAAATTCGTTTATATCGATCTGCGCTCCGACCAGAAGTGACGTATCACCCGGATCTTCAACGCGGATCTTTCTCGTCATCTGTCTTGTGATGACCTCAATATGCTTGTCGTTGATATCAACGGACTGGCTGCGGTAAACCTTCTGAACTTCCGTTATGATGTAATCGTATACAGCGGAAAGTCCCTTCGTGTGAAGAATATCGCCGGGAGCCATACTACCGTCGGACATAGGCTCACCCTTGAACACGTGGTCGCCGTTCTTTACTGTAAGCGACATAATGTTCGGGATAGCAACCGTCCATGTTTCACCGTTTTCATTCTTGACTGTAACGTTTCTCGCACGCTTTGTTTCAACGATAGAAACTATACCGTCAAGCTCGGAGATAACAGCCGTCTTCTTAGGTCTGCGCGCTTCGAAAAGTTCTTCGACACGGGGAAGACCCTGCGTGATGTCAGAACCTGCGATACCACCGGTGTGGAACGTACGCATCGTAAGCTGTGTACCCGGTTCACCGATGGACTGTGCGGCAATGATACCGACAGCTTCACCGACGTTGACGGACTTCGTTGTTGCAAGGTCCATACCGTAGCAGTGTGCGCAGACACCGTGACGTGCCTTACACTTGAGAACCGTACGTATTTCAACCTCTTTGATACCTGCGGCAATTATGCGGTCGCACATTGCATCGTCAAGCATAACATCCGCATCCGCGATAACCTCGCCTGTTGTGGGATCGACAACGGGATGAACAGTATATCTTCCGAAAAGTCTTTCCTTGAACTTTTCGATAGTTTCATTGCCGTTTCTGATTTCGGAAACAACAAGACCTTCCTTCGCACCGCAGTTTTCCTCATAAATGATAACTTCCTGCGAAACGTCAACAAGACGTCTTGTAAGGTAACCTGAGTCAGCCGTACGCAAAGCCGTATCGGCAAGGGACTTACGTGAACCTCTTGCACCAACGAAGTAATCAAGGACGTTAAGACCTTCGCGGAAGTTCGACTTGATCGGAATTTCCATCGTCTTACCGCTTGTAGCAAACATAAGACCACGCATACCTGCGAGCTGACGCATCTGCTTGATACTACCACGGGCACCGGAGTCACTCATCATCTTGATGGGGTTATAAAGGTCAAGGCACGCCTGAAGTGCGTTTGTAACGTCATTCGTTGTCTGGTTCCATGTTGCAACGACTGCTTCGTATCTTTCTTCGTCCGTCATAACACCGTGGTTGAAGAATTCAGTGATCTGCTCAACTCTCTTTTCAGCAGCAGCAAGAAGTTCCTTCTTCTGCTTCGGTATCGTCATATCGGGAACGGCGATAGATATAGCGCCTCTTGTAGAATACTTGAAGCCCATCGCCTTTATCTTATCAAGCACCTGTGCTGTAACTGCCGCACCGTGCGCTTTGATACATCTGTCAACGATCTCACCGAGCTTGCCCTTCGTAGCAACAAACGTTACTTCGAGATCAAGACAGTGCTCAGGATCATTTCTGTCTACCCAGCCGAGGTCCTGGGGAATGTTTTCGTTGAATATGAGTCGTCCGAGAGTTGCATCGATGATACCTGTCTTTTCAACACCGTTTATCTCTCTTGTAACTCTTACCTTGATAGGTGTGTGAAGCGTGATGCACTTATTTTCATAAGCCATTACAGCCTCATCCATATCCTTGAATACCGTACCGCGTCCGAGGCACGATTCTTCATAGAATTTAACCGTATATCTTCCGTATTTTTCGTCATCTATTGCGGGAATTCCGCCGATCTGAGCCTTATATGCCTCATAAGCGTCAAGGTCTTCATCCTTTGCCGCAAGCGTGAGGTAGTAAGAACCGAGGACCATATCCTGTGAAGGAACTGCAACGGCACGGCCGTCAACAGGCTTCAAAAGGTTGTTGGCGGAGAGCATAAGGAATCTTGCCTCTGCCTGAGCCTCAACGGAAAGCGGAACGTGTACAGGCATCTGGTCACCGTCGAAGTCAGCGTTGAACGCAGAACATACGAGCGGATGAAGCTTGATAGCACGGCCGTCAACGAGTACAGGCTCAAACGCCTGAATTGAAAGACGGTGAAGGGTCGGCGCACGGTTGAGAAGAACGGGGTGTTCCTTGATAACGTTTTCAAGTGCATCCCAGACAAAGCTTTCTACCTTGTCTACCTTCTTCTTTGCGTCCTTGATATTGGAAGCCTTCTGTGTTTCAACAAGGCGCTTCATAACGAAGGGCTTGAAAAGCTCAAGTGCCATTTCCTTGGGAAGACCGCACTGGTATATCTTGAGCTCGGGGCCTACGACGATAACGGAACGTCCGGAATAGTCAACACGCTTACCGAGAAGATTCTGACGGAAACGTCCCTGCTTACCTCTGAGCATTTCGGAAAGTGACTTGAGAGGTCTGTTGTTGGGGCCTGTTACGGGCTTTCCTCTTCTTCCGTTGTCAATGAGCGCATCGACCGCTTCCTGAAGCATACGCTTTTCGTTGCGGATGATTATTTCGGGAGCCATAAGCTCCATAAGCTTTTTAAGTCTGTTGTTACGGTTGATAACACGTCTGTAAAGGTCGTTAAGGTCAGACGTTGCAAATCTGCCGCCGTCGAGCTGTACCATCGGACGGATTTCCGGAGGAATAACGGGAACGACGTCAAGTATCATCCATTCGGGCTTGTTGCCTGATTTTCTGAACGCTTCCACAACGTCAAGTCTCTTGATGAGCTTGACCTTCTTCTGACCTGTTGCGGATTTAAGCTCTTCCTTGAGTTCTTCGGCAAGCTTTTCGATATCGAGCTTCTGGAGAAGCTCCTTGATAGCTTCAGCGCCCATACCGACCTTGAAGTCGTTTTCGTGACGCTCGTATTCCTTGCGGTATTCAGCCTCAGTCAAGGGCTGATTGAGCTTAAGTCCCGTTGAACCGGGATCCGTAACGATATACTGTCCGAAATAAAGAACTTTATCAAGAGTTCTCGGAGAAATGTCAAGCAAAAGTCCCATTCTTGAAGGAATTGCGCGGAAATACCAGATGTGTGATACAGGGCAGGCAAGCTCAATATGTCCCATTCTTTCGCGGCGCACCTTTTTCGTGGTGACCTCGACGTGACACTTTTCACATATTTTGCCCATGTATCTTACACGCTTATATCTTCCGCAAAGACACTCCCAGTCCTTCGTCGGACCAAAGATCTTTTCGCAGAAAAGACCGTCTTTTTCAGCTTTAAGTGTTCTGTAGTTGATCGTTTCGGGCTTGAGAACCTCTCCGTACGACCATTTGCGTATCATTTCGGGAGACGCCAGACAGATCTTGATCGAATCAAATATATTCTTATCCATGTATCGTTCCCTCCTTATTCTTCATCCGAATAGTCATCGGAAAATTCTTCAGCCAATGCAGCGAAATCATAACCGTCGCTGTCTTCGCCAAAATCAAATTCATCTTCGTTTTCTTCTACGAAGTTTTCTTCAACTTCCTCGTCAACAAGCACGGCTTCGCCAATATCGCGGGAATCGTATGCCGGTTCCGTCGTGATGTCGTCAGAAAGTGATGAAAGCTCAATTTCCATACCGTTCTTGTCAAGCACCTTAACGTCAAGCGCAAGTGCCTGAAGTTCTTTTACGAGAACCTTGAAGGATTCGGGGATACCCGGTGTGGGGATGTTCTGTCCCTTTACGATCGCTTCGTACGTCTTTACACGTCCCGTCACGTCGTCACTCTTAACAGTAAGTATCTCCTGAAGTGTATAAGCTGCGCCGTAAGCCTCAAGCGCCCATACTTCCATTTCTCCGAAACGCTGACCGCCGAACTGAGCTTTACCGCCCAAAGGCTGCTGTGTAACGAGTGAGTAAGGACCTGTTGAACGCGCGTGGATCTTATCGTCAACCAAGTGGTGAAGCTTGAGATAATACATTATACCTACGGTTACGGGGTTGTCAAACGGCTCACCCGTACGTCCGTCGTAAAGTATTGTTTTACCTGTTTCGGAAAGTCCAGCTTCTTTGAGACATTCAGTGATATCTTTTTCTGTTGCGCCGTCGAATACGGGCGTCATTACCTTCCAGCCAAGCTTCTTCGCTGCAATGCCGAGGTGAACCTCAAGCACCTGACCGATGTTCATACGCGAAGGAACGCCGAGGGGGTTGAGCACGATATCAAGCGGTGTACCGTCAGGCAAGAAAGGCATATCTTCGGGGGGAAGGATACGTGAAACGACACCCTTGTTACCGTGACGGCCCGCCATCTTGTCACCGACAGAGATCTTTCTCTTCTGTGCTATATATACTCTTACTACTTTATTTACTCCGGGGGGAAGCTCATCTCCGTTGACACGTGAGAACACCTTAACGTCAACAACGATACCGCTTTCGCCGTGGGGCAAACGCATGGAAGTATCTCTTACTTCTCTTGCCTTTTCACCGAATATTGCTCTGAGCAAGCGTTCTTCGGGTGTAAGTTCTGTTTCGCCCTTGGGTGTTACCTTACCTACAAGGATATCTCCGGCACGTACTTCCGTACCTTTGCGGATAATACCGTCTGCATCGAGGTCCTTGAGAACTTCATCGGAAACATTGGGAATTTCTCTCGTTATTTCTTCCGGTCCGAGCTTCGTATCTCTTGCCTCGTGTGAATATTCTTCAATGTGGAGTGATGTATAAACGTCGTCTCTTACGAGTCTTTCGTTAAGAAGTACAGCGTCCTCGTAGTTATAACCTTCCCACGTAAGGAAGCCTATGAGTGCGTTCTTACCAAGTGCGATTTCACCGTTGCTTGTAGCAGGACCGTCTGCTATGACCTGACCTTTTTCAACGAATTCGCCCTTGTTTACAACGGGGCGCTGGTTTACGCAAGTACCCTGGTTGGAACGTTTGAATTTAATGAGATAGTAAACGTCTTTTCTTCCGCTTTCGGTAACGATAACGATCTCGTCAGCGGATACCTTTTCGACGTAACCGCCTTCCTTGGCTACGATACAAACGCCCGAGTCAACACCTGCCTTGTACTCCATACCCGTACCGACGATAGGAGAGTCGCATACGAGAAGCGGAACTGCCTGCTTCTGCATGTTCGAACCCATGAGCGCACGGGAGTTGTCATCGTTTTCAAGGAACGGGATCATTGACGTTGCAACGGAAACGACCATCTTCGGGGAAACGTCAACATAATCGACCGCTTCTCTGTCCATTTCGATGATCTCCGACTTGTGACGTACAACGACGCGTTTACGGATAAATCTGCCTTCTTCGTCAAGCGGTTCGCTTGCCTGACCTACAACGTAGTTGTCTTCGATGTCGGCAGTCATATATACGACCTCGTCTGTTACGACACCCGTTTCCTTATCGACCTTGCGGTAGGGTGCTTCAATAAAGCCGTAATCATTTATTTTAGCATATGTGGAAAGATATGTGATAAGACCGATGTTAGGACCTTCAGGCGTCTCGATAGGACACATTCTTCCGTACTGTGTATAGTGAACGTCACGCACCTCAAACGATGCTCTGTC
Organism: Eubacteriales bacterium; assembly: GCA_045652135.1. GTDB lineage: Bacteria > Bacillota > Clostridia > Oscillospirales > CAG-272 > RGIG7213. The sequence goes on along the minus strand of JAZRTS010000011.1, from coordinate 5,830 downwards.
ACGGGAAAGACCGCCCGGACCGAGAGCCGAAAGACGGCGCTTGTGCGTAAGCTCTGCCAAGGGGTTTGACTGGTCCATGAACTGTGAAAGCGGAGATGAACCGAAGAATTCTCTGATAGCCGTCACTATAGGTCTGGGGTTGATAAGTCCCTTGGGAGAAAGTGTATCTGCATCCTGAATGGTCATTCTTTCCTTTACGATCTTGTCCATTCTGGAGAAACCTATTCTTATCTGGTTCTGCAAAAGCTCGCCTACGGAACGTAAACGTCTGTTGCCAAGGTGGTCTATGTCGTCCGTATGACCGATATCGTGGCCGAGACAAAGCATATAGTTAATGGAAGCAAAGATGTCTTCCTTTGTGATATGCTTAGGCATAAGCTCGCCTATTCTTGCCTTTGCTTCAGCCTTGATAGCGTCAACGTCACCCGCGTTCTTCTCCATAATTTCGAGAAGAACACCGAGGTTTACTTTTTCGTTTATTCCTACGTCCTCAAGTGAGAATCCGAGCGCATCCTCTGCACGGATAGTACCGTTGGAAAGGATCTTCATTTCACCGTCGGCAACCTTTACGTAAGCTTCGTTTACGCCTGCGCTTTCGATCATCTGAGCCTTTTCGCGGTCAATATATTCGCCCTCGCTGAAAATAAGCTCACCCGTAATGGGATTGATAACGTGTCTTGTAAGCATTCTGCCTACGATTCTTTCGGAGATAGCAAGCTTCTTGTTGAACTTGTAACGTCCTACGTTTGCAAGGTCATATCTCTTGGGATCGAAGAAGAGGTTGTTTATAAGAAGAAGTGCGCTGTCAACAAGCGGAGGCTCGCCGGGACGGAGCTTCTTGTATATCTCCTTGAGCGCTTCATCACGGATGGAGGTGTTGTTCTTCTTTGCTTCTTCCGCAATAGTATCCTTTTCAAGAGTTGCAACAAGTCTGGGATCGTCACCGAAATAGTTGATGATCTCAGCATCCGACTCGATACCGAGCGCTCTTATAAGGATAGTGATGAACATTTTTCTGTTCTTGTCGATACGAACATGGAAAATGTCATTTGCATCTGTTTCATATTCAAGCCATGCGCCTCTGTAAGGGATGACTGTAGACGAAAACGTCATCTTGCTTGACTTATCGATGGCACTTTCGTAGTAAACACCGGGAGAACGGACTATCTGCGAAACGATAACACGCTCTGCACCGTTGATAACGAACGTACCGTTATCTGTCATTATGGGGAAATCGCTCATGTAAATGAGCTCTTCCTTTACTTCGCCTGTTGCCTTGTTTGTAAGACGTACGGTTACACGGAAAGGTGCCGCATAGTTAACGTCTCTGTCCTTACATTCTTCAACGGGATACTTGGGTGTATCGTCGATGGTGAAATCAATGAATTCGATAACGAGATTGCCGGAATAGTCCGTTATGGGGGACACATCTCTGAGCACCTCGTTGAGGCCATCCTTGATAAACCATTCGTACGATTTCTTCTGAACCTCCAAAAGGTTCGGAAGCTCAAGCACTTCCTTTGTTCTTGCAAAACTCATTCTTGTGTTCTTACCAAGCTTCTGAGGTTTGACCATTAAATCCTTCACTCCATTCGTTTTATTGGCTCCGCACGCACCGAGCGGGAATTATAAATATAACAATGCGCATATTATGCGATTTTAATTTATCGAGCGATTTTAACATATAAAATAAAATATGTCAAGGGGTAAGCAGGCCGCACATAAAATAACAATTAAAGGTTTTTGTGTGAACTAATTCTGAATTTTGCATTTTATGAATTATTTTTTACAATAAGTTTTTTATTTTTTTACATATTTTCTTATCCGTTTTCTTGTCGCTTTACACTTTTGACGTTTTTGGAGTGTGTTTTTTGTGCATTTTTACCAAATTTTCAAATTCACATTTTGTTTACACGATTATATGGAAGAATAAATAAAATCCACGCAAAAGCTCTTACCGATACCTATATCAACATCCAACGTCCCGAATCAGCGATATTTTTTTCAATTTCATATAATTTGTGTCGGCAAACACTTGAAATAAAAGAAAAATTATGATAGAATACTTTAGTTTTATATGTCAGATTCAGTCACTAAATACGACACATATAATGAAATGATGAAATTCAAACGGAGAAAACTATGTCAAAACAAAAGAAGACTTTAAAAATCACAGCAATTGCAGCACTGTTACTTGTTGTAAGTATGTTTTCCGCACTAGTCTGCTCGTCAATTACGATCACCGGCTACGCACCCGTCGGAAGCGCATACAAAACGAGCTATTATTACCAGACAATGACAGAGCTTCAGCTTACCGGTGACCAACGCTATGACGTTATGAACATTGCACTTTCGCACGTCGGATACCACACGGGCGACAGCGATGACGAAATGGACGGCAGAAACATCCTCGGCTGGAACAGCTTTGTTGAATTCAACCGCATATACGGCAAAGTTGACAACAACCAGGGCAACGGTGTCAGCTACGGATATTATTGGTGCACTTGCTTTGTCGTATGGTGTATGCGTCAGGCAGGCGTTCCGGAAAGCATGATACCCAAGACTTGCGCTTGCAGAAATATACTTTCACACCTCAACAACAAAGGCTTATATGCATCAAGGGCATCGGGATACATTCCGCAATGCGGAGATCTCGTATTCTTCCGTAACGCAGGCAGCTCCAACGTTACGCACGTTGGCTTTGTGCTCGGTGTCAAGGGCAATACGCTGTACACGGTCGAGGGTAACGCAAACGACCACGTAACTACAAGAACCCACCTCTTGAACGATACGTATATTGAGGGCTACGGCAAAGTACAGTACAAAACCATTGCGGGTATGTCGTACGACTTCGCACTCGCAGAAACAGAAGACTTTTATTTCCCTTACACATACTCCAAAGCCATTAAGGTTTATTCACAGCCCGGTACAAAAAACAGCGTTGTTTACACTATCCCTGCAAACACAGTGTTTGACATTTACCAGATAAAAAGCTCTTGGGGAAAGGTTAAAACACCCACAGGCTACGGCTGGTGTGACATTTCAAAAGCAGATCCCGTATTTCCAACCTTTGAATACGCCATCAAATATTACCTCCGCGGAGGTGTCGGCGGTAATCTGGACCAGTTAAGCTATGAGGGCGAAGCCATAAAGATTTGCTCAACCGCACCTGTCCGCAACGGATATACCTTCAAGGGCTGGGCTGAGTCACCGAACGGTGCTGTAAAATACCTCCCCGGCGATACTTACCAAGGCAAAAAGGGCGACAGCCTCAAGGAGCTGTACGCCGTTTGGGAAGCCGATACGTGTAATGTAAAATATCTTGACGAAGACGGCAACGTACTTCTTGAGCAATCAGTAAAATACGGAAGCAAAATGCCTAAAGCAACGGCACCCGAAAAAGCCGACGACGAAACTTACCGTTATAAATTCAAGAATTGGTCTCCGGCTGTTTCACCTCTCGTTTTCGGTGACGTAGTATATACCCCCGTATATACACAAGAAAAGTTAGTACCCGATACAACCACTGCAGAGGAAACAACCAAAGCTCCCGAAACCGATCCCCCTGTTACTGATCCGCCTGCAACGGATAAAGCTACAGAAAAGGTTACGGAAGCAGTCACAGACGAAATAACGGAAGATACCGAGGCTGATGTCACCGAAACCGAAAGTGATGAGATAACGGACTCAGATATCGTCACCGCGGACGTAACCGAAACGACCGTTCCCGATGAAGTGACATATGCGCAAACAGATAACGTAACGGAGCCTACAGCAGATACTTCCGCTGTAACAGACAACAGCACCGACACTTCTGTATACGCCGCAGAAGAAGGAAACAACACTCCTTTAATAATAGTCGCATCCGTATTGGCGGCAGCCGCTGTAATTACGGCAGGCATAATATTTGCAATCAAAAAGAAAAACGGATAAAATACAACGTGCGGTGTCATTTTGACACCGCACGTTTTTCATTATCAAACACAAGCGGGGGCTGTCACCCCTCCGCTTTTATTTATTCTTTTCAAGCGCTTCTATTCGTTCTTCCAGAGCCTTTACTTTCTTTTCAAGCTCTGTCGCCGCTTCGTTACCTGCAAAAACGAATATTGACAAAATCAGCGCCACGCCCACTTCTATAAGAATAGGATCGCCGTTTTCGAAAAGCTTTGCGCCAAAAAATAATACAATAAGATATATCACCAAAAAGCAAATAACAAACCAGCCAAACCACCGAAGCATCGTTTTGAATTTCTGTTTCATACCCAAACTCCCAAAAAAGTTAATTTATTTATCTTACCGTATCATACAAATATGAAAAAATAAATAAATAATAAATAAAAGTTATTAAAATTCAACTAAATAACACGTGAATTCACCGCACTGTAACAAAAGCGGCAACTTCTCAAGTATCCATTGCACCAAGGGAAGTTTTTCAAGCGCTTCTCTGCCAATAAAACAAATTTCCACAAACGTGTTTGTGGAAATTTTATTTTTTCCGTTTACATTTCACGGTGATATTTTTCGTCATGCAAAGAACGATATCATCGCAGTATCGGTGATATAAAAACCTTCGTTTTTTATTATATATTCGCCGCAAAACTTACGTAACGGATACCGCCGTTGCAGACAACGGAGTTTCTTCCAAAATCAAATAACCAAGGACGGGGGATTGTATACTCTTCCCGCAAGCTCCTGATTGAGCATATACAGGCTCTTGGGATCGGATCCGAACAGCTCCATTTTGGAAATGAGGTCGTTTGCGTTTGTTTCTTCCTCTCCCTGCTCCTTTACGAACCAGTCCAAAAACTGCATTGTACGGAAATCTCTTACGTCGTAAGCCGCACCGTAAATATCGTTGATAAGCGATGTTACGTACTTTTCGTGCTCAAGTCCGGCCTTAAGAACATCCATATTGCACGTAAATACCTTATCGGGCTTAGCAATAGCTTCAAGTGTTACGGGCATATTTTCGTTCTGCAGATATGTGTAGAACAACATTGCGTGATCTCTTTCCTCCTGCGCCTGTATCATATACCAGTTCGCAAAACCGTCAAGACCTGCCGCCTTGAAATAATTTGCAAAATCAAGGTAAAGATATGCAGAGTAAAATTCTTTGTTGATCTGCTGATTCAAAAGCTCATGTACTTTCTTATCCATATTTTTATTCTCCTGAATATTTTTTTATGGTTTAATTATATCACAAATCACAGGGAAAATATGTTGTTTTTTCAAAAAATACGTAAAATCTTTGTTTTGAAAACCGATTGACGGAAATATTTTTTTATGATATGGTTTTATTTGTAACCTTATCAGCTTTTTTGCGACTTATAGTATAGAAGGGTGGGAAAAGTATGGATGACAAGATGATAGTATCGCTGTATCTTTCAAGAAATGAATCGGCAATATCGGAAACAGACAAAAAATACGGGAAATATCTTATGAAAATTGCATACAACATTTTAAATGACCGTGAAGACAGCAAGGAAAGCGTAAACGACACGTATTTAGCGGCATGGAATTCCATACCGCCCAATATCCCAGAAATACTTTCCGTGTATCTGTCACGCATAGCAAGACGGATAAGCATCGATATATTCAGAAAAAAGAACAGCCGGAAGCGTAAAAGCTCACAGCTTACATATTCGCTCGATGAAATGTCGGACTGCACATCAAATACTCCCGAACCCGATGAAATTATAGAAAACAAGCGTTTATCCGAATCGATAAGCGCGTATCTCCACAGCGTTTCCGAAGTTCAGCGAAATATTTTCATTTGCAGATATTACTATTTTGATTCGGTAAAGGATATTGCAAAATACTGTAATATCAC
>JAZRTS010000010.1:0-1440 GCA_045652135.1 Eubacteriales bacterium | reverse complement strand
GATGGTAATTACGATCAACAGAGAAATTACATACATCAAGATCATAAAACTTTGAGGGATAGAGAAATTGTCGCTTGCGTCAAAAGAGCCGTTGCTTGTGAAAAGTCTTAAAGTATCATCGTTTGGATTCACAATACCCGCTTCTTTTTCGATTACAATTTGCTGTGTGATACTGTGGCTTTTATCAAAAACTTGTTCAAGACGGCTTTGCGTGATAAAAGCGTTGACGGGCGTAATATTATCTTCTATCTGCTTTTCTCCGCGAGGCCATAAACGCCCGAAGTCGTTTATGATTCCGCAAAGTGTATATGTCTGATTATCAATCGTAACCTCTTGACCTACACCGTTAGCCCCCAATTCGTTTGCAATACCTTCCGTCAAAGCAATTTCATTATCTCCTTCGGGAAAGCGTCCTTCTTTTACGGTGATACAGCCAAGCCGTATTGCTTCTGCGTCCGCAAAGCCCAAATTGAGTTTTTTATTGCCCTCTAATGCTATGGTATCAGCCGTGTAGAACACACCGTAGCTTTGGTATCTGTAATTTGGCAACAAACATTCAAATTCTTCATCGGTGAGTGTTGAAAGATCGGATATTTTATCCCGATAATATATTTCATCGTATATTCCGTAAACTATGGTGTTTTGTTCTTTAACGGTTGTAATAATACTGTTTGTCGTATTATACAGAAACATCGGTACAAGCGTAAGAATACAAATTGCCGAGAGCAACAAATTGTTTCCGTTATTTCTTCGGAGCAGACTTTTTAGGGATATTTTGATCAGATTCAATGTGTGTTTCATTGCTGTACCTCACGGACTAACTTTCCGTCGCTCATTCTGTAAACCTTATGAGCAATTTTCAGCCATTCAAGATCGTGCGTTACGATAACATACGTTTGACCTTGTTCCTCATTGGTACGCTTCACAAATGCCATTAGCTTATTACCCGATTCAAGATCAAGATTTCCCGTTGGCTCGTCTGCAAGAATAATTGACGGCTCCATTAGTAAAGCTCTTGCTACTGCGGTACGCTGTCTTTCGCCGCCCGATAACTGCGACGGATAGAAATGTTTTCTTTTCTCCAAATCCAAGATCGCAAGAAGCTCGCGTTCTCTTTTGGTATCATACGGCTTTCCCGCTATGTCAAAAGGAAGTCTGATATTATTGATAACGGACAGTTCATTTATGAGGTTGAAACTTTGATAAATGAAGCCGCATTTTTGATTTCGGATTTTTGCCCGTTCCTTTTCTCCGAGCTTATAAAGATTCTTGCCGTCTAAAAGCACCTCGCCCGAATCCGGGACAATAAGTCCACCGAGAATATTTAGAAATGTACTTTTACCCGATCCGCTTTTTCCGATAACAACAACAATTTCACCTTTGTTTATATCTAAAGTCGTGCTTTTAAGTGCGTGGACTTGTGTGTTCCCGATTTTGTAG
>JAZRTS010000009.1:0-9525 GCA_045652135.1 Eubacteriales bacterium | reverse complement strand
AACGAAAATTTAAACGATCTTTACAAAACGTGCGGTTACACGTTTCAAAAAACTGAATATCTTACGCTTGCTTTGACACATTCATCGTTTGCCAACGAAAACAAAAAATCAAAAACGGAATGTAACGAGAGGCTTGAATTTTTCGGTGATTCGATACTGAGTATTCTTGTCAGTGAATATATGTTTTTCAAGTATCCCGATCTTCCCGAGGGTGAGTTGACACGAACACGTGCGGCGGTGGTATGTGAGGACACGCTGTTTACTCTTGCCGAGAAGATAGACCTTTGCTCACACATAAAACTCGGACGTGGCGAAGAACAAAACGGCGGACGTCACAGAAAGTCGATTTTAGCCGATGCGTTTGAAGCGTTTTTGGCATCCGTCTACATTGACGGCGGAAAAAGCGCGGCGGCAGATTTTCTGTACCCCTTGATAATTCCCGAAATAGAAAAGCACATCACACCCGGAAGCAATATCGACTACAAGACCGTTTTACAGCAGTTCGTGCAGGAAACACCGAGCGCGGTGCTTGAATACGTTATCACGGGCGAGGAAGGCCCACACCACGACAAGGTGTTTTACGTTGATGCTATCCTTGACGGCGCGGTCGTCGGCAAGGGCAAGGGTAAATCGAAAAGACGTGCTGAGCAGGAGGCGGCAAAGGGTGCGCTGATCCTGTTCGGTGTCATAAAAGAATGAAGCACGTAAATATACCCATTTTCATTCCGCACCTCGGCTGTCCGAACGACTGTGTTTTCTGCAATCAGAGGAAGATAACGAAAACGGAAGAATTTGATGCCGAGAGTGTCATTCCCCAAATTGAGGCGGTTTTAAAGACCACCGAGGGGTGTGAACGTGAAATTGCATTTTTCGGCGGTTCGTTCACGGGAATCGAACGTGAGCTTATGATAAAGCTCCTTAAAATCGGAAGTGACTATATAAAAAGAGGCGATGTCAAGTCGCTTCGTTGCTCCACCCGTCCCGACTACATAGACGGCGAGATACTTGACACGCTGAAATTCTACGGAATGAAAACGGTTGAGCTGGGCATACAAAGCACCTCTGACGAGGTTTTGAAAATATGCAAGCGCGGACACACCAAGGAGCAGGCGATAAATGCGATGAAGGCTGTAAAAGCCCACGGCTTTGAGCTTATAGGGCAGATGATGACATCCCTGCCCCATTCAACGCTTATTGACGAAATAAAAACAGCAGAGGATATCTGCGCCTGCCGTGCCGACGGCGCAAGGATATACCCGACGGTCGTTTTTAAGGACACGGCGCTTGCGAAAATGGCGGAATCAGGCAGTTATTCACCGAGTGAAAAGAACGATACCGTCTACAGGTGCAAGGAAGTAAAAAAGGTATTCATAAAAAACGGTGTTCCCGTGATACGGCTTGGGCTTCAGGCGCAGGACAATATCGAGGGCGAAATATCATCGGGCATTTATGACCCGTCGGTCGGCTCGGCGGTCGATTCGGCAATATATTACGAAAAGACAGATGAGCTGTTACAGCCGTACAGAGATGTTCTTAAAAACGCATTTGTAACGCTGTACGTTGCAAAAGGGCAAACCTCGTCGGCGGTCGGTATCGGCGGTGTAAATAAGAATAAATTAATAAATAAACACGGTATATATAAAATAAAAGTTATAGAGGACGAAAAATTGGCTTCTTACGAAGTAAAAATAAAAGTAGTTCCCGACACAAGGAGGTGACGGTATGTATTTAAAATCGATAGAGCTTCAGGGCTTCAAATCCTTCCCCGACAAGACGACACTTTCGTTCAATGAGGGTATAACCGTCATCATCGGCCCTAACGGAAGCGGTAAATCGAATATTGCCGATGCTATGCGCTGGGTGCTTGGCGAGGTATCCTCACGTAACATCCGAGGAACTAAAATGGAGGACGTTATCTTCGGCGGCTGTGAAAGCAGAAAGCCGGGAAGCTTTGCGCAGGTAACGCTGTGCCTTGATAACTCATCTCCGATAGGACGTCTTAACATCGATTACGACACGGTGACCGTCACAAGAAGATACTTCAAGGGCGGTACGAGCGACTACCTTATAAACGGCAAGGCTTGCCGACTTAAAGATATCCACAAGCTTTTTATGAACACGGGTATCGGCCGTGAGGGATATTCCGTCATTGGTCAGGGTAAAATTGCCGAGATAGTGTCGAGAAAAAGCGAGGAAAGAAGAAGCGTATTTGAAGAAGCCGCAGGCATTTCAAAATACAAGTTCTCCAAGAACGAAAGCGCCAAAAAGCTTGCAGAAACAGAGGATAATCTGTCCCGTGTGCTTGACATTTTAGGCGAGCTGGAAGGACGTGTAGGCCCTCTTGAAAAGGAAGCGGAAAAGGCAAAGAAGTATCTTGTGCTTCACGATGAGAAAAAGAGCCTTGACATCGCCGTATGGCTTTACGATATGGCGGTACTGACGGAGGACATAAAGAAGTTCAGAGGCACTTACGAGCTTTACAAAACGGAGCTTGAGTTAACCGAAGGAGAGCTTTCAGCCCTTGAAGAAAGGACTGAAAGACTCATGGCGGAATCCTCTGAGATAAAGCGCCGTCAGGAAGCGGAAAACGCAAGGCTGTCGGAATTGACCGAGGAAAAATTCACAAGAAGCAACGCAAAGAGCATAGCGCTTAAAGAAATCGAGCATTTGCGTGAGGATATATCCTCGACCGAGGAAGCCATAAAGGCAGAGGAAAACGAATATAACGAGCTTTCCGAAAAGATAAAGGAAAAGCTTTTGCAGATAAGCGAGCTTGAAAAAACTGCCGAGGCGCTTAAAAATGAGCACAGCGAGGTATTTTCTTCCCATGCGGAACTTACCGAAGACCTTGAGGAAATGAGCAGGCTTGCAGATGAGATAACAGAGGATTCGGAAAAAATAAAGGAGCAGATGACGGACATCCGCATCAAGCTTTCCGTTGCAGATACGGGCGGCGGCGAGGATACCGTCAAGGATTCAGCGCTTGAGGAGGAAATTGCAAGTCGTTCTGAGAGTCTGCGCCTTATAACCGAGCGTGCCGAAAAGGCTGAGGGCGTTATCGCAGGGTATGAAGAAAAGCTTGCAACTGCGGCAAACACATCCCGTCTTTGCCGTGAGGAAGCGGAAAAGGCGGAAAACGAAGCAGCATCGCTCCGTGAGGAAATAAACGAAATTTATATTGACATTTCCTCGAAAACTCACAGAATAGAAAACCTAAAACGAATGGAGGAGCTGCTTGAGGGTTACTCCCACAGCGTGCGCTTCGTCGTTGAGGAATACAAAAAGGGTAACATAAGAACACGTGACGGCGGTGTGTGCGGTGAGATATACGGCCCTGTTTCAAGGCTTATAAAGGTTGAAAACGCTTACACCACAGCCATTGAAACCGCACTCGGCGCGGCAATGCAGAACATCGCCTGCGCAGACGATGCCTCGGCAAAGGACGCTATCCGCCATTTGCAGAAGCACGGTGCGGGACGTGCCACGTTCTACCCCGTTTCAACCGTAAAGCCGATGTACTTGTCATATAACGAAAACGAGCTTTCAAAAAATGACGGCTACGTGGGTGTTGCATCGTCGCTTGTAAAGTGCGATGAAAAATTCAAAGGCATCATCGGAAATCTGCTCGGCAGAACGGTGGTTTTTGAAAATATGGACAAGGCATCCGTATTTGCGAAGAAATATGACCACAAAATAAGGATAGTCACCCTTGACGGTCAGCTTATAAATGCAGGCGGCTCGTATACGGGCGGTTCGGCAAGAAACGACAGCGGAATGTTATCCCGTAACACGCAGATAGACACCCTTACAAAGCAGATAAATGCAGGTAAGGCGAAGATGGATGAGCTTAAAAAACAGCTTGACGAGATAAATGAGCGCATCAAGGAGCATCAGTCGAGTGCAGGTAACTCCGACAGCTCCGCCGCCATCATAACATCGCTTTTAAATGCGGAAAACACACAGCTTCAGGTGCTTAAAACGCAGATAAGCCGTGATACGGAGCGTCTTGAAGAATTAAAGGCGGAGAAAAACGACATCGGTAAGCGTGCCGAGCGCCGCCGTCTTGAAAGAGAAGAAAACGAAAAAAGACTTTCCGAGCTTTCCGAGCTTTTGAATTCAAAAATCAAAGAGCTTGAAGAAACCGAAAAGAAGATCACCGAGGGCAACCGTGAACAGGAAGCCCTGCGTGTAAGGCTTTCAGCCCTTGAGGTTAAAATTGCCGAAAACGCAAAGGAAAAAGAGGGCGTAAACGCATCGGGCGCTGAGCTTACAGCACGCGCGAACGAAGCACAGATGAAGAAAAATTCGCTGTCAGAGCGCCTTGAAAGGCTTAAAAACGCTTATGAGAAAAACACCGAGACGGTAAGAAATTCGGGAGAAGCCTCAGATGCGCTTGACACGGAAATCGAGGAGATAAAGGCTGAAATTGCAAGCCTTTCGCAAAAATCGCTTACTCTTGAGGGCGCTTTGAACAGCTCACGTGCAGCCGAAAAGGAAAAGGCGCACAAAAAGGAGCTTATGTTCCGTGAGTTCACAACGGCTGAAAACAAGCTGAACGGTGCCGAGGAAAAGCGTGAAAAGCTGACATCCTCCCTTTTCGAGGAATACGGACTTTCGTATTCCGATGCAAAGGAAAAGCCGTCGGAAATTACGGTAACTCCCTCTAACAGAGGTGAGCTTGTACGTCGCCAGACGGAGCTTAAAAACAAGCTTCGCGCAATAGGCCACGTGAACGTCAATGCGGCGGAAGAATACAAGGAAGTCAAGGAAAGATACGACTTTATGACCGCACAGACGGAAGATCTGAAAGCGGCAAAGACGGAGCTTGAGGAGATAATCTTCAAGCTTGACGAGGAAATGAAGTCAAGCTTCTCCGAGGCAATACAGGAGATAAACGTCTGCTTCGGACGTGTGTTCACACACCTTTTCGGCGGCGGACACGCGGAAATAAAGATAGCGGAGCCCGACAACATTCTCGAATCGGGTATCGACATAAACGTAGCGCCCCCCGGAAAGATTGTCAAGAGCCTTTCGCTTTTGTCCGGCGGTGAACAGTCGTTTGTCGCGATCGCGCTTTACTTCGCGCTTCTTGAAGTAAACCCCACGCCGTTCATCCTGCTTGACGAGATAGAAGCGGCGCTTGACGAGGTGAACGTTGACCGTTTTGCCGATTACCTCACGGTAAACAAGTCAAAAACGCAGTTCATTCACATCTCCCACAGACGAGGCACGATGGAAGCGGCTGACCGTCTTTACGGTGTAACGATGCCCACAAAGGGTATATCAAAAATTCTTTCGGTCGACATCGGCGAAATCGAACAGAAGATAGGTAAACTCGACTGATAAAGAAAGGAACTGATAAAATGGCATTTTTTGAAAAACTTAAAGCAGGTCTTTCCAAGACCAAAAACGCACTTTTCGGCAAGGTCAAGGACTTGTTTATTAATATGAGAGAGGTCGATGAAGACCTTTTCGACGAGCTTGAGGAAATTCTCATCACCGCCGACGTCGGCGTTGCGGGTACTGAAATGATACTCGAAAAGCTCCGTTACATCGTAAAAGCCGAGAAGATAACGGAAAGCGAGCGTGTGTACGAGGAGCTTAAAAAGATAATCGCCGAGATGATAGGCGACGGCGACGGGCTTAACCTTTCGGGCGGTCTTTCGATAATCCTCGTCATCGGCGTCAACGGTGTCGGCAAGACGACATCTATTGCGAAAATCGCAAACAACCTCAAAAATGACGGCAAAAAGGTCGTTTTGGCGGCGGCGGATACGTTCCGCGCGGCGGCTATCGACCAGCTTCAGATATGGGCGGACAGAGTCGGCGTTGACATAATCAAGCACAGCGAGGGCTCTGACCCTGCGGCGGTCGTTTACGATGCTGTAAACGCCGCGAAGGCAAAGCGTGCCGACGTGCTTATCGTTGACACGGCGGGACGTCTGCACAACAAGAAAAATCTTATGGATGAGCTTGCAAAGATAAACCGTGTTATTTCACGTGAAGCGCCCGACGCAGCGCGTGAAACGCTCCTTGTGCTTGATGCAACAACGGGACAGAATGCGGTTATCCAGGCAAAGGAATTCAAAAATGCCGCAGAAATCACGGGCCTTGTGCTTACAAAGCTTGACGGCACGGCAAAGGGCGGTATCATCATTTCAATCAAAGAGGAGCTCGGAATCCCCGTCAAGTACATCGGTGTCGGTGAAAAGGCTGACGATATGCAGCCGTTTGTTGCAGAGGAATTCGTGAGGGCGCTGTTTGAATGACGGAATTTGTACTTGCCTCTAATAATAAGAAAAAAATAAAAGAATTAAACGAGATACTTTCAAAAACGCTTCCCGACGTTAAAATCCTCTCCCTTGCCGACATAGGCTTTGAGGGTGAGATAATTGAAGACGGCAAGACATTTGCCGAAAACGCAAAAATAAAGGCAAGCGTGCCCGCATCGCTCGGATATATCGGAATAGGCGACGATTCGGGGCTGTGCGTCGATCATCTCGGTGGCGAGCCGGGCATTTATTCAGCACGCTATTCGGGACTCGGCGACGAGGGCAACATTGAAAAGCTGCTTGAAAATCTGAAGGGTTTACCGTTTGACGAGCGCACGGCGCATTTCACCTGCAGTATCTGCTGTGTTTTCCCCGACGGTAAGGTTGTGACCGCCGAGGGTAAGGCAGAGGGCATCATTCTTGAAGAACGCAGGGGTGTCGGCGGCTTCGGATACGACCCCGTTTTCTACTTCCCGTCACTTTCCAAGACGTTTTCTGAAATATCACAGGAAGAAAAAAATAAAATAAGCCACAGGGCAAATGCGCTTCGTGTATTTGCCGAAAAAATAGGAGAATTATGTTAACATCAAAGCAAAGGGCATTTTTAAGAGCAAAGGCGCAGCCTCTTGCCCCCATTTTTCAGATAGGCAAAAACGAAATCGGCGAAAATATGATAAAGCAAATATCAGATGCGCTCACGGCGCATGAGCTTGTAAAGGTACACGTGCTTGAAAACTCGCCCTACACGGCAAGAGAAGCGTGTGACATCGTGTGTGAAGAAACGGGCGCCGACGGCGTTTCCGTTCTCGGCGCAAAGTTCGTCATCTACCGTGAAACGCAGGATAAAAAGCGCCGTGAAACACGCATAATACTGCCGAAATGAGGAAAAAGCGAGTAGGTATCTACGGCGGTACGTTTGCCCCGCCCCATAAGGGACACATAAAGGCATCACGTCATTTTATAAAATGCGCTCGTCTTGACGAGCTTCTGATAACCGTCACTTATACACCTCCGCACAAGCAGGTAAAGGGAGATGCAGAACCCTATCAAAGGCTTGAAATGGCACGCCTTGCATTCGGAAAGATAAAAAAAGCCGTCGTTTCCGATTATGAAATCGAAAAAGAGGGTGTAAGCTATACAAAGGACACGCTCCGTCACTTCAAAAATGAGGATAATGAGCTTTTTTTGCTCGTCGGCGACGATATGTTTTTGACGCTTGATGAGTGGAAAGCTCCCGATGAGATTTTCGCCCTCTGCACAGTTGTGTGCTTTCCGAGAGATGACGGCGGTGAGATTTTGGAAAAAATAAAGGCAAAAAAGTCAGAATATGAGGAAAAGTTTTCTGCCCGTATTATGACACCCGTCTATCCGCCTTACGAAATGTCATCGACCGAGATAAGAGATGACATTAAAAACGGCAGGGATATATCAAAAAAAGTGCCGAAAGAAGTGAAAGAATATATAAATGAACACGGTCTTTTCAGAACTTGATTATATAAATACGCTTCACATGGCGGTGTGCCGTGAGATGTCGGAAAAAAGGCTTTCCCACGTTGTATCGGTTGCAAAAACAGCGTTTGAAATATGTATTCTTCTCGGCTTGTCGGAAGAAGAAACCGAAAAAACGGTCACAGGGGCATATCTGCACGATATAACAAAGGAAAAAGACAGGGCTTGGCACCTTGAATTTTGTGAGCAAAACGGCATCGTTTTGACGGATGATGACAAGCGTGCTGACGAGGTATTACACCAGATAACGGGTGCGCCTTACGCAAAAGAGGTACTTCCCGACGCTGTCTGCCCGACAGTTTACGGCGCAATATCCAGCCATTGTACGGGAAATGCGGATATGAGCATTTACGAAAAGATAGTGTTTTTAGCCGATTATATCGAGCCGACACGTAAAAATGAAGCGTGCAAGGCATTAAATCACTTCTTTTTTTGCGAATGTACCGACGGAAATATAAGAAAACATCTTGACAAAGCCGTGCTTTTGGCTTACGATAATACAGTAAGGTATTTAAGCGAAAAGGGCGGATTCATCCACCCTGCAACTCTCTTGGGCAGAGAGGACATAATAAAAACATTAAACCCCGAAAGGAAGATATAAATATGGAAAATCTGTTTGAAAATATCAGCGAAAACGATCTTCAGATAGTTCCCGAGGACCTGACAGGTGCTGAGCCGAAGAAGATAGCGGATAAGATAGTGAATATACTTGACATCAAAAAGGGCGGCGACATAAAGCTGCTTGAGGTACATTCACGTACAGTAATTGCAGACTATTTCGTTATCTGCACGGCAAACTCCACAACGCAGGTAAAGTCGCTTGCTGATGAGCTTGAATATCAGATGACACTCTGTAACACTCCCCCTGCGCACACAGACGGTATGGGCAGAGGCGAATGGTCGGTTCTTGACTTTTCATCGGTCATCGTTCACATCTTCATAAAGTCGGCAAGAGAATTTTACAAGCTCGATAAGCTCTGGGGTGACACCACCGAGCTTGAAATAAGTAACGAAGAATAACCTAAGGAAGGTAGAAATAATGAAATACGATTACACAGGTATTGAGAAAAAATGGCAGGACAGATGGGAAGAAAACCACGCTTTTGAAGCGAAGAACGACTACACGCTTCCCAAGTATTATGCGCTCATTGAGTTCCCCTATCCGTCAGGACAGGGCCTTCACATAGGACACCCCCGTCCTTACACGGCGCTTGACATCGTTTCACGTAAGAAGCGTATGCAGGGCTACAACGTTCTTTTCCCGATGGGCTGGGATGCTTTCGGCCTTCCTACGGAAAACTACGCTATCAAAAACAAAATTCACCCTGCAAAGGTTACGGAAGTAAACGTTGCAAAGTTCAAAAAGCAGCTTAAAATGCTCGGTCTTTCCTTTGACTGGTCACGTGAAATAGACACAACAGACCCGAACTACGTAAAATGGACACAGTGGATATTCCTCCAGCTCTACAAAAAGGGCTTGGCTTACAAAAAGGAAATGTCCGTCAACTTCTGTACCTCATGTAAGGTAGTTTTGGCAAACGAGGAAGTCGTAAACGGCGCTTGTGAGCGTTGCGGCTCCGAGGTTATCAGAAAGGTAAAGAGTCAGTGGATGCTCAAAATTACAGAGTATGCCGACAGACTTATCGACGACCTTGAGGGACTTGACTTTATTGAAAGAGTAAAGACGCAGGAGATAAACTGGATAGGACGTTCTTACGGCGCAGAGGTCAAGTTTGAAACAACT
>JAZRTS010000008.1:0-1282 GCA_045652135.1 Eubacteriales bacterium | reverse complement strand
ATGCTTGAATCGGGTCTTGAGATTATGACTCTCCTCGATGAAATAAAGTACATCAACTTTGATTCGTCAATGCAGAAAAGACTTGGATATTTCTCAAGATACGATAACATCAAAGGCGGTATTCTTCAGCTTGACCCCAATGATTATGCGGGTGGAGGCGGCAGAGTATATTTCTCTGACGATAAGCCTTTTGTGACTGTAGGATTCAGCCTCTGGCATCCCAGCGGAAATGCAGACGAAGTGACCAACGAATGGCTCGCAGAGCAGGCGGCAGCAATCAATGCAAAGACCGCAGATATAAAAACAATCAACGGTTACACCGTTATCAACGTTCATCCGTGGACAGTCGGCCCCGATGACCTCGCATATTTCGTAAGTCAGCTTGGCGACAATATCGAGGTTATTCCCGTTGATGAGCTTCTCGCAGCGGTTGAGCAGAATATTCCTCACGAATTCGCCCAACCCAATAGCTGATAAAACAAAACCACAGATTCGGTTTAACCGCCGAATCTGTGGTTTTTGTTTTTGACAAATATTAAAATTTTTTGAGGAATACTTTGTTTTTACTGAACGGTAAAGGAAACTGTTTTTTCTTCGGAAATTTTGTGATATGCGCTTTCGGCAGTAACGGTAAGGGTATATGTTTTATCTTTTGTGAGAGTATCTTTCGGCACAGTAAAGTTTTGAGTTGTTTCGTCATTTATAAGATAATATGATGCAATAAAGTTATCTTTATAAACCTCGTTGTTGTTCTCATCGGTAATTACAACCTTGTATTCATGAACAATAAAACCTTCGGGTACCTGTGCCTCAGTAAAGGAAATTCTGCAGCTACCGTCATCCGTAACATTTACAGATACTTCGGTGTTTTCAGGGAATACGGGAGCTTCGTCATGTGCTTTCAGATTCTTATACGTATAAGCGAATGTATTCGGGTCGTTTACATTTTCTATAAAGTAATCACAGAAAAAAGTATCGGATAAAAGGTCGTATCCGCGTATTCTTATTCTGCCGTAGCCGTCTGCTTCAACTACTGCAAACTGAGCCGCATCCTCATATCCATCAGGATGCTGTCCTACAATATAGTTTTTATCAAGCTCAAATCTTGCCATAGCACCGACACCAACGGATGTATAGGTACTCTGATTTATGTTTCTTGGGTCGTTCAAGGGGAAATGGGAATGTCCCGAAAATTTAATCACCTTGCTGTGTCCTGCAAAAACGGGATTCAGCTGCGGAGTACACCAAATAGTGCTGCCGTAAACGGTGCCGAACGGATGGG
>JAZRTS010000007.1:0-9317 GCA_045652135.1 Eubacteriales bacterium | reverse complement strand
TCAGAATATATCTTACCGTCTTGTGCTCACCGTTTACGGTGATACCGTTTTCTCTTTGCTTCAGCCGTGTTATTTCGGCATTTGACAGCGAGAGCTGCTGACGGAGAAAATCACGCAGCAGCCCTTCCTGTTCTTTGTTTATTATAAATTCCAAAGCTTATTTGATCTTTACTGTCCAGCCGAAGGGATCAGCAACCGTACCCCACTGAATACCTGTGAGTGTATCGTAAAGCTTCTGGGAGATAGCGCCGATCTTGCCGTCGTTGATAACAGCCTTCTTGTTTTCATCGTCAAGTGAGCCGATGGGGGAGATAACGGCAGCCGTACCTGTACCGAATGCTTCCTTGAGTTCACCCTTATCGTATGCTTCGTAAAGCTCGTCAACGGAAAGACGTCTTTCGGAAACCTTTACGCCCCAGCTCTTGAGAAGCTCGATACAAGATGCTCTCGTAACACCGGGGAGAATGTTGCCCTCGTCAAGCGCAGGTGTGATTACCTCGTCACCGATAACGTAGAATACGTTCATAGCACCGACCTCGTCGATGTACTTTCTGTTGATACCGTCAAGCCAGAGAACCTGTGAATAGCCGAGAGCATTCGCCTTTTCCTGACCTTTAAGGGAAGCCGCATAGTTACCGCCTACCTTTGCGTAGCCTGTACCGCCCTTTACCGCACGAACGTATTCACGCTCGATGAATATCTTAACGGGGTTGATGCCCTCTGCATAGTAAGCCGCAACAGGGGAAAGAATGATGCAGAAGATGTATGTGTGCGAGGGGTGAACGCCGAGCATAGGATCTGTTGCGATGATGAAAGGTCTGATGTAAAGCGATGTGCCGACAGTTGTGGGGATCCATTCCTCGTCAAAGAGAACTGTTTCGGTGATTGCCTGAAGCACGTCCTCGTTGGGTATCTGGGGGATACAAAGTCTGTCGTTTGTGCTTGCCATACGCTCAATGTTCTTCATGGGGCGGAAAAGCTGAACACCGCCGTCGGGTGTCTTGTATGCCTTCATACCCTCGAACATTTCCTGCGCATAATGGAATACCATTGCGGAGGGTTCAAGCTCAAGCGGAGCATACGGAACGATTCTCGGATCGTGCCAGCCCTTTTCCGTGCTGTAGTTCATAAGGAACATATGGTCGGTAAAATATTTACCGAAGCCGAGCTTTGTGTAGTCCGGCTTTACCTTGGGATTGCTTGTTCTTTCTTTTCTGATGTTAAGCATAATTTTCATCTCCAAATTTATTTTTTAAAAATTGTTCTTATTTTCACCTTCTCCTGCCGTAAACGCGAAGCGTGTCGGCGGGGAGACAGGAGGGACTTGTAGTTGACGAAGTCAACTACCGCTTGCGGTGGATGAGGTGTTAAACCCATTTTTGTTTATTTCATTCGGGTCGTCGAGGCGCCGACCCCTACAAATTATTGGATTTGTTTTCATTAAATTCAACGTGACGGGCGCATATTTCCTGCGGAAATATATTTTTCATTTTTATTTATTTGAAATATCCCGATATAAAATTACAAAGAATATTCGCAATTCTTTTATATCCGAATTCCGTCGGGTGGACTCCGTCGCGAAGATATGTCGTGTGGTTTGATTTGTTTATTCCCGAGGCTGTGCGCATATCGCACACGGGGAAGCCGACACGCTCGCTTACCTCTTTGATGCACTTGTAATAATCGTAAAGTGTACAACCGACAGCGTTTTTGGTGTCGAACGCTTCGCACTTTGACGTTACTCCGTCATATTCGGAATATCTGTAAACGGGTGTTACGTAAAACGCAAGCGCCTTCGGATAACGCTCCGACACCGTCAGCATCGTTTTGCGAAGACTTCCGCAGAAATTATCGCAAAGCCGTCCGTCAGGCTCACCAAGCGGAACACCGTAAAACCAGTCATTCGTTCCCGCCCAGACGATGACAACGTCAACGTCATCATATTGCGGTGAGTCCGTGACCTCGTCACACATCGAAAACGGATAGCCCGAAGTAAGCGCTGCGGCATTTTGAGCGTGGTTTATCATTTTTTCAGCACCGAGAAGATTCCGAAGCGTTTCTTCAAATCCGCCCCTTGAAAAATTCGTGGTGGAAATACTGTCACCGAATATCAGACAGTTTTTCACGTTTCATCATCTCCCGTTATTTCGGTCTTGCCGTCGGACTCATCGGCATCATCGGGGATGCTTTCTTCCGAAAGCTCCTGCTGTTTGAGCTTTTCAAGATACTTACTGTACGTCGATTCGGGGTTGTGCAAAAGAGCCATTATTTCATTTTTTCTCTTCTTGCGCTTCTTGAAATCGAAGATTCCCAGTATTACAAGAACGGTAATGCCGAACACACACGCGGCAGCACCTATTATGAAGCCTTGGGGAATATACGACATTTCAATCGTGTGTTCACCCTCGGAAACCGTAAAGCAAAGAAGTGAATCGAGCGACTTTTCAAGCTCCACACGTTCACCGTCAACCTTGACCGTCCAGCCCTTGTCATAAGGGATAGAGGTGAACACCGTTGTGTCGCCGTCTGAAATGTTTATTGTACCCTCGATGTGAGTGTCATCAAAGTCGGTTACCTTTATCTTGCTCTTTGAAAGCTCGGTCATAGCTTCATCAAAGGCTTCCTTGTCGAAATAGAATATATAATCCTGATCGGCGTAGAAGTAAAGGTCGTCAGCCTTCATATTGAGCTGAACCGTTACCTCGTGGCCCTTTTCGTACTCACCTATGTGAAGTATCGTGTGCGTTTCATTCGTCATATACGAGCCCTTTGAAACGAACGAAGCCTCTTTGTTATCAAAAAGGTCATCATCCTTGATGCGGAGCGTTGTATCACGTGGATATTTTGACGGGAAGTGGATGTATATATCGCTTGTGTCCTCAACGGTAAAGGTATACTCAACAGTACCCTTTTCGCCCGATGTCAGCACCGCATATTTTTTGTGCGTGTAGCCGTCGGCATAAGCCTCTCTTACACCGTTTGTGCTAACGTCCGTCACCTCAACGGGCTTATATATCTGTATATCGTAGCCTATCATCGCCGATACTATGCGGTTGAGTATATCGGGGGCGGACAGGTCTATAACCTTGCCGTCTTCATTTTTCGCATCCCAGTCATAGTCCTTTATGCCGTCATCTACACCGTAGAGCATCGGCAAAGCGTTTCTGTTGATGTATGCATACAATTTCTTGGAGTCTTCGGGATTTTTGCTTGTAGGATCGGGCGTTTCTATCATCTGACCGTACTCGGGTGGCATATCCGAAGGATCATCCGTCAGAATATACTTGATGCCGAGAAGCGAGTCGCCCACGGGGTTTGTACCCACGTATCTTGACCAGTGCGATTTTGAAGCATAGCCCATTTTATTAAGAAGCGTTATAACGGATGCATTGAGCGTTGATGTCGAGCCTGAAATACCTCTTATACGGAGCGTCATATTATCGTTTACCTTACGGAAAACGGTCTTTTCCATTCTGTAAAGGGAAAGGTCACGGCTTTGCACCTCCTCGGTAAGTCCGCGCCATCTGTCGAAATACTCAACGTAGCTTGTACGTGTGGAATAGTAAACGTCATCGTGAAGCTTGAACATATCGTAAATGCCGTTTACAAACAGCTCAAAGCATACGACACAGCAAAGTAAAACAGGGGCAACACGGCTGTTTCTCTTTGTAACGCTCCACAAAATAGCTGTCAGAACACCCGTCATAATTATCCAGAACCAGACGGTCAGAAGTATTCCCGGTTCATATCCGCCGTTCGTTTCCGCTTTGAGGTAGAGCCACGAAAATTCGCCGTCAGGCTCTATCATCTTTTGCACGAGAACGCAGAAACCTATCAAAAATGCGCCCGTTCCGAGAATTATTCTGTACATATGCGGCTTCAAGAATCTGTAAGCATCGTATGCAAAGACGAGCACCAGGAAGCAGAACATAAAGCTGTAACGGTAGTTAAGCCAGTTCGGTCTTTGCATTCCGTGCCAGAAAAGGTCAATGGTCGAGCCTGTGAACGACAGCACCATAAAGCCGAGTATGACACCGCTCATTATCTTTCTGCGCCCTTTAATCTTATCGGTAAGGAAGTAAGCGGGTAAAAGGAGCAGTGAAACAAGTCCGCAGTAGATGAACGGCAAGCCCTCAGGACGCACCGTATCATAGGAGTTCGGCATCATTTGCGTCAATATCTCCATGAAGTCAAACTTTGCCTTGAATGTAAACGTGGGATTTGAGAAATCGTTTTTGCCGAATTCAAGTGAATAGAACGTCGGCAGAATGATTATTGCCGCTATTGCCGCCGCAATAACCGAAAACAGCGCCCACTTGTAAAAAGCGAAGAAGAAACGGGAAAATTCACCCATTTTGTACGTCGAAACGTAGTAGTAAAGGAAGTACACCACCACGAAGATGGCAACCATAAAGCCGATGTAGAAGTTTGCAATGAAGCACAGGGCAAGCATTACCGTGTATAAAACAAACTTGCCTCTGTCAACAAGCACCTCAAGTCCGAGCACGATAAGCGGCAAATAGATGAGCGCATCCATCCACATCGTATTCATCGCCTGAACGAATGCGTAGCTTGATAAAGCGTACATCGTCGAGAACATTATGACGGCAACGGGCTTTGACGGTCTTCTCTTGTGTAAGTAATAACCGAAGGTAAGTCCCATGCTTCCGCATTTCAAAAGCGTTATTGCAAGAAGCGCTTCGGTAATTCCGTCTTCGGGGAAAAGCACGGTCAGAAGTGAAAAGGGGCTGGCAAGGTAATATGCGTACATTCCCGAAAATTCACCCGACAACGCACGGTACCACGTATAAAACGGTGAGGAATCACCCTCGAAAACGTCACGCATTGCCTCGAAGAAGTATACGTACTGACCGTTGAGGTCAAGCACAAGCACCGATTTTTCACCGAACGGATACACACCTCTGATGATGAAAATTATCCACATCAGAAGAAGCGGCACTAAAAAGCAAGCCAAAAGATACAGCTTCGGTGAATTTGAAACAATATCCCAGACTGTTTTGCATCTGTTCAAAAGCTTATTGTTTTTTGTAAATTCTGTCCTGTTCATATTTCTCCTTTTATCAAAAGCAGGGCATCCTGTAAAATAACTTCCATTTCATCGGCAGTTTCGGCAAGATTTATCCGTTGTCTCAGTGAAGCGCCGCCTTTTATACCCTTTGTATACCAACCTGCGTGCTTGCGGGATTCAAAAACGCCGAGCTGTCCTTTAAGGGCAACGAGCGCACGTATATGCTCACGCGCAGCAAGCAGCTTTTCTTCGGACGTCGGGGGTATATATTCACGTCCTTCAAGACGGGCATTTATTTCTTCAAAAATGAAGGGGTTGCCGAGTGCGGCACGGCCGACAGCGCCGCCGTCACATCCTGTGTATTCAAGCATTTCAATAAAACTGTCAGCATCCGTTATGTCGCCGTTTGCAATTACGGGAATTTTCACAGCACTTTTTACCTCTGCTATTATCTCACGGTCAACGGTTCCGTCGATGTACATATCCTCACGTGTTCTGCCGTGTACACAAACAGCGGAAGCACCCGAAGACTCTGCAATTTTTGCAATTTCGGCAGCGTTTTTGTGTGATTTGTCAAAGCCGGCGCGTATTTTGACTGTTACGGGTACAGGGCAGGCTGAAACCGTTTTTTCAACTATTTTTCCGACCAAGACAGGGCTTTTCATCAAAGCCGAGCCGTCACCGCCGCCGACGATCTTTTTGACGGGGCAGCCCATATTTATGTCAATGGCGCATGGGGACGGCGACATATTTGCAAGCGTTCTTGCCGCATTTGCCATCATATCGGGATCGTGTCCGAATATCTGAACGGCGCACGGGCCTTCGCTTTGCGATATTTTTGCAATTTCAAATGTTTTCTTATCCCCATAGTGCATTGCCGCCGCTGACACCATTTCGGTCGTCATATATTCAACACCGTATTTTTTGTATATTTCACGTGCAGCGATGTCGGTAACACCTGCCATAGGGGCAAGAAAAATTCCGTGTTTTAAAGTTACGTTTCCTATTCTCATATTTAAACTCCGTAAAATTGTACCAAAAAAATATGAATTTATTGTTACACTCTACCATAAATATTTATAATTATTAACCCGTTTGACGGGATTTGTAAGATCAAATGGGAATTTTACCGACTCTCCGTACCATTTGGATATTCGACACCGCGTATAAAACAAATTTCTTGCGCCCGCTTAAAAAGCAAAAACATCGGCGCGGATTATCATCCGAGCCGATGCTTTAAAATTCATTGTTGTGCTGCCAAAAACTGTTTTCTTATTTCTTCGTTTGAAGAATTACAATCCTCTACAAGCTGCATAACGTTTACTTTCAGCTTGTCGTATGCCTCGTCAGTTTTGAGATCGTCGCACATCTGCGAGGATATCTGTTTTGCCTTGGCGCAAAGCTTTGCGTATTCGCTGTTTTTGTAATGCGCGTCAGATATTTTATCAAGTACGGTCTGAACATTTTTTACTTTAGGCATAGCTTTAGAGCATACGTATGCCGCGCACATCGTTTTGAGATTTCTCGATTCTTCGGGAATATTCCCAACGTCGTACATTTTTCCGAGTATCTCTTTCGTTTCTTCCTTGATTTTTATTATGCTGTCACAGCACGACGTAACTATATTCGCGCTCTTCATAGATGCGACAAATGATTCAACACGGTGCTTTGCATAATAGTCGTCAAGCGCGCTTTTATATTTGTTCATCGCGCGTTTTTCCATCATGTTTTCTTTCTGACGTCTGTAAGCCATAACAAGAAGCCCCGACGAAGCGCCCAAAAGTATACAAAGAAGCGATATCAGCATAGCGTCAAATCCGAACTTCTCACCAAGTGTCAGAAGTATAACGGCAGCAGCCGCGCCGATAATTCCGCCTACGATAGATATTCTGTAGCTTTTTATACGGTATCTGTGCATCTTTGGCATGAAATCGATAAGTCGCGGTTCAAGCTCCTTGGGAACTTTATGATGCATATTATGCAAGGATTCCCAAAGATCGTCACACAATTTCACAGTCGATTCCAGTGAAACAATACCGTCGAAGAAATTGCTTATATTTTTCATCAAAACCTGCTCCAAAAACTGAAATAATACAATTGCGTTGTAAATTATAACATTTTATTTTCAAATTGTCAATATATTGCGTTAAAAAATATCACGAACATACAAAAATTACATACATTCCGATGCATATTCATCGTATGTGGTAGCCTTATCGTAGAAATGTCCGGGAGTAAGATCGATAATTCTGTTCGCGATAGTCTGCACGAACTGATGGTCGTGAGAGGTAAACAGAACAGTCTGCGGATATTTTATAAGACCGTCGTTGAGTGCGGCGATAGATTCAAGGTCAAGATGGTTTGTCGGCTCGTCAAGTATCAGCACGTTTGCGCCGGACAGCATCATTTTGCAAAGCATACAGCGTACACGCTCACCGCCGGAAAGCACGCCGACGCTCTTGAGCGCCTCGTCGCCCGAGAAAAGCATTCTGCCAAGCCAGCTTCTCACGTCTGCTTCGTATATAAGGTCACTGCAGTTTCTTATCCAGTCGATAAGATTTTCCGTGTGTCCGTCAAAATATTCGGAGTTATCCGAGGGCATATACGCCTGCGTCGTAGTTACACCCCATTTGTAAGTACCCGATTCGGGTTCTATTTCTCCCGTGATTATCTTGAAAAGTGTTGTGATTGAAACGGGATCACCGACAAATGCAACCTTTTCGCAAGGGCGGAGAGTGAAGCTGACGTTATCAAGCACCTTTTTGTCACCGACGGTTGCCGAAATTCCGTCAACCGTGAGCATATCCTTGCCTGCTTCTCTGTCGGGCTTGAACGCAACGTACGGGAAACGACGGGAAGAAACGGGCATTTCTGCAAAGTCGAGGGAGTCAAGCAATTTCTTTCTGCTTGTCGCCTGCTTCGACTTTGAAGCGTTTGCCGAGAAGCGCGCGATAAATTCTTTAAGCTCTGCGGCTTTCAGCTCTGCTTTCTTGTTTTGCTCACGCATCTGTCTTTGACGTATCTGCGTGTATTCATACCAGAAGTCATAACCGCCGACTGTCATCGTTATCTTTCCGAAGTCAACGTCAACGGTGTGTGTGCAGACGTTGTTCAAGAAATGACGGTCGTGCGATACGACGATAACAACGCTGTGCAGGTCAATGAGAAATTCCTCAAGCCACGCGATGGTCTTCAGGTCAAGGTGGTTTGTCGGCTCGTCCATCAGAAGTATGTCGGGATTGCCGAAAAGCGCCTGCGCAAGCAGTATTTTCACCTTCTGGTCACCGTTGAGATCCTTCATCAGGGCATAGTGTAAGTCATTCGGAATACCGAGAGCATTGAGAAGTATCTCCGCTTCGCTTTCTGCGGAATATCCGTCAAGCTCAGCATATCTTGTTTCAAGCTCGCAAAGGCGCATACCGTCCTCGTCGGTCATTTCCTCCTTTGCATAAAGGGCTTCCTTTTCTTCCTCTATACTGCAAAGCTCCTCGTTTCCTTTAAGCACCGTCTTTATAACGGTATATTCGTCGAATGCAAAGTGGTCCTGCTTCAGAATTGAGATTCTTTCGCCGGGCGTTACCGAAACCGTACCGCTTGACGGCTCAACCTCGCCTGACAGTATTTTCAAAAACGTGGATTTACCCGCGCCGTTTGCACCGATTATGCCGTAGCAGTTACCCTTTGTAAATACAAGGTCAGCGCCCGAAAAAAGCACCCTGCCGCCGTACTGTAAAGAAACGTCATTCGTTGATATCATTTCATCTTATCCTTCACTACATTATTATTCATTTTATTCTATCACACAACGGTTTAAATGTCAAGTAGGGGACGGCGCCAAGTAGTTTGCATTTCTGCGAACTACACGACCTGTTTTTATAGATGGCGATTTACGAATCGCCCGTATAAAACGAACGAAAATGTTTTTCTCATTCTCGCCCAACGACGTTGAATTGAATGAACAAGAATATATTTCCGCAGGAAATATGCGCATCCCCCGGCGGGGGACCGGGGATGCGCCATCATCACGTTGAATTCCACAAAGATAAACCCTATGATTTGTCCGTACAATTCACAAATCGCTCTATATTAAACCGTCGAATTAGCTTACACGGCGTAAGAAATGAAAAAGGGCGGGATGCCCCCACCCTCAGACTACTGACAAAGTACAATATTATTGTCCTATTTGACGAAATGCACAAAAGCTTGTTTCTAAAGCCTTCCTCCGAGAGGAAGGTGGCACGCGGTAGCGTGACGGAAGGAGCCTGCGTTACGGCATTATTTTGCCGAA
>JAZRTS010000006.1:0-4005 GCA_045652135.1 Eubacteriales bacterium | reverse complement strand
CCTCCTCGGTGGTAAGATTGGTGACGGGATAATATTCCAGCACCTCCGAGATCATACTGCGGTCAAAAAGCATTCTGCTTTCGTCGGTATCCTGCGAGAGCGAATACTCTTGGTTGACAGCGTGCTGACTGGCGTTGCCGTCACACATGAGCACCATGGTGAAGTTCATAAAGCCCGATTCGTTTTCGGTTGCCTTGTCAAGATACAGATTCGCCATATTCGCAGGGATCCGCACCCGGCTTCCTGCAGGAAGGGCATCCGCTGCGATCTGTACAAGCTCCTCCTTGGTGATGTCATTGGTGGGCATATAGCCGTGGAATGCCGCATTGATTGCCTCCTTGGCGGCTACGAATTCCTCCTTGGATGTGGTCGCTGCGCTGACACCGAGCGGAAGCACCGTCAGAATCATGCAGATGCACAGCAGGAGACTTAAGTATTTTTTCATTATTATGACCATGGGGGCTGTTTAAACAGCCCCTTCCTTTCTGGGGAATTGGTGCTGGTTTGCGTAGCAAAACATTGCCGGTACGGCAATGTAAGCCACAAAACCCTGTCTGAAAATTTATTTTCAGACTACATTCCTCTTTACTTTTTACATTATACATTCTGAAGATATCTGAAACCCATCAGATATGCCGGCAGCAGAATCCACGGTTTGCACAAAAAACCATTGTAAATACAAACTGCCTGCCGATAGATTTTTGCGCTTCTGTCATAAACAGCAGCGGTTTCGGGATCGCCCCGTTCCTGATATACCTTTTTTTGATATATCATAAACTGTCCGTAAGCACTGTCTACAACATTTCTGCGTTCCCGCATTGTACGTCGTACATCGCGGAACCATAAGAAAATGCTCAGAGCAGTACTGCAGACAAGGAGCAGCAGTGTGATGTAAGGGTACATGGATATTCCTCCTCTCGTTATATGTGAAATATTAAATTCTTAGTTGATTAAAACTCCTTATTTGCCCAGCGCACGGTAGAGGAAGGTCACAATCTGTCCTCTCGTGCAGGTATTATTGGGGGAGAAGGTGGTCGCGGAGGTACCGGTGGTAACGCCGGCATTCACCGCCCACGCCACCGCCTGTGCGTAGGATGCGTCTGCGGAAACATCGCTGAAATTACCGCTGTAGGCTGCCGACGGTGAGCCTGCGTTTATCCACAGATATACAACAGTATCCGCACGGGTACAGTACGCATTGGAATCAAAGCTGTTCTTTGTGAGCATTCCCATGCTGTATGCCCAGACAACCGCATTGTAATAGTACTCAGAACTCTTTATATTGGTAAAGGGATGGGACACATCTACGAGGGGAGAACCTGCCGCACGCCACAGAAATGTGAGGATCTGGGCATGTGTACAAGTTTGGTCGGGAGAGAATGATGTTTCAGATGTACCGTTTGTGATCTTATTTGTCACTGCCCACTTTACAGGCTCTGCAAACCATGAGTCAGCCTTTACATC
Source organism: Eubacteriales bacterium (assembly GCA_045652135.1). Taxonomy (GTDB): domain Bacteria; phylum Bacillota; class Clostridia; order Oscillospirales; family CAG-272; genus RGIG7213. Next base: position 2,541 of record JAZRTS010000006.1, on the reverse strand, counting down.
GGTAAACGGCTCAACAATGTTGGTTGGATTTGTGGGGGTAGCAGGCGTTGTCGGATTTGAAGGATCGGATGCTGTTCCGTCTTCGGGAATAGCACTGAGTACCATTCTGCCGAGAGTGGAGGAATATTTCCATGCGCTGCCGGAGACGGCGTTGCCGTTTTCTGTTACGTTGGATTTGACTGCATTTCCCTGCACGGAATAGAGCATATTCTGCGGCAGGTTCGATTTTGCGTTGGCGGTTAGCTTTCCGATACTGTAACAGTCGGTCATATAGCATTTCAGGTTGGAGCCGGTGGTGAGGAGCAGACCGTCCACGTTGACAGCGGACATCGTACCCGTATTGTAGCATCTTGTGATGTAGCTCTTGTTGGTTCTGCCTATGATACCGGCAACCTCGCCTGCGATGCCGCCTGCGTAGCAGGATGCCCACCACGGCTCGAAAGGCATCTCCATTTCAAAGAAGTCGTCGTAGTAGGAAGTGATGTTCGAGAAGTCCGGCAGAAGCATGTCGCCGGTATTGTAGCACTCTTCAATGGTTGTGGTCGTGATCTTGCCCACCAAGCCGCCGCCCACAATCGTGTTGTCCTCGGGGAAATCGATAACGACCTTCGTGTCGCTTGTGTTGTAGCAGTGCTGAATAGTCGCGTCGTCCGCCCCGCCGATCATACCGCCCGTCAACAGGTTCAGATTTTCCGCCTTGTCAACCGTGAAATTCACCGTGCCGCCTGCCGTATAGCAGTTGATCACGTCAAAATCCATGGCCCAGCAGACAAGAGGCGCCAGCCAGAAATTGTTGCTGTTGCTGACCGCGCCGGTCAGATCGCCGTAATGGATGTCAATCGTATAATCCACAAGACCCAGGTTGTACACACCGGATTTTTCGGAAGCGCCCGAGCCGTTGGCTTCTGCAAACAGACCGTAGAAGCGGCTGTTCGCTTTGGCAAACATAAACGGCTTATTTTCATCGATTTTGATCGTCATGCCTGAGATCACGTGTCCGTCACCGTCCAGAGATCCGGTAAACACAAACGAACCTTTCTGTGCGGTGTTGACACTGTCGCCCGGATGACCGCCGTAAGCAGGTGTGCCGCCGATGGGAATCCAATTGCCCCAGTCGGAGAGGTCGATATCGGCAATCAGCTTGTAATGCGCGGCTGAATCCTGGCGCATGGCGTTGAGCTGATCGGCGGTGGCGATGAGATACGGCGAGTCAACCGTACCGTTGCCTCCCTCAAACTGAAAAGCGCTTTCCTTGTTCACACCGGGGGAACCGGTCCAGGAAACTTTGCTTGCTGCAGATACCGACTGTCCGCATATGCCTGTAAGCATGCAGACACATAAAAGTATACTTAGAATCTTCTTCATGTAGTAATCACTTCACTTCCTTATGTGTTTTTAAAATCTTAGCCTGAAATAAGCCGAAAACCCATCAGATATGCCGGCAGCAGAATCCACGGTTTACACAAAAAAACGTTGTAAATACAAACTGCCTGCCGATAGATTTTTGCGCTTCTGTCATAAACAGCAGCGGTTTCGGGATCGCCCCGTTCCTGATATACCTTTTGATATATCATAAACTGTCCGTAAGCACTGTCTACAACATTTCTGCGTTCCCGCATTGTACGTCGTACATCGCGGAACCATAGGAAAAGGCTCAGAGCAGTACTGCAGACAAGGAGCAGCAGTGTGATGTAAGGGTACATGGATATTCCTCCTTTCGATATGCGAAATATGATTTTATTGCAGTAATTATACCATGTATTCCGTTTATTGGTTCTGATTTGGCGCGAACTGTATGTTTTTCCGCCCTGAACGGTTACGACGGGATATTGAAAAAATTTGTGTTTTGTGGTATAATATAATTGGCAAATTATTTATCCTCGGAAGGAGGCTTCAAAATGTACATAGCAATCTGCGACGATCAGGCAGAGGAGCTGAACACGCTCACAAACATACTGGATGTCTGGCAGAAGAAGAATCATACGGTGCTGCAGTACAAAGCTTTCCGAAATGCAAGCGATCTGCTTGTCGCGCCTGAAAAAGAGCATTTTACTTTGTATCTTCTGGATGTGATGATGCCGGGAATAAACGGAATTCAGGCCGCGCAGGAAATCCGACGTTTTGACGAGACGGCTGATATCATATACCTCACTTCTTCTCCGGATTTTGCATACGCCAGTTACGGCGTACACGCACTGGACTATCTCTTGAAGCCTGTTCAAAAGGAAATGCTTTTCTCTATTCTTGACAAGCTGCTGCGTGGAGAAGAGGACCTGTCGGACTGCCTTTCTCTGAAATGCGGACAGTCCTTTCTGCGGATTCCGTTTGCAAAGCTCACTTATGTGGAAGTGATGAACAAGCACCTGTACTTCAATCTGGCGGACGGCAGAGAGCATAAGATTGTCGGTTCTCTGAAGGACTACGAGTCACTTCTTTTGAGCCGCCCGGAATTTATGCGGATTCACCGTTCTTATATCGTAAATATGCTGCAGGTGTCCGAGTTTTCGCCCGCAGGTGTGCTGACCTTTTCGGGAAAGAATC
>JAZRTS010000005.1:0-1407 GCA_045652135.1 Eubacteriales bacterium | reverse complement strand
GCGCTTGCTATCCTCAAATACCAGAAGGAAGGCAAGAACGACCACGACGACGCGCCGGACGCATTGACGGGCGTATACGAAAACCCGAAACCGCCCGCCAAGTGGGTGTATTAACGAGAAAGGATATAGAAACATGCTCACGGTAGAAGAAATCAAAAAATTTATCGACGAAGATGCCGTATCCGACCGCAAACGGCAGGCGAACGACGGCCAGCGGTACTATGAGGGCGACCACGATATAAAGAAAAAGCGCATTTTCTTCGTAAACGCCGAAGGAGAATTGCAGGAAGACAAAATAAAAACCAATTATCGCATCCCACACCCGTTTTTTACGGAGCTTGTCGATCAGGAAGTGCAGTTTTTGCTATCCGGTGAAGAGGGCTTTATGCACGCGCAAGACCCGGACCTTCAAAAGGTGCTGGATGAACGATTCAACAACAACTGCGATTTTATGCTTGAGTTTTCCGAAGTGCTCACCGATACCGTTGTAAACGGCTTTGGTTATATGTATGCATACATGGGCGAAGACGGACAGACGCATTTCCAATGTGCCGACAGCAAGGGCGTAGTCGAGGTACGCGCGAAGGAAACAAGCGACAAATGCGATTATGTGATTTATTGGTATGTGGACAGGATCACGCCCGAAGGTAAGCGCATAAAGCGCGTCGAGGTATGGGACAAAACGCATGTTCATTATTTTAACCAGATCGGCGACGGCGAAATTAAGCTTGACACCGAGGAAAAACACAACCCGCGCCCGCACATCCTTTATACAAAGGGCAAAAAGCTGTATGAGGCAAATTACGGAGCGATTCCTTTCTTCCTTCTCAAAAACAACCGTAAACAGTTGAGCGGCCTCCATCCCGTAAAAGCGATTATCGACGATTACGATGTAATGAACTGCGGCCTTTCCAATAACATTGAAGACGCAAACGAAGTTACGTATTTTGTCAAAGGCTTTGAGGGCGACAATCTCGACGAACTGATTTTGAATATCAGGGCGAAAAAGGCAGTCGGCATTTCCGAAAACGGCGGCGTGGAGATAGAAACGGTGAATATTCCGTTTGAAGCGCGCAAGGCAAAAATGGAAATCGACAAAGAGGACATTTACCACGCTGGCATGGGCTTTAATTCGACCGGCCTTAAGGATTCCAGCGCCACTACAAACCTTCAAATCCAGATGGGCTATCAGCTTTTGCAGATGAAGGTCACGAAGCTTGAAGCCAACGTCAAACAGCTTTTAGGCTGCATGCTTGATATCGTCATTAACGAGGTAAACAAGCAAAACGGCACGGCCTATAAAAAGACCGAAGTTACCATCGACTTTAAGCCGCAAACGCCCACAAACGCCAAGGAAAACGCCGATATCGAACATATCAAGGCGCAGACCATGCAAACCAATATCAA
>JAZRTS010000004.1:0-1052 GCA_045652135.1 Eubacteriales bacterium | reverse complement strand
GACAACATCAAAAATTAACGTATAAAGCGAAAACACCGAGCCGATGTAAAGAAAAACCTTTGCGGTGTTTATTGCATACAGACTGTCTGTAAACAGATAAACCAACAGAAAAATGAGAATAATACATGTAATCACTGCGGTAATAAACGGTACGAAATAATTATATACAGGATGAAACGAATCGAAATAAGAAAATGGATCTATACACAGTGCACCCACGCAACCATTGTAATAGATACCCATCCTCCCGCATGGTAGGAGCTCCAAAATCAACGTAATTATCGGAAGTATCAAATATATCAGTCGCTTTTTCATACTATCACACTCCTTTGTCAAATTCAAGTTAATGCACTTGATGAGCAGGATAAATTTAATCAGTTAATTTATTTATAAGCTCACGGAATTCGTATCTGTCGGGATAATTTGTAAGTGTCAGCTCATTCAGCGTTTTCTGTACGTCTTCAAACGTTACATTGCCTATATACTTACTTTCACGTAAAAGCATCGTTGTTTCGATAACGGCACTGATAAATTTGAAATCATCGCTCGGCGTGTCTGTATATATGTTCTTGCCGAGTTCATATTCGTTAAGATTGCTCATTTGTTCATCAGGCTTCTTGTGTCTTACCGCGAGTGTCATCCATTCGCCATCAGATGTCTTTGCGGAATCTGTCAATACAAGCTCATAGCACACAGTCACCGTATGTCCTGCACCAAGCTCGCCTGCATCCTTTGTGTCGTCCTCAAAGTCTTCCTTATTAAGCAAGCGGTTTTCATAGCCTATAAGTCTATACTTTGAAACATTATCGGGGTTGAACGTAAGCTGTAATTTTACGTCCTTTGCGACCGTGTAAAGCGTTGAGAAAAGCTTTTCGCCGAACACCTTTTCGGCTTCAGTTTCGCCGTCGATATAGTAGTAAACACCGTTTCCGTTGTCGGCAATTGCCTCCATCGCTTGGTCTTTATAATTACCCGTACCGAATCCGAGAACGGACAGATAAACACCCAAATCACGCTTTTGCTCAACGAATGCTTTCAGCTCGTCACGTGAT
>JAZRTS010000003.1:0-29807 GCA_045652135.1 Eubacteriales bacterium | reverse complement strand
AGACCGGGCTTCAAGAAGTTGTTTACCATTTCCTTCTTTCTTGATTCGGGAACTATGAAGTCGGGGTTTTCTTCGATGTGCTTCATCAGTCTGTCCTGATAACGGCTCATTGCAAGGAAGTATGCCTCTTCCTTTGTTTTCTTCACTTCAGCGCCGCAGTCGGGGCATTTGCCGTCCTTGAGCTGTGTTTCCGTGAAGAACGATTCGCAGGGCACACAGTACCAGCCTTCATATTCGCTCTTGTATATATCTCCCTGCTCATAGAGCTTGTTGAAGATGTGTGTTACCGCGCGCTCATGGTCTTCATCCGTTGTGCGGATAAAACGGTCATAGCTTGCGCCGACGTTGTCCCAGATGTTTTTGATAATGCCAGATACGTTGTCAACGTATTCCTTCGGTGAGATACCCGCTTCCTTTGCAAGGTCCTCGATTTTCTGACCGTGCTCGTCAGTTCCTGTCAAAAAGTGTACGTCATATCCGCACATACGCTTGTATCTTGCGATACAGTCGGCAAAAATAACCTCGTATGTATTGCCGATATGCGGCTTTTTCGACGCATAGGCAATAGCGGTAGACAAATAAAATTTACCCTTACTGTTCATTTGTATATGTTCCTTTCGGTAGAATTTTCCCGTATTTTCCGACGTCCTCGGCGTATGACGCAAAGCAAGCGTACGATGCATATACAAGCGGTGATGTATGCGTAATATGCAGAACACCGAGCGACAGCACCGAAAGCACAAACGACGGGATAAGTCGGATATTCAAAAATATAAATTCGCATATATGCCCCTTGAAAAGCGATACGGCACGTGCAAAGCACCTGTTTTCGCCCATACAGGACATAATTACAAATACACCGTTTATTATACATAATAAATATAAATATGTCAATATAAAAACGGTGCAAATTATAACTGACGTAATATCAATTTTTTCGTTTGAAAGAGTGAACGTCACGCAGAATATCGGAAATACCGAGATAATTGCATTCAAGATGAGATAAATCACATACTCCCCGAATACTTTTCCAAACGATCTTTTCGTGCAAAATGCGTAAAGTACGGCAGAAAGCATGCTTTTATCCTTTTCCTCTCCGTAAGCAAACAGCAGCGAGCCGCTGAACAAAGCATAGCATATAAAGCTGCCCAAAAGCGTCACGCAAAACAAGAAAGTGCACAAAAGCAGTTTCCCTGCAGACGGTGTCAACGTTGAAAACGGATATTTTTTGAAAAAGTAAACAGCGCAAAGACAAACAGATAAAACAAGCGTTGGTACAGCGCATAAAATCACCGTGATTGCCCCCAGACGAAAGCGGTTTTCATTTTTTGAGATGACGTGTTTCGCTTCCTGCTTAAAAAAATACGATGTGTGTAATGAGGGTAACAACAGCGTATGTCTTTTCTGTCCTGCCGACAATTTTTTGTTATAGTTCATTTTTACCTCCGATGTTTTTTTGATTATCGGAAGTATTTTACATTTTGATTCGTTATTTGAAAAATTTTCCGCCGATTATTATTTCTTCGATTTCAAATTCACCGTCACCGAGAATGAGAATATCGGCACGCTTACCGATGGAAAGTGAACCGCATATATCATAAATTCCCACCTGTTTCGCAGGATTTTCCGTAGCACACGGCAAAATCTCCTCAAGCGGCTTGCCTGTGAACCTCATCAGATTTTTAACGCCTGTGTTCATATCGAGTGACGAGCCTGCAATAGTTCCGTCCTCTGTCAGTATCTTTCCGTCCGTGACGTTTACGGGGATTTTCGCAAGGGCATATTTTCCGTCGGGCATACCTGCCGCGGCGATAGAGTCGGTAATAAGCACAAAGCGCTCATTCCCTTTCGCCTTATACGAAAGGTTTACAACACTCGGTGCCAAATGAAAGCCGTCTGCGATGAATTCCGCAAAGGCATCCGATGAAAGCGCGGCACCGACACAGCCCGGCTCACGGTGCAAAAGCGGGCGCATCGCATTGAACGTGTGCGTGAATGTGCAAGCGCCGTTTTCAAGTGCTTTGATACATTCGTCATACAAAGCGTCGCTGTGGCCGATACCGACGGTGATACCGTATTCGACACAGCGCCGCAGTGTGTCAGCCTCGCATTTTTCCGGTGCAATAGTTACGTGTGTTTTTAACGGTGCAACAATGTCGGCAAGTGCCTTTATTTCTTCAAAATCGGGTTTTCTGATAAGCGATACCGTGTGACAACCGGGACGCTTTTCGCTTATATAAGGCCCTTCGATGTGAACGCCTGCAAAATTGCATACAGAGCCTTTGCTTGCCGTCTTTATCCTTTTAAGTGCGTTTTCGATTTCTTCCGCTTCTGCTGTCATAACGGTTGGAAATACAGTCGTAACGCCCAAAGACGCATAAGACTTTGAAAGTGCTGTAAGCTCATCTTCGTCAGCGGTCATAATGTCCACACCTGCACGTCCGTGCGTATGTACGTCTATAAGACCGGGAATTACCCTTTTACAGCCTTCACCTGTTTTTCCGTCATATTCTATGTTTGTTATTATGCCGTTTTCAAAAGAAAGACAGCCGTGCAAAAACTGTCTTTTCTCCGTATTGTAGATAAGTATATTTTCAAGCTTCATAATAGTTTTTTGTAAAGTTCACCCTTCGGTATTTTTCTGTCCTTTGCGGCGGCTTTTATCGCATCCATTTTTGAAAGACCTTGGTTTATGTAGAAATCAACGTGCTCGTGCTCGGTCATTTTCGCCCAGAACGTGTCCTCGTCATTTTGCTTGTAGCCTTCGACCACGATAACAAATTCACCCCTCGGACGTACGGTTTCGTAATACTGTACGGCTTCTTCAAGCGTTGTGTTTATGACTTCCTCGTTTATCTTCGTAAGCTCACGGCAAAGGGCGATATTTCTGTTGCCGAGATGCGTCAAAAGGTCTTTTAACGTGTCGTGGAGCTTATGCGGAGCTTCGTAAAAAATCACCGTTCTGTCATCGTGCTTTATGGCATCCAGCCTTGCCCGTCTGTCACCCTTGGCGGTGGTCAGAAAGCCTTCAAATGAAAACTTTGCGGTGAACAGCGCACTTATTGTAAGTGCCGTTATCGCCGCGCACGCACCCGGCACGGGAACGGTCGGAATGTTAAGGCTTCGGCAGAGCTTGACAAGGTCCTCCCCCGGATCGCTTATCGCAGGCGTGCCTGCATCTGTCACAAGCGCGCAGGATTCACCCGACAAAAGTCGGTCGGCAATCTCCTTGCCTCTTTGCGCCTTATTATGCTCAAAATACGATACAAGCGGCTTTTTTATGCCGTAGTGCATAAGAAGCTTCGGTGTGTTTCTTGTATCCTCGGCGGCGATAAAATCAACCCCCGATAAGACGTGCACCGCCCTGTACGTCATATCCGACAGATTGCCTATCGGCGTTGACACAAGGTAAAGCGTTCCTTTTTCAATTTTGTTCTTTCCGTCTTCTTCCTCATAAAGTCGGTCTATGTTTTTCATACTGCTCATTTTGTACCTTCAAAATATGTTATTGCAAAAACGGTATTTCATTTTAAAATCCGTTTTCGATTATTTCATTCAACGTGATGACGGCGCACCTGCCCCCCACGGTTTGCAGTAGTTCGTATAGCGAACTGCACGCAAACTGCCACGGGAAGTGGTGCGCAGATTTCCTATGGAAATCTGATTTTGTTTGTTTCGTTGAATGCGGTCGTATTCTATCTGAAAAATCCGTCCGGAAACATTCCGTTTCCGTAAATATATTTCATATCAGATGAATATTCACCGCCCGCGGCGCCTTCGTATATTATCAAAGGCTTCGTCAGTATCATACCGCTTTCTGCATTTTTCTTTGCTTTTATGAGCATTAAGCAAGGCTCATGCCCAACTGTTGCGTGAACGAATGTTAACACCTTCGGTTCAAGTCTGTTTTGCTTTAAGGCGCAGATAATATCCGCACATCTGTCGGGACGGTAAACGAAATATGCATTTGCACCATCCTTCAAGGCACGGTATGCACAGGCGGCAAAGCCGCCGATGTCTGCCGTCGTTTCGTGACGTGCAATATATTTTTCCGTATGCACGTTCGTTTTTCCGCTTTTTTCCTTCATATACGGCGGATTGCATACAAATGCATCAAATTCACGTTCAGGTTTATAATACAGAACATCGGTGCATAAAACGGTCATACGGTCCGCAACACCGTTTGCCAAAGCGTTATTTTTTGCAATTTCGCAGGAACTTTCCTGCACATCTATACAAATGGTATGGGCGCATTTGCCGCTTTTCAAAAGCAAAAGAGAAATAATGCCCGAACCGCATCCACCCTCGCATACAAAGGATCTGGATGCCCTCGGCATAAAAGCGTGGAGCAGATATGCGTCCGTTCCGTATTTAAGTCCGTGTTCTTCCTGACTTAAAACTATATTGCAGTTTACGTTATCCAAATTAAAAATCCCCCTATAACGCACATCACCCCTGCTAAAAAGCAGGGGTAAAGGCTTGTAAGTAAAAATTATTCAGCGGGGTTGGGAGCACCAACGGGGCAAGCGCCTGCGCAAGCACCGCAATCGATGCATTCGTCAGCGTTGATAACGTACTTGCCGTCCTTTTCGGAAATCGCGCTTACGGGGCATTCTGATTCGCATGCGCCGCAGCCGAGACATTCATCGTTTATAACGTAAGCCATGAAAATTCTCCTTTTAATCTTTGATTTGTTGGCCCTATTATAGCACATACAACGGCATTTGTCAATTAATAAACAGTAAATTTTAAAAAAATGAAAAAACGCAGGGGCGGGTATTGCAAAAATGCAAAAAATGTGGTATAATCACAAAAATGAATAGTATAATATATTTATAGGTACAATAGGAGACAGATAGATGGATATAGGCGAAAAAAGAACACAGCATATGGGCGATAACAGAGAAATATCATTTTCCGACCATACGAACCTGCTTGAACAGGCAGCATATAAATACCAACTCCAGGAAAGAGAAACACCCAACCTTTACAGAAATCTTTTTGATTACGATTCGATTCCCAAGGTTGCATTCAACCACAGACACGTTCCGATAAATATGCCTGCGGATATCTGGATAACGGATACGACCTTCCGTGACGGTCAGCAATCGACTTCTCCCTTTACGGTTGAGCAGATAGTGCATATCTTCAAGCTTTTGAACAAGCTCGGCGGTGAAAACGGAATTGTCAGACAAAGTGAATTCTTTGTTTATTCCGAAAAGGACAGAGAGGCTGTAAAGGAATGTATGTCACTCGGACTGCAGTTCCCCGAGGTCACAAGCTGGATACGCGCGCACGAAAACGATTTCAAGCTCGTTAAGGATATAGGCATCAAGGAAACGGGTATTCTCGTAAGCTGTTCTGACTACCACATTTACAACAAGATGGGACTTACAAGAAAGTCGGCACTTGAAAAGTACGTAAATATGGTCGAAAAGGTCATTGACTACGGCATAAAACCCCGTTGCCACTTTGAGGATATAACCAGAGCAGACTTTTACGGCTTCGTTGTTCCGCTTGCAGAAAAGCTTACGGAGCTTGGTGAAAAATACAATATGCCCGTTAAAATACGCGCGTGTGACACGATGGGTTACGGTGTTTCGTACCCCGGTGCGGCGCTCCCCAGAAGTGTTCAAGGTATAATTTACGGTCTTATACACTTTGCAGGCGTTAAGAGCGAAAACCTCGAATGGCACGGCCACAACGACTTTTATAAGGTCGTCGGTAATGCCGCAACGGCTTGGCTTTACGGCTGTTCGGGCATCAACTGCTCGCTCCTCGGCATAGGTGAGCGAACAGGTAACTGTCCGCTTGAGGCTATGGCAATCGAATATGCGTCACTCAGAGGCACCACCAACGGTATGGACCTTTCCGTGATTACCGAGATCGCACAGTATTTCGAAAGAGAGATAGGCTACGAAATCCCCGCAAGAACTCCTTTTGTCGGAAGAAGCTTCAACACGACAAGAGCCGGTATTCATGCCGACGGACTTCTCAAGGATGAGGAAATATACAATATATTCAACACGGCAAAGATACTTAACCGCCCTGCTTCCGTTGCGGTCGATTCTCACAGCGGTGTTGCAGGTATTGCGCACTGGATGAACGGTTACTTTGCACTTGTAGGCGAAGAAAAGGTCGATAAGCGCCACCCCGTTATTTTGAAGATGAAAGCGCTCGTCGACGAACAGTACGCGCGCGGACGTAATACCGTAATGGGTGATATAGAGCTTGAAGAAATGCTTCAGGAAATTGACTTCGAATTTTACAGAGAACTTTCCCACATCCACGTTCACAAAAAGAAATAATACCAAAAATCGGTTCGGTGAAACGAACCGATTTTTTCATTTTGTAGGGGACGACGTCCTCGGTGTCCCGTTTTGATCCCATTTAATTCAATTTACCCCTTGACAAATTCCATTCAACATGATATAGTACAAATAGTACAGATAGTACAGTTAATACAGATTTCAAAGGACGGTGAACGTATGGCATGGAAATTTTCCGGTAAAAGTGATGTTTACGTGCAGATAGCGGAAAAATACGAAAATTATATAAAGCTCGGTGTGCTTAAAAACGGAGAAAAGCTCCCCTCGGTGCGCACTGCGGCAGAGGAATGCGGAGTAAACCCGAATACAGTCATGCGTGCGTATGCTTTACTTGAAGAAAAGGGATTCATTGCATCGCTTCCCAAAAAGGGAATATACGTTTCTTACACCCCAACATCCGAATGTGAGGAGCCAAACGAATGTGAGCGTATCATTTCCTCCCTCAAAGAAAAAGGCATATCTCGCAGTATGATAATTTCAGCCATCGACAAGATTTACAAAGGAGAAGACAGATGATAAAGATAAATAATTTGTATCACGCTTTTTCGGATAAATACGTCCTTGAAGATGTCAATATTGAAATAAAAGACGGTACCGTTACAGGCATTGTCGGCATAAACGGTGCGGGCAAAAGCACGCTTTTGCGCCTGATGTCCGGTGTTTATACACCCAAACGCGGAAGCGTTGAGTTTGACGGTGTTTCCCCGAGCGAGCCTGTCGTGCGTCAGAATTTGTTTTTCCTGCCGGATGATCCGTACTACACTTCAGGAGCAACGGCAAAAAGTATAATTGAAATGTATAAAACATTCTACCCCGATTTCGATATGAAAGCCTACGGTGACTATATGGAAAAGTGTAAGCTTGACACAAAAAAGCCTATACGTAATTTTTCAAAGGGGATGAAAAGGCAGTTTTATATCGCCGTTGCGCTTGCGGTGAAGCCGAAATATCTTTTGCTTGACGAAGCATTTGACGGACTTGATCCGCTTTCGCGTAAGCGCTTCAAGGACGAAATCGTGAAATCTGCAGATGAAAACGGTACGACAGTCATTATAACGAGCCATTCGCTCCGTGAGCTGGAAGGCTTTTGCGATTCGTTTATTCTGATAGATAACAAAACCGTCAAATCAAGCGGTGATATTGCCGAAAAGGTCGGAAGCTTTTGTAAATTCCAGCTTGCGTTTTTCGAAGAACCGGGGGATATTTTCACAGCTGTTCCGACAGCATCGGTACATAAAAACGGCAAATTCGTTCAGGTAGTATTTGAATGTGACAGAGAAACGGCAGTAAAGTATATTGAGAGCTTGCCCGTGCGCCCTGCTGTCTATGAAGAAATGGAAATGGACTTCGAGGAGGCGTTTATAACAGAGGTGGAAAGGGGAAAAGACAATGCATAATACCAAAAGATATTTTACACATCATCTGAAATCCGTTTTGCCCCGATTGGCTGTGTTTACTATAATTGCCGTGCTTATAACCGTAATGACGGCAAACAGCTCGCATTCAAAATATGCCCCTGAGCATAGCGACTCCGCTTATTATATCCTTACGATAATAATCGGTTTTCTTGCAACGGTTTTACCGATGTTTGAGTTCAGTACGTTCAATAACAAACGAAATCTTGACACGCTGTTTTCACTTCCGATAAAAAGGTCAGCGTTTGCAGCTGTTCATATAGCGGTCGGCTTTATACAGTTGTTCACTGTTTACACCGTATCGACTGTTTCTCTTTATATGACGCACCTTGACTATGCGGCGTATTACGATTTTTCATATCTTATTCCTTATTATTTCTCAATTCTCGGACTCGGTACGGCAATTTATTTCATCTTTACGTTTATCTTCACACGTGCAAACAGTACGCTTGACGGAATTGTTTTCTCCGTATTTTGGATGTTCAATGTGTTCCTTGTTTATTCGTTGGCTGACTATATATTCAAATTTAAAACAAATTTCGATGTTCTTATGATATATATACCGATAAACGATGTGACAACCTATTTCCAGATGTATACAGAGATGAATAATATAAGTGTGTCATTTTACACGTTCGATAAGGTCGTAATTGCTTGTTGGGTTATAGCGGGTATGGCATCGCTCACAGCCACACTTCTTACATTCAGTAAGAAAAAAGTGGAACGTGTCGGGGAGGTATCCGATTCAATATTCGGATATACGCTTAATATTCCGCTGTATTTTGTGTGTCTTACAAGCCTTTTCGACGATGTTACGGCAACTGTGTGGCTGACAATATGCGCCGTTGTGGGATATTTCATATTCAGACGCGGCTTCAAGCTCAAAAAATCCGATATAATATCGGTAATCATATCCTTTGTTCTTTTGTGCGTATGCAGCGTAATAAAGTCACATATGTAAAATAAGGAGGTTTTAACATGAAGATAATGGGGCGTATTTTATCATCTGTATTGATGATCGTTATCCTTATTTCTGCATTTTCTGTGTACGGTTTTGCCGAAACGTCAAGTTCAATACAAACATTTGCATCGAATACTGTCGGTGAGCCGAAGATCGATATCGAATCGCTTATCAATGAGAGGTTAACAAAAGAAATCGTCGATGAAAGATACAATATGGTATCACTTGAAAAGCCCGAAAAATATACGTATGATACGTCTGTATATTTATTGGAATACAATGTAGGTACTGATTATTGGAACAGCGTAACGGAAAATAATTATAAGGGCTTGACCGAAGCGATCGATTACAGCTATCCTACGGTATATGTCCCTGTTTTCGGTGATATTTCCGATACAAACGGAGAAATTCACAACCGAGTAATAGGATATTTTAAGCTGGATTATAATGCGCTTGAGCGTGATTACCGTTTGACATCAGCGTTTTATAATCTGCCGAGCAATGATTACAAGGACAGAAAAATTGTCGGATTTTTTGAGAAGATCCAAGATTTTCTGAACCGGAATAACATTATGTCAGAGCAGGTGTTTTTGATAAGATATCCCTCGTCTTTATCTGATGATATGGAAAAGATCGCTGTAATAAAAACAGCAGATGATACACTTATTCTTGATGTTTCGGGCAGTGTGAATACAAACGCTGATAAAACGTCATCGTCTGCAGTGCATAGCTATTCTGTAAGCGAGTACAGAACGCTCAGACTTGAAGCCGAAAAAGAACTGTATAAAAAAGAAAATAATTACGGAATATTAATAATAGTTTGCGTTTTTACCGCTGTTCTGTTTTTGTGTACAGTAGCTTTCCTGCTGATAAAAAGACGATTTGATTCTCCGAACAAATAAACAAAAATGTGTCAGTGTGATAGAAATCCGGAGGTTGTAAATAATGAAAAAAAATTCTTATACCTATTTGTGTAATTGCTGTTCTTGTTTGCTTTGTTGCCATATTTATTCCGCTTTCAAACGACCGTGCGGCGCGGAATGTTGAAAGACAGCTTGCAGCCGTCACGCTTCCCGAAAACACGGAGCTTGTGGAATCCATATCAAAAGCAGGCAAACTTGTAGGGAATGGCAACGGTATGCAATATTTCGGCGCGATACTTATCAAAAGCGACCGCACGCTTGAGGAGCTGTCATCCTACTATTCCGAAAATCTTTCGGGAGCTATGGTAAAAGCGCAGAACTCGCAAAAAATCGAGTTCATAGAACACGAAAAAATGTCATTTGAAACGCCCGTTGACAGCAACGATTATTATATCGTATACACATTCGACGAAAGCTCGTCACTATTTGCAAATCTCGATATAAGAGCACATTGAAATAAAAATTCCCCGACGAACGTCGGGGAATTTTATATTACATTTTATCTGCAGAAATACGTACGCGTTTCTGATATTCATTGAGCGCGAAGCATTCCGCATACTCAAATTTACCCTCAAGGCCCCTGATGCGCTTCAGTGCGCAGTAGTAATCCTTATATTTGAAGTCACGGCTGTTGACCGCAAACCAATGAGTGTCAATGGCTTTTTTCCAAAGCTCAAATCCCTCTTTCGTTACTTCAAAATACGTATGGGGAACGAATCCGTCGGAATCCTCCCAGTTTTCAGCCATGAACGGGCCTTGTGCGTAATGTGCCGGAAGCTCCCTTTCAACACTGTGAAGACCTGCCAAGAACTGTGCTTCTCTTACGAGGTTACTGCACTTTATATGGTCGCGGTGCATTGAATTTTTCCAGTGTGTGAGAATCTTATTAGGCTTATATTTTCTGATGATATCACAAAGCATATATCTTGCCGTGTCATCGTCCTGAAGATCGCCGTCAACGTAAGGAAGCACCACTGCTTCACCGCCGAGCATTTCAGCAAATGCCTTTGCCTCAGCAAGCTTCTGCTCTCTGTACTGCTCGACCGTCAGGTGTGGGGGATTTCCGCGTTCACCGCCCGTTGCGCCAACCGTTACTATCTTCCAGCCCTGAAGCGCAAGCGTTGCAAGTGTACCGCCGCACGTAAGTTCTGCATCTCCTATATGGCCGCCTACTGCCATTATGCACTTATTTTCCATTTTCCTGTCCTCTTTTATTAAGATTTCGTTTCTTTATAAACACAATGAGATAATATATGCCCGATATTACAAGCGCACCGCATACAAATCCGAGCATATCAATGCCGACGTCTTTTATCTGACCGCTTCGCCCCGGCACAAAAAGCTGTATGCTTTCATCGCACACCGCTGTTGTAAGTCCGATGCCAAATACGTTAAACAGCTTTGAAAATCCGTACTTGCGGTTAAAAATATACAACAGCATCAGCTCCGTACCAAGCACGGCAAACTCCGAAAAGTGACCTACCTTTCTTACGTTCACCTCGACACCCGTAGTATCTTCCACAAAATCCGTTACCACCTGCACCTGTTGTGCCACCCAGCTGCTCTGCATTGTGGATTCTTCCCCGTTTTTCAGGGAAAACGAGAAGATGATAACGACGGTCAACACAACCGCAATACGCAAACCGGTAATCAGCTTTTTCAGGATCATTCCTCCCTTTGAACGTGTATCGGCACGATCTCGCTGACTGCCGCCTTTATGTCTCCGTTGTTCGCAATAACCGTGCGCATATCCTCGACCTTTTTCAAAAATTCGTCGGAATCAAACGCAACCGGCTTGCCGATATAAATCATTTCATCTGCTGTTGCTTCAAGTCCTTCCTCGCTCATAAGAAGCTCCTCGTAGAGCTTTTCGCCGGGACGAAGACCTGTAAATTCGATCTTTATATCAACGTACGGTGTTCTTCCCGAAAGTCTTATAAGGTTTTCCGCGAGGTCAAGTATCTTGACGGGCTTGCCCATATCAAGAACGAATATTTCTCCGCCCTTTGCAAACGCACCTGCGCGGAGCACAAGGCTTACCGCCTCGGGAATAGTCATAAAATATCTGATGATACCGCAGTGCGTTACCGTAACGGGACCGCCCTCTGCAATCTGCTTTTTGAAAAGCGGTATAACGCTTCCGTTTGAGCCGAGAACATTTCCGAATCTTACCGCAACAAATTCCGTTTTGGATATTTTGTCGTAGCTTTGCACTATCATCTCGCATATACGCTTCGTTGCACCCATTACGTTCGTGGGGTTTACCGCCTTATCGGTGGATATCATAACGAAGCGCGACACGCCGTTTCTGTCAGCCGCGCGAACTGTATTGAGCGTACCGAATACGTTGTTTTTAACAGCCTCCTGCGGGGATACCTCCATAAGCGGAACGTGCTTGTGTGCCGCCGCATGGAAAACGATGTCGGGGCGGTGTTCTCTGAAAATATCGTCTATTCTCTTTTCATCTCTTACAGATGCGATAAGAACCGCAATTTCCACCTTGGGGCAAGTTCTCAAAAGCTCCATCTGTATATCGTATGCATTATTTTCGTAAATATCAATAATTATAAGCTTTTTGGGACCGTGCGATGCTATCTGACGGCAAAGCTCACTGCCTATCGATCCGCCGCCACCTGTGACAACGACCGTTTTATCTCTTATATATCCGATGATTGCCTCAACATTTGTTGTGACGGGCTGACGTCCGAGCAGATCGTTTACGTCAACGTTTACAAGCGAGTCGGAAATAGCTTCGTTTTTAACAAGCTGGGATATACCCGGAAGCGTCTTCATCGAGCAGTGAAGCGTCTTACAGATATTGAGTATTTCAGCTTTTTCCTCAGGGGGTGCCGAAGGGATAGCAAAAATTATCTCCTGAACACCGTATTTTTCGACAGTGTCTTTAATTTTATCTCTGCCGCCGACAATGGTTATACCGTACATTCTGCTTCCGTGCTTCGAAACGTCGTCGTCTATAATGCAAACGACACGGCGTGTGTCGTGCAGGTTACTTACGTTAAACTCACGAAGGAGCATATTTGCCGCATCACCTGCGCCGATAAGCATAACTCTGCGCATATTTGCATTCGTTCTGAATGCCGTGTGACGGTGGTTACGCAAAACTCTGTAAACGACTCGTCCGCCGACGGCGGCAAAGCAGAATATTACAAAGCTCATAAAATAGCACGATCTCGGCAATTGAAATTCAAGTATAAGCCTGAGCACTGTACTTACGGTATATGATATGAGCGATGCGTAAAATACAAGGCTGTATTCATACACACTCGCAAACTGCCACAGACTTTGATACAGATGCATAACCAGAAAAACAGTCAGTGTGATCAAAACCGTTATCGGCAGAAATTTGATAAGACTATCAAAATATTCGGAATATTTCGAGGGGGACTCAAAGTCAAACCTCAGAAACAGAGACAGAATATCTGCCAAGGCTATCATCAGTATATCGTATATCACCAACGCGGTGACTCTCACCACTCTGGCGCCGTTAATTTTTTTCATAATTCCATTCTTCTTTCGTATAATTGCACTTTTGGTGTCATTTACACGGTGCGATCACTGTATAAGTCCTAAGTTGATCTTCATCTTCAGTATGCGTTCAACCGCTTTGTCAAGTATTTCCATACTTACCTCACCGTTTTTCACGGCTTCAAGCACGCAGGCATAACCTTCCTCGTATTTTGAGGTGATAATCATATCGTTTCCGCACAAAAGCGCACGCACGCAGGGGTCCTTGCCCTCTGTGAATTCTCTTATCGCGCTCATTGTAAGTGAGTCTGTCACGATAACACCGTCATAGCCGAGTGTGTTACGCAGATATTCGTGAACGGGATAGGAAAGCGACGACGGGTAATCCTTGTCAAAGCACTCAACGATGTTGTGCGACACCATAACGGAGTCAGCACCGGCTTTTATACCTGCAATAAACGGCAAAAGATCCTTTTCCTCAAATTCGGAAAGCGGACGGCTGTCGCTTGACATACCCTTGTGTGTATCGGAGTTTCCGCCGTAGCCGGGAAAATGCTTGAGAGATGAACCGAGCTTTTCCTTTTTCATCACGCTTGTGACGATATCGACAAATTTTGCGGTATCTTCGGGGGATACACCGAATACACGCTTTCTTATGTATGCATTTTCATCGGGTGTGTAGTCGCACACGGGCGCAAGGTTCATATTTACGCCGACAGAAAGCAAAAGCTTACACTTGCGGTACGTTTCCGACTCAACACCCTCCCAGCCTTCGGTATTGAAAAGGTCTGACGGGGATTTAAAGGGCTGTTCGCCGAACTGGGGAAATTTACTTACCCGTAAAACTCCTCCGCCTTCTTCATCGGTTGAAATTATCATCGGTATTTTAGACTCACTTTGATATGCGCCTATCATACCTCTTACTTCATCGGGAGAAAATGTTTCAAAATCTCTTGCAAACATTACAAATCCGCCGAACTGATATTTTTTTATCTTTTCTACTGCAGGGTCGCCCGTCGGACAGTGCGCAAGGAAAAGCTGACCAACCTTTTCTTCATCGGTCATACCCGAAATAATTTCGTTTATTTTCGCATTTACATCCATCTTATGTATATCTCCTTGATTATTTACCTGTAAAAATTGCTATTTTAATAAATTATATCATATAAGTTCAATAAAATCAACATTTTTTTATTTACAATCTCAAATTTTTATGATATAATGTGTCGATTTCAAAGAAATTTAAGGAATTTGTATGCAAAACAGAACGATTGCCGCAATATCTACCCCGTACGGACGGGGCGCAATATCGCTCATACGCATCACGGGTGAGGATGCTTTTGCCATCTGCGAGAGTGTTTTCAAACCAAAAAGCGGTAAAGTCCTCGGTGAGTGCCGACACGCATCCGCTGTATACGGTGATATTATTTTTGAAAACGAAATAATCGATGACGGCATTGCCACGGTCTTCAAAGCGCCGAATTCCTACACGGGTGAGGACACGGTGGAAATTGCCTGCCACGGCGGCATACTCGTGACGAAAACCGTGCTTGACGCCCTTTTGTCTTCGGGCGCATATCCTGCCGAAGCGGGAGAATTCACAAAGCGTGCTTATGCCAACGGCAAACTGAGGCTGTCGGAAGCCGAAGCCATTATGGACATAATCGACGCGCGCACGCCGTCAGCGCTGAAGCTTGCAAACGCTTCGGGCAGAGGACGGCTTTCCGACGAAGCGGAGAAGATATATTCAAGAATAAAAACGCTTCTTGCAAGCATATATGCATATATAGATTACCCCGATGAAGACTTAACGGATGTTACCGTTGACGAAATGAAAAAGGAGCTTAAATCGCTCCGTGACGTAACATTGAAGCTTGAAAGGTCTTACAAAACGGGCAAAGCTGTGCGTGAGGGTGTAAAGGTCGCCATCTGCGGAAAGCCCAATGTGGGAAAATCATCCGTTTTAAATATGTTTACGGGTGAGGACACCGCCATCGTCACCGATATCGAAGGTACGACGCGTGACGTTATAAAAACACAGGCTGTGTGCGGTGACATTTTACTCGACTTATCCGACACGGCAGGCATCAGAAAGACGAGCGACACTGTCGAAAGTATCGGTGTTGAAAGAGCCGTTGAGGAAATTAAAAAAGCGGAGCTTATTTTAGCCGTATTTGACACCTCACGCGCCCTTGATACGCTTGACCTCGACATTTTAAAAACACTTGAAAATGAGACAGCCGTAAAAATTGCCCTTTTCAACAAGACAGACAAGGAGTGTCTGCTTGATACAGAGGAAGTAAAGAAGCATTTTGAACATTTTGTTTACATCAGCGCGGAAACAAAAGACGGAAAAGATGAGCTTGATTCGCTTATCAACCGCCTTTTCACAGACGGCGCTATAGATTACGGCACGCCGTACATTTCAAATGCCCGTCAGTATTCCGAAGTATGCAAGTGCAAAAGCGGTCTTGAAAGTGCCTTGTCAGCCCTTGAAAACGGCCTGACACAGGACATGGCATCATTCGACCTTGAAGATGCGCTGTCAGCCATTTCACGCCTTGACGGACGTGAAATGACGGACGATGTCGTAAATGAGATATTCAGTAAATTTTGTGTAGGTAAGTAATCCACGAAAGAAGGTAACAATATGAATGTGGGAGTCGTAGGACTCGGACTCATAGGCGGTTCGTTCGCCAAAACGATGAAAGAAAAGGGCGACATCACCGTTTACGGATACGATATAAACGAAAGCTCATATCTTGCGGCAAAAATGACGTACGCAGTAGACGAAAGGCTGACAGATGACACGATAGGTCTTTGCGATATTATGATCATCTGTCTTTATCCGTCAGCGGCAGTTGACTACGTAAGGGAAAAGGCTCGTTTTATCAAAAAAGATGCCGTTGTGATAGATGCCTGCGGTACGAAAAAATACGTTTGTGAGGGCATTTCGCCGCTTGCAGAGGAGTGCGGATTTTATTTCATAGGCGGACACCCTATGGCAGGAACGCAGTTTTCGGGATTTTCGCACAGCAAACCAACGCTTTTCAAGGGCGCATCGATGATAATGTGCCCATTAAATACACCGCTTGACGTGACGGAGAACACCAAGCAGTTCTTCATTTCCCTCGGCTTCGGCTCTGTGGTGTTCTGCACACCCGAATTTCACGATTCGCAGATAGCGTTCACCTCCCAGCTTGCGCACGTTGTTTCAAATGCTTACATCAAAAGCCCCGCCGCGCAGGAGCATAAAGGCTTTTCGGCGGGAAGCTACAAGGACTTAACACGTGTTGCAAGGCTTAACCCATCTATGTGGGCGGAATTATTCCTCGAAAACAGCGAAAACATCTGCCGTGAGATAGATACGATAGTAGATGAACTGAAGAAATACAGCGATGCGATAAAGGCAAACGACAAAGATGAGCTGGAAAAGCTCCTTGCTGACGGTGTTGCCAAAAAACTGTCGGCAGAAAACAGAAAATAATTATGAAAGAAGTAAAAGTAGCAGCATCAAATCCCTACTCCGTTTTGATAGGAGCAGGAATAATGAAGGATTTTAAAGATTTATGCGGTGATATTATATCAGGCAAAAGGCTTGCGGTCATTACAGACGATACGGTAGACGGGCTTTATTTTGAAAAGCTCGGGCTGCAGGGTGCTTTAAAATTCGTTTTTCCTCACGGCGAGGAATCAAAAAGTATGGATACGCTGTCGGACATTCTTGAATTTCTGGCAGACAACAACTTCACAAGAAGCGACGTTCTGATAGCGCTCGGCGGCGGTGTCGTCGGCGACATAACGGGCTTTGCCGCCGCAGTTTACATGCGCGGCATAAACTATATACAAGTGCCCACAACGCTCCTTGCAATGGTTGACAGCAGCGTTGGCGGAAAATGCGCCGTTGACCTACACCACGGCAAAAACCTTGCAGGCGCATTCCATCAGCCGAAGCGTGTTATATGCGACACGTCGGCGCTTGAAACACTTCCCGATGAAATGTACAAAGCAGGAATGGCAGAGGTCATAAAATACGGTGTTTTATCGGGTATCGATTTGGATTCGGACATTGAAACGCTTGTATATGACTGCGTAAGCGTCAAGGCTGACATCGTGAGATCGGATGAATTTGACAACGGCACACGCCAGCTTTTGAATTTAGGACACACACCTGCACACGGTATTGAGGCGCTTTCCTCCTACACCGTACCGCACGGCTTTGCCGTTGCCTCAGGCATGGGAATGATTGCGCGCGCAAGCGTTAAAAACGGCTTTTGCACGAAAGATACAGCCGACAAAGTAATCGGAATACTTGAGGAAAACGGACTTCCGAGCGATACCGAATACAGCTGTGAAAAAATTGCAGAGGTTGCGATGCGTGACAAAAAGGCGAAGGGCGACAAGCTCACCCTCGTGCTTATTGAAAAATACGGCAAATGCATACTTCACGAAATAAACAAAAAGGATTTTGCGGATTTTATATCCGTCAAATGATATGAATACGGTTATAACTCCATCAAAATTAGAGGGTGTAATAAATGCAATACCGTCAAAATCTCATGCGCACAGGGCGCTTATCTGCGCCGCACTGTGTCAAAGCGGTGATGAAACGGTAATTGACATAACCTCTTGCGGCGAGGATATTGACGCAACAGTGTCCGTTTTGAAGGCAGTCGGTGTCAATTTCACGCAAAACGGCGGTCTTTTAACGGTAGAACCGCCCCGAAAATATACAAACGGCGGTGTTATAAACTGCCGTGAAAGCGGCTCAACGCTCCGCTTTATGCTCCCTGTACTGTCTGCCCTCGGTGTTTTCGGCACTGTAACGGGCTCGGGCAGGCTTCCCGACCGTCCGATAGGCGAGCTTTTAGGACAGCTGACATCGCACGGTGCGGTATTTTCAAACCCAAAGCTTCCGACGGATATCGGCGGAGTTCTTTCGGGCGGTGAATTTTACTTTGACGGCGGTGTAAGCTCACAGTACATAACGGGATTACTTCTTGCTTCTCCCATAACGGGTGAGGAATGTAAAATACACATTGGCGGCGTGCTTCAGTCGAAGCCGTACGTTGACTTAACAATAAAGGTAATGCGTGATTTCGGTGTTGACGTTGACGAGAATAACGGCACGTATACGGTCAAAAAGGACAGTAAGTATAAGTCTCCCGGAAATTATTCTGTTGAGGGTGACTATTCAAATGCCGCATTCTGGCTTTGCGCAGGCGTGGGAATGAGTGGGCTTTGCGAGGACTCATTTCAGGGCGACAGCAGGATAATTGACATACTTTCCTCGGCAGGCGCAACGTTCAGACGTGAAAACGGGGTGATATATCCCGACGTTTCAAATCTTCACGGCTTTGAAATGAACGCAGAGGACACTCCCGACATCGTTCCGCCTTTAGCGGTCGTTGCCGCAACGGCAATCGGAAGAACCGTAATTTACGGCGCTGAAAGATTGAGAATAAAGGAAAGCGACAGACTTGCAACCGTTTATGAAATGCTCAAAAACCTCGGTGCTGACGTAACGATGACCTCCGACGGCTTCGTTATAAACGGAAAAGAAGCGCTTTCAGGCGGTACGGTCAACAGCCACAATGACCACAGAATCGCAATGTCGGCATCCCTTGCATCGATAAAATGCCGTGACAAGGTAACTGTCACAGGCGCTGATGCCGTCAATAAATCCTACCGTGATTTCTGGGATGATTTCAAAAAACTCGGAGGTGTTGTTGATGAAATTCGGTGAAAATCTTACACTTGAAATATACGGCGCATCACACTCCGAACAGCTTGACGTAATACTCAAAAATATCCCTTCGGGGCACAAGATAGACCGTGAAAAGGTCCTTGAATTTATGGCACGGCGCGCACCGGGTAACGACCCGTACTCAACCCCCAGAAAAGAAAAGGACGAGCCGATAGTCACGTCGGGTATTGAAAACGGTATTACTACGGGTGATGATATAAAGGCGTACATAAAAAACACGAACCGACATTCGGGCGACTACAGCTCAATAAGATACACTCCACGTCCCGGACACGCAGACTATGCGGCATATCTGAAGTACGGGCCCGACTACGATCCCACGGGAGGCGGTGCTTTTTCGGGCAGAATGACAGCACCCTTATGCTTCGCCGGCGCTGTGTGTATACAGCTGCTCTCTGAGCTTGGTGTGAGCATTTCCGCCAAACCCGTAATGATAGGCGGTGTGTGGGATGACGAAATTAAGATGAAGGAAAAGATCTTACAAGCCAAGGCTCAAGGCGACAGCGTGGGCGGCATCATTGAATGTACCGTCAAAAACTTCCCCGTCGGCATCGGCGGTCCTATGTGGGACGGCATTGAGGGCAAGATCTCATCCTGCATCTTCGGAATACCAGCTGTTAAGGGTATTGAGTTTGGTGCAGGCTTCAAGAGTGCCGCGATGTACGGTAGCGAAAACAACGATGCCTTTATCTATGACGGCGGAATTATGACAGAAACAAACAACTGCGGAGGAATCCTCGGCGGTATCAGTAACGGCGGTGACATCGTTTTCCGTGTGGCTTTCAAGCCGACACCGTCAATTACGAAAACACAAAAGACGGTTGACGTGCGAACAAACGAGGAAGTGGAAATAAGCGTCCCCGGACGTCACGACCCCTGCGTCGTGCTTCGTGCAGTTCCCTGCGTTGAAGCGGCGGCATCCGTCGCACTTTACGATATGCTTTTATAATTTACCTATTTATATATGTGCATTTTGCCATATATTGCGGATTTTTGATGCGCATAAAAACAAAATTCAATAAAAGTGCATAAAAAGCAAAAAATATTCAAAAACCTATTGACATTATACAAAAAAGGTGTATAATAACGGTATAATTATTCACGCTGATGAATATTCACCGTGAAGCTTAAATTTTATAAATATTTTTCAGAAATAAAAGGAGAAACACATCATGGCAAAGAAAGAAGTTAAAAAAATCGCGCTCGCTTATTCAGGCGGTCTTGACACATCAATCATCATTCCGTGGCTCAAGGAAACATATCCCGGCTGCGAAGTAATCGCAATATCCGCTGACGTAGGTCAGGGTACAGAGCTTGACGGCCTTGAAGAAAAAGCAATAAAGACAGGCGCATCAAAGCTTTATATTGAAGACCTTAAAGAAGAATTCATCACAGATTACATCTATCCCACACTCAAGGCAGGCGCTGTATACGAAGGCGAATACCTCCTCGGTACATCATTTGCACGTCCCATCATCGCAAAGAGAATAGTTGAAATTGCAAAGGCTGAAGGCTGTGACTCCATCTGCCACGGCTGTACAGGTAAGGGTAACGACCAGGTTCGTTTCGAACTTACAATAAAAGCGTTTGCTCCCGAAATGAACATCATCGCTCCCTGGCGTGTATGGGATATCAAATCCCGTGACGAGGAAATTGACTACGCTGAAGCGCACAACGTTCCCCTCAAGATAAACCGCGAAACAAACTACTCCAAGGATAAGAACCTCTGGCACTTGTCACACGAAGGTCTTGACCTTGAGGATCCCGCAAACGAGCCTCAGTACAACAAGCCCGGCTTCCTTGAGCTCGGCATTTCCCCCGAACAGGCTCCCGACACACCCACATATATCACACTTGATTTTGAAAAGGGTATCCCCACAGCGCTCAACGGCGAAAAGCTCTCCCCCGTTGAACTTATCGAAAAGCTCAACAAGCTCGGCGGCGAAAACGGTATCGGTCTTGTTGACATCGTTGAAAACCGTCTTGTGGGTATGAAGAGCCGCGGCGTTTACGAAACACCCGGCGGTACGATCCTCTACCGTGCTCACAAGGTTCTCGAAACTCTCACGCTTGACCGTGAAACAACACACTACAAGGAGCTTATCGCTTCCAAGTACGCTGAGATCGTTTACTACGGTCAGTGGTTCACACCCCTTCGTGAGGCGCTTGATGCTTTCGTTGACGAAACACAGAAGAACGTTACAGGTTCGGTTAAGCTCAAGCTTTACAAGGGTAACCTTATAAATGCTGGCGTTACTTCCCCCTACTCCCTGTACGATGAAGAGATCGCAACATTCGACGAAGACGAAGTTTACAACCAGTACGATGCTGAGGGCTTCATAAATCTGTTCGGTTTGCCCTTAAAAGTTAAAGCAATGGTTGACAAAAAGAACAAATAAGATGTATAATATATTTATAGACGGTTCTGTAGGCACGACAGGGTTGCGTATCGCAACCCGTCTTGCTGACAGAAATGATATAAACCTTATCTCTATCCCCGAAGAACTGAGAAAGGACAATGATGCGATTGCCGAAAGGATAAACGCATCCGACGTTACGTTTCTGTGTCTGCCCGATGCGGCGGCAAAGGAAGCAGTAACGCTTTGCACAAATCCGAACACGGTCATAATCGATGCGTCCACCGCACACAGAACGGCTGACGGTTGGGCATACGGTTTTCCCGAGCTTGGCGAAGAATTCAGAAATAAGATAATAAGCAGCAAGCGTATCGCAAACCCCGGCTGTCACGCATCCGGATTCAACAGCATCGTTTACCCCTTGGTAAAGGGCGGCTTTATCGCTCCCGATTACCCTGTTGTGAGCCATTCTATAACAGGCTACAGCGGCGGCGGCAAGGGAATGATAGCTTCTTACGAGGACTGTGAAAGAGATGCAAAATATGACTCTCCCGCACAGTACGGTCTTACGGCAAAGCACAAGCATCTGCCCGAAATGAAGGCAGTATGCGGTCTTGCATCTGAACCTGCGTTCAATCCCATTGTAAGCTCATTTTACAGCGGTATGGCGGTAACAGTTCCGCTTTTTGACCGTTTGATGGCTAAAAAAGCAACAGTTAAAGAGCTTCACGGATATTTCACCGAATACTATAAAGCTTCACGTCTTATCTCAGTTGCGCCCCTTTGCGAAAAAGGAACTGAGGACGGATTTTTGTATGCAAACACACTTTCGGGTAAGGACAGTATGCAGATAATCGTCTGCGGAAACGATGAACGTCCGCAGATATGCGCACTTTTCTGCAACCTCGGCAAGGGCGCTTCGGGTGCCGCAATTCAGAATATGAATCTTGTTTTAGGTGCTGACGAATGTGCAGGCTTGATTTTATAAGAAAGAGAGAATCCACATGAAATACATATCCGGCGGCGTATGTGCCGCCACCGGCTTCAAAGCTGCCGGAATTCACTGCGGAATCAGAAAAAATAAAACCAAAAAGGACTTGGCACTTATCGTAAGTGACGTGCCAGCATCATCCGCCGCAGTATACACAACAAACCTTGTTAAGGGCGCACCTATCACGGTGACGAAGAAAAATCTTGAAAACGGTATCGCACGTGCCGTTATCTGCAACAGCGGTAACGCAAACACATGTAATGCCGACGGTATTGAAATTGCAGAAAAAATGTGCGCTATGACAGAGAAATTCACGGGAATTTCCGCATCAGACGTCATCGTTGCTTCAACAGGTGTCATCGGACAGCCCCTGTCAACAGAGCCTATGGAAAAGGCAATGCCCGACCTTGTTTCCCTGCTTTCTTGCGAGGGAAGCACAGACGCGGCTCACGCAATAATGACAACAGACGTAGCGCTTAAAGAGATCGCCGTTGAGTTCGAGCTTGACGGAAAGACCTGTCACCTCGGCGGTATTGCAAAGGGCTCGGGTATGATACACCCGAATATGGCGACAATGCTTGTGTTCGTAACAACGGATGCATCAATCTCCCCCGAAATGATAAAAACAGCCCTTACAGAGGATGTTGCCGACAGCTTCAATATGATAAGCGTTGACGGCGACACATCTACAAACGATATGCTGTCAATCATGGCAAACGGTCTTGCCGGCAATAAAGAGATAACAGAGAAAAACGCTGACTATTTTGAATTCAAGAAGGCGCTTGCGGCTGTTACAAAGAAGCTCTGCCGTGCTATCGCAAAGGACGGCGAAGGCGCAACAAAGCTTATCGAATGTATGGTTGAAACCGCACCCGATAAGAGCTGTGCAAGAAACGTTGCAAAGTCTGTTATCTGCTCCTCACTCGTTAAGGCGGCGATGTTCGGCGCTGATGCAAACTGGGGCCGTGTGCTTTGCGCAATAGGTTACAGCGGCGAGGCTGTTGACGTTACAAAGACAGACGTTTACTTTGCTTCCTGCAAGGGTGAGATCGCTGTCTGCCGTGACGGCTCGGGTGTTCCCTTCGATGAGGACAAGGCAAAGATAATTCTTTCGGAAGATGAAATTCAAATTTATATATGCCTTAATATGGGCAAGGAAGCAGCAACCGCTTGGGGCTGTGACCTGACATACGATTATGTCAAAATAAACGTAGATTACAGAACATAATGGAATTTAACAACGCTCAAAGGGCAGAGGTACTTATAACAGCTCTGCCGTACATAAAGGAATACTGCGGTAAAACAGTCGTTGTGAAATACGGCGGCAACGCAATGATAAACGAGGAACTGAAAAGTGCCGTTATGGGTGACATCGTGCTTTTGTCGCTTATCGGTGTCAAGGTCGTGCTCGTTCACGGCGGCGGCCCCGAAATCACGGAAACGCTTGCAAAAATGAACATCGAAAGCCGTTTTATAAACGGTTTACGCGTAACGGATGCGGAAACGGCGCAGGTCGTTCAGATGGTGCTTGCCGGTAAGATAAACAAAAGCCTTGTAAATCTGCTTGAAAACACAGGCGGTAAGGCGCTCGGACTTTCGGGCATCGACGGCCATATGCTTGAAGCAACACCCATTTCCGAGGAGCTTGGCTTTGCAGGTGAAATAATCAATGTAAATACTGCTCCCATCGAGGATGTGCTTGATAAAGGCTACATTCCCGTCATCTCTACAGTCGGATGCGACAATGACGGAAACGTTTATAACATAAACGCAGATACGGCGGCATCAAAAATTGCCTCCTCCCTCGGTGCGGAATGTCTTATTTCCATGACGAACATAAGCGGAATACTCCGTGACAAGGACGATCCTTCCTCGCTCATTCAGGTCATCAAGGCAAAGGATGCCGATAAGCTTTACGAAGAAGGCATCGTATCGGGCGGTATGATCCCGAAGGTACAGTGCTGTGTTGATGCTATCAACAGCGGAGTTAAAAAGGTATTCATCATTGACGGAAGAATTCCTCACTCTATCATCATTGAAATGCTCACCGATGAGGGTGCAGGCACTATGTTCGTTTAAAAGAGGTTTATTATGAGCATTAAAGAAAACGATAAAAAATATATAGCTCCCACGTACGGCAGATTCTCCGTGGAATTTGCCCGTGCGGAGGGCTCGACCGTCTATGACACAGACGGCAAAAAATACATAGATATGGGTGCGGGAATTGCCACGACCGCATTCGGTCATTGCGACAGCGAATATGTTAAGGCTGTTACAGAACAGCTCAACAAATATGCGCACGCATCAAACCTTTATTATACCGAGCCGCAGGTAAAGCTTGCGGAGCTTCTTTGCGAAAAGACAGGTATGAAAAAGGTGTTTTTTGCAAACTCGGGTGCGGAAGCAAACGAGGGTATGATAAAAGCGGCAAGGAAATACTCCTTTGACAAATACGGCGAGGGCAGAAGCAAGATAATCACGCTTAAAAACCCCTTCCACGGCAGAACGGTGACAACACTTTCGGCAACGGGACAGGACGTTTTCCACAACTATTTCTTCCCCTTCACCGAAGGCTTTGACTATGCGCCCGCAAATGATATCGAGGGCACAAAAGCGCTCATTACAGATGACGTTTGCGCCGTTATGGTTGAGCTTGTACAGGGCGAGGGCGGTGTTTTGCCCCTTGAAGCCGATTATGTAAACGAAATATACAGTCTTTGCAGAGAAAAAGACATACTTTTCTGCGTGGACGAGGTTCAGACGGGCAACGGCAGATGCGGTGCCCTTTACGCATATATGCGGTATAATATAATGCCCGACATTATTTCAACCGCAAAAGGTCTCGGCGGCGGTCTTCCCATCGGCGCTGTGCTTTTAGGCGAAAAAACAGAAAACACACTCGGCCCGTCAACACACGGCTCGACATTCGGCGGCAATCCCGTATGCGCGGCAGGTGCTTATAACGTCATTTCAAGAATTGACGATGAGCTTCTCGAAGGCGTACAAAAGAAAAGTGATTACATCATATCACGTCTTAAAGCCTGCAAGAATACAGTATCGGTAAGCGGTATGGGGCTTCTTTTGGGCATCAAGACAACAAAGGACGCCAAAGAAGTTGTAAACGCTTGTATTGCTGACGGCGTGCTTCCCTTAACGGCAAAGGACAAAATACGTCTTACGCCTCCCTTGAACATCTCATTTGAGGACCTTGAAAAGGCGCTCGACGTTATCTGTGCTAACATTGACAAATAAATTCATTTATATAAAGGTAAAATAATATGAAACACTTACTTAAACTTTCCGATTTGACCGAGGCGGATTTTTCGGAAATTCTTGACCTTGCGGACAAGCTGAAATACGAACGCAAAAACGGTATTTCACACAAGCTTCTGCAGGACAAAACTCTCGGTATGATATTCCGCAAATCCTCCACACGTACACGTGTTTCCTTTGAGGTAGGTATTCACGAGCTTGGAGGTCAGGGACTGTTCCTTTCCTCAAATGACCTTCAGATAGGCAGAGGCGAGGATGCGGCTGACACCGTACGTGTTCTTTCAAGATACCTCGACGGAATCATGATAAGAACCTTCGACCAGCAAGAGGTTGAAGATATGGCAAAATACGGCACTATACCGATAATAAACGGTCTTACAGACTACGCTCACCCCTGTCAGGTGCTTGCTGACCTTATGACGATAAGAGAATACAAAAAGGACCTCAAGGGTAAGAAGATGACATTTATCGGCGACGGTAACAATATGGCAAACTCCCTCATCGTCGGCGGTATCAAATGCGGCATGGAGGTCGCCATCGCTTGTCCCGATGAGTACAAGCCCGATGCCGACATCATCAAATGGGCTGAAGCAAACGGCAAATTCACCTGCACGCCCGACATTATGAAGGCGGCAGACGGTGCCGATGTGCTTTACACAGACGTATGGGCATCTATGGGTCAGGAAGGCGAAGCGGCAAAGCGCCGTGTGGCTTTCGAAGGCTATCAGATAAATTCAAAGGTGTACGGTGCGGCAAACGAGGGTGCTATGGTGCTCCACTGCCTGCCTGCACACAAGGGTGAGGAGATAACGGCAGACGTTTTCGAGGCTCACGCAAATGAAATATTTGATGAAGCGGAAAACCGCTTGCACGCTCAGAAAGCGGTTATGGTCTTACTGATGAAATAATATGCCGAAAGGATATTAAGTATATGAAAAAAGGTTATCTTGCTCTTGAAAACGGCAAAATTTTTGAAGGATATTTTGCCACTGAAAACGAAAAAGCTGTCGGCGAGGCAGTATTTACAACAGGTGTTGTCGGCTACAACAATATCCTGTGCGATGCTTGCAACGCAGGACAGATAGTTATACAGACATTCCCTCTTATCGGTGCTTGCGGAATCATCCCCGGCATGAAGGAGAAAAAAGCTTATCCGTCTGCTTACATCGTAATGGAGATAGTTGATACTCCGTCAAATCACAACTGTCAAGGAAATCTTACAGATTACCTTAACGAGCAGGGCGTCTGCTGTCTTTGCGGTGTTGACACACGTGAGATTACAAGAACGCTCCGTGATGAAGGCGCAATGAATGCGGCAGTTGCCGAAACAGCCGAGGAAGCACTTTCACTTGCAAAAGCACATACCGCCGTATCGAAGGTCGGTATTGCAGGAGTCGGCGACGTAACAACGCTGAAAGCGAAGGCGCCGCAGTACAACGTGGCGGTGATAGATTACGGGTCGGTACGTGACATTCCCGAAAGACTTGTTGACAGACGTTGTAATGTAACGGTATTTCCCGTGAGCACAAAGGCGGATGAAATATTAAACGGTAATTTCGACGGCGTTCTGCTTGCAGACGGCCCCGGTGATCCTGCGGATTACACCGAGCAGACAGAAGAAATAAAGAAGATCATGGGCAAGCTTCCCGTATTTGCGTGCGGTCTCGGACATCAGCTGCTGGCACTCGCAAACGGCTTCAAGACAGCCAAAATAAAAACGGGACACCGCGGAGCTAACCTCCCCGTGCGTGACCTTGACGGCGAAAAAACGTATATCACATGTCAGAATCACGGCTTTACGGTAAACGCTGATTCGGTTTGCTCCGATACAGCCGTAATATCCTTCATAAACGCAAACGACAAGGACGTTGAAGGTCTGCGTTATACAGCGCATCCTTCGTTCTCGGTTCAGTTTATACCGCAAGATAATTCAGCACCTGCGGACACAGCTTTCGTATACGACAGATTCGTTTCAATGCTCGGAAACAACTAAGGGGGAATAGGTCATGCCAAAAGATTTAAGTATTAAAAAGGTTCTTGTAATAGGCTCAGGTCCTATTGTAATCGGTCAGGCGGCGGAATTTGACTATGCTGGCGCACAGGCGTGCCGCGTGTTGAAGTCCGAAGGCGTTGAGGCGGTGCTTGTAAACTGCAACCCCGCAACGATAATGACGGACTTTTCAATGGCCAATGAGATATATCTCGAACCCCTTAACACAGAAACAATAAAGAGAATCATTCTTAAAGAAAAGCCCGACAGCTTGCTTGCAGGTCTCGGCGGTCAGACAGGTCTTACAATAGCGATGCAGCTTTATAAGGAAGGATTTTTGCAAAAGCACAACATCCGCCTTATCGGTACAAATGCCGAGGCTATCATCCGCGCCGAAGACAGACAGCGCTTCAAGGACACAATGGATGAGATAAATCAGCCTTGTATTCCCTCTGACACAACACATGACGTTGAAGAGGCTGTTGAAATTGCAAACAGAATCGGTTATCCCGTTATCATCCGTCCTGCGTTCACGCTCGGCGGTGCAGGCGGCGGCGTTGCTTACAACGAAGAACAGCTCAGAGCAACGGCAGGTACGGGACTCAATATGTCCCCCATTCACCAGATACTTGTCGAAAAATACATATTCGGCTACAAAGAGGTCGAATTTGAAGTTATGCGCGACGGCGCAGGCAACGTAATCACCGTTTGTTCAATGGAAAACGTGGACCCTGTCGGTGTTCACACGGGTGACAGTATCGTTGTTGCTCCTGCCATTACGCTTACCGATAAAGAATACACAATGCTCAGCACGGCGGCGCTGAACATAATCGCGGCGCTTAAAATTGAGGGCGGCTGTAACTGTCAGTTCGCACTTGACCCGTACAGCGATGATTACTTC
The DNA here is from genome assembly GCA_045652135.1 of Eubacteriales bacterium. Classification (GTDB taxonomy): domain Bacteria; phylum Bacillota; class Clostridia; order Oscillospirales; family CAG-272; genus RGIG7213. The sequence goes on along the minus strand of JAZRTS010000003.1, from coordinate 1,414 downwards.
GTAATCGAGGTTAACCCCAGAGTTTCACGTTCGTCAGCTCTTGCAAGTAAGGCAACGGGTTATCCCATTGCAAAGGTAACGTCAAAAATTGCTCTCGGCTATACGCTCGATGAAATTCAGAACGACGTTACGGGAATTACCTGCGCTTGCTTTGAGCCGACGGTTGACTATGTCGTTTTGAAAATGCCCAAGTGGCCGTTTGATAAGTTCCCGTACGCTTCACGCAAGCTCGGAACACAGATGAAGGCAACAGGCGAGGTCATGGCTATCGGTGACAGCTTTGAATCGGCTTTGATGAAGGCTGTAAGAGGCGCTGAGCTTTCGCTCGACACACTCCACTCACCTCTGCTTGATGAATGCGAGGACATAAAGAAGAAGCTCGCAGACATAGATGACGTGAGAATTTTCGCCGTATACGAGGCGCTTCGCCGCGGTGTTTCCGTTGACGAAATAAACGAAATTACAAAAATCGACAAATTCTTTATAAACAAAATAAAGAAGCTTGCCGAATACGAAAATAAAATTGCAAACAACGCTGTTGACTTTGAAATGTATAAAGAGGGTAAACGTCTCGGCTATACAGACAAATCAATAGAAAGAATATCGGGCAGCAAATGCCCCGACAAGCTCTTCCCCGTTTACAAGACGGTTGACACTTGCGCAGGTGAGTTTGATGCTAAAACTCCTTACTTCTATTCCGTATACGGCAAGGCATGCGAAGCACGCCCGAAGGCTGAAACGGGCAGAGAAAAGATAATCGTTTTAGGTTCAGGCCCTATCCGTATCGGTCAGGGTATCGAATTTGACTACTCCTCCGTTCACTGTGCAAAAACACTGCGTGAGCTTGGATATGAGGTCATAATCATCAACAACAACCCCGAAACGGTTTCCACCGACTTCGACGTTTCCGACAGACTCTACTTTGAGCCCCTTTCACCCGAAGACGTTATGGGTGTAATTGAGGTTGAAAAGCCTATCGGTGTCGTTGTGGCATTCGGCGGTCAGACAGCTATCAAGCTTGTTAAGTTCCTGAACGATTCGGGAATCCGTATTCTCGGCACATCCGCTGAGGGTATCGACCTGGCAGAAGACCGTGAAAAGTTCGATGCACTTCTCAACTCCCTCGACATCAAGCGTCCCAAGGGTCTCGGCATTATGACGATGGAAGAAGCACTTGATGCGGCGCATACGCTCAAATATCCTGTACTTCTCCGTCCGTCTTACGTTATCGGCGGTCAGAATATGACTATCGCTTACACAGACGACGACGTGCGTCAGTATATGGAGCTTATCCTTTCGCACGATATTGAAAACCCCGTTCTCGTTGACAAATATATGTCAGGTACAGAGCTTGAGGTTGACGTTATCTCCGACGGCGAGGACGTGCTTATCCGCGGTATTATGGAACACATTG
>JAZRTS010000002.1:0-1005 GCA_045652135.1 Eubacteriales bacterium | reverse complement strand
ATGGCTACGATCCGACTTGGGAAATGATTGATAGATTGCGATTTTAAGGCTCAATATATAGACAAGTACCTCGTGCCAACATGGCACGAGGTGCTTCTATATACTCGTTAGTATCAATTCACGCTATTTACTACTCCGGAGAAAAGCACTGCGCCGTAACTATCGGTAATGACAAAACCGAAAGCTCTGTCAACGATATAGTCGTGATATACCTTTTCGTAGCCCTCAAGAGGACCTGCCGCGCCTGCCATCGGCATAACGGTTACTGCCGCCCCCTCGATACCCTTATCGTTCACATCGATACTGCACTTGTGAATAACGCCATCGCAAGCAAGCTGCTCATCGCTTACGTTTGAAAAGTCGCACTGTTCAAAATCAAACAGTTTATTGATGCCAAAATCGTTTTTGAGTATCTCGGCAAGATCTCCGTCAAAGGAAGCCTTATATTCCGGGAAAAAGACTCTTGTATGATGCAAAAGCTTGTTTTCCTCGTCAATATATCCGTAATCGCCGAGGTTGTTAATGTTGTAAATGTTCTCCGAGGTAAATACCTCATCAAGAGTATGTCCGTCTGTGGGAACGATAAACTTTATATCAAAGCCGTGATCTGTACGGGTATAGAAGGAAGTATATACCTCTCCTTCGTAGATATTACCGTTAAAATAATAGCCTTGAAGTAGCTTTGTGTTAGTCACACTTCCGTCTGCGTTTTTGAAATCATAAGTCTTATCCGTAAACTTAAGCTCGTCGCCATCTTCGTTCCAAACCTCTTTGAGATAGAATGTGTTGATGAGCGTGATCAAGGTCTCGGGAGACAGATCAATGTCACTGTCAATAATGCCGTGTGTCTTTTCCTTGATATAGGCGTTGATGGCTTTTTCACCCTCACTCGTCTTAAAGTTCACGCTGAACAAGTCACAGTTAAAATTGTTGGCAAGATTGTTTATACCGTCCTCCTTGAGAGTGGTATTCTTGTCTACCCAAATGGAATTTGCAAGTTCCTCA
>JAZRTS010000001.1:0-3353 GCA_045652135.1 Eubacteriales bacterium | reverse complement strand
GTTTACAACCGTAGGTGCGCCGTACGTTGACCCGATAAAATTCACAAATGAGCTTAACTGTCTTGGACTTAAAGGCGTGAAATTCTCCCCTGCACTGTTCATTCCCAAGTTTTCAAAATACCCCGATGAGCTGGTGTGCGGTGCAAATCTCCACATTTATGACCGAAACACGTTCGATCCCATTCGTCTGGGCGTTTCGCTTATCCGCACGCTTCAGAAAATGTACCCCGATGATTTTTCATTCAGACAACCCGCGAAAGAGGGCGCGCATTATCATATCGACCTTTCAACGGGCAACACCGACGTTCGCGACGGTATTTTGTCGGTTGATGAAATTATGGACAAATGGACGGCACAGGCTGAAAAGTTTGAAAAGGATAACGCAAAGTATTTGCTTTACTGATTATGAAATGTATTATTTTTGACCTTGACGGCACGCTCACCTGCTCAGGTGAGGGCATTATGAAAAGTGCTGTAGTTACCTTTGAGCATTTCGGGTTGACACCACCGAGCGAGGCTGAGCTTCTGACGTTTGTCGGCCCGCCTTTGCGTGACAGCTTTTTGAATCACGGTATAGACAAAGAGCATATCGACGAGGCAATTAAGGTATATCGAGGAAGGTACAACACCGTCGGCAAATTTGAAAATTACGTATATGACGGCATTGAAACGCTTTTGAAAAGGCTGAAAGGTGACGGACACCGTTTGTTTGTCGCAACGGCAAAGCCCGAGGAAGTGTCGGGTGAAATTCTTGAGCATTTCGGACTTGCAAGATATTTTGAAAAAATATGCGGTGCATCACCCGAACGTATCGAAAAAGCCGATATAATCAAGCACCTTTTGAATTCCACATCCGATATAACAAATGCCGTTATGGTCGGGGATACGATGACCGACATAAACGGAGCAAAGGAAAACAACATCCCCACCGTTGCCGTTTTGTGGGGATACGGAGATAAAGCTGAAATTTCGAATTTCGCTTACGATGTAGCTGAAACAACCGATGAGCTTTATGAAATTTTAAAGCAATAACCAAATCACACGGCGGGTACCCCCGCCGTTTTCATCACTTTCTTTATAAAATATTCGGAAATTATATTGACAAAAAAACAAAACTATGCTAAACTATACCTTGCGTTAATATTTCGGGGTGCGGCTCAGTTTGGGGAAAAACTCCTTGCGCCGCCCGCGGCGGATGAAGCAAGGCGTTTTGAGTGGCAGTAACTTGGCGATTGCCGAGTGAGCTTGCGAACGAAAGCAGAGCCAAAAGTTACAACAGGAAGAGTGCGTAAGTGCTCGCAAAGCAGAAATTAACTTGTTAAAAACAGCAAATCTACAATTTAATATCTCGGGGTGTGGCTCAGTTTGGTAGAGCGCTTGGTTCGGGACCAAGAGGTCGCGTGTTCGAATCCCGTCACTCCGACCAACAAAAAGCCTAATTTGTCTATCGGACAAATTAGGCTTTTTCGAATGATGTTTGCCGCAGTTCGCGAAGCGAACTTCTTGCAAATGATGTCGTTTCACTAATGATGACGGCTACGCCTAATGATGTCGCTTCGCTAATGTTTCGGAGCAAACATCGCATCATTGCGATCAAAGGGAGCAACATCATTATGCAAGCATACCATCATATCACCGAAGGTGATACATCATTGACGCATAAAATGAAATGTGATATAATTATGGTGTACCATTAAAATCCGCAAAGAAAGGCTTTTGTTATGTTCAAATGGTTCAAAAATTTATTCAAATCCGATTTTGACGGAGTTGAAGAAAAACTTTTAAAAACATTCAATTTTCTTATCAATGACTACAATTTTTCCTATTCAAAGACAAATTTAGGAAATTTAACGGATGAAGACGGTAATTTTATATTTTACGGTCCTTACAACGCTTATCAATTTTACAATGAAAGCGTTTGTATCAACATTTTGCATTTGGTACAGCGTGGCGAATACGATGTATACATCACCGACCGCAAGAGTTGTGACCAGATATATATAAGAGAAGGCACAAAAATCCCGGACAACTTTCCTTTGCTTGCAGATAAAGTCAAAGAATCCATTCCGAACGGTGAACTATTCGGTCATAAAATAAAAATCTGAAAGCACCTTATTACATTCGTTTCCATATCGTTCTATGGTCATCCGTGGCGGGGTTATTGATAAGCTCACCGTTTTCACGGAAGCGGGAGCCGTGGCAGGGGCAGTCCCACGTATGCTCTTCCCTGTTATATTTAAGCGCACAGCCGAGGTGAGGGCATCTCGGTACGGTCGGAGTGAGAAGCCCCACCGCTGAATCAAACACATTGACGGCAAGCTGTGGGTGAAAGATACTTCGTGAGGGCGAAAAAACGCTCTCATACGGATTTGTTTTACCGACAATAAGGTCGCACAAAACATCTGCCGACACCATCGCATTCGTCATTCCCCATTTGTTGAAGCCAGTCGCGACGAACACATCGGGCAAATTCGCCGAATACCGCCCGATATACGGCACACCGTCAAGCGTCATACAATCCTGCGTGGCCCATTTTCCGACGATTTTTGCGTTTTTATAGTGCTTACTTGCAAACTCCTCAAGCTCTTTCCAGCCTCCGCCCTTCTTTCCCGTGCGGTGCGCACCTCCGCCGAGGAGCAAAAGCTCACCGTAATTACGCAGCGAAAGTCCCTTATCCGATTCATCAACATACATTCCGCCGACATTTTGCGCCCCTCTCAGGGCGATAACGTATGACCTGTGCTGATAGAGCTTCAGAAAATAAAATCCGTGCTTATTCAGCATCGGAAAATGCGTTGCAACGATAAGCTTTTTGAATGTGATAACACCCTTGTCGGTAACTGCCGTATTCGGCTTTAGCTGTACGACCTTTGTATGTTCAAATATCGGCAAGCCCTCGGCAAGCGTATACAAAAATTTCAAAGGGTGAAACTGCGCCTGCGCTTTGACAAGCACAGCGCCTTTTATATTTACGGGAATGATAGTGTTCTCCACAACTTGCGCATCGACACCAAGACGCTTCAGGGCATCCGCTTCCCTTTCAATATTCCTTATGCTGTGGGTGGAATAGACGTAGGAATCCTTCGTTTCATAATCACAGTCGATGTCACCGCAAAGACGTGCGTACTCATCACACGCTTTCATCTGCGCTTCAAGATGAAGACGTGCTTTTTCCTCGCCGAAGCGTTTTATAAGGTCATTATAAATAAGCTTGTGCGCAAAAGTAATCTTTGCTGTCGTGTTCTCCGTTACACCGCCAAGTATCTCCTTTGCTTCCGCAAGCACACAGTCAACGCCTGCATTTTTCAATTTATATGCACACAACACACCCGCAATACCGCCGCCGATTATCA